>CAMMYM010000001.1 GCA_946527725.1 uncultured Clostridia bacterium
GGCAATAATCCGGATATCCGGCCCTTCTTCCTTCAGCACCCGGAAAAGATCCTTTCCGGGACCGATGACCCATTTGCCTTTCCGTGCGTCCGGCATACCGTGCCGGACGGAGTAATAATTCGCAAAACCGACAAAATGATCAATCCGGACCATATCGAACATTTCTGCCATGTGTTTCATACGGCTGACCCACCAGGAGTATCCGCTGCGGCGGAGCTTGCGCCAGCGGTAAAGCGGGTTTCCCCAGAGCTGCCCCGTTTCGGAAAAATAATCCGGCGGAACGCCTGCAACCCGTTTCGGAATCCTGTTCCGGTCAAGCTGGAAAAATTCCGGATGGGTCCATGTATCGGCGGAATCCTCGGCAACATAGATCGGCATGTCCCCGAAAAGCAGGATGCCGCGTTTGCCGCAGTATTCCTTCAGGGCAAACCATTGCCTGCGGAAGAGGAACTGGCAGAAAACATGGTAAGAGATGTCATCCTTCAGCAGTTCCGAATACTTCAGCATGGCGCTGCTTTTGCGGCGGACGATGTCCCGGTCCGGCCAGGCGGAGAACATCCTGCCGCCGAAGTATTCCTTCAGGGCGGTGAACATGGCAAAATCCTGGACCCAGGGGTGTTCCGCACGAAACACGTCAAGCTGATGCACCATTTTTCCGGCAGATTCCCGGTAGCAGCGGCGGAGAAGCATTTCCTTGTTTTTCCTGACCGCCTCATAATCAACCTTTTCAGGATTATCGGGAACGTATTCTTCACTGTCCTCATAGGTCAGCAGGTTTTCATCCCGCAGGGAACGGCAGGAAATCAGGAGCGGATTGCCCGCATAAATGGAACTGGACTGGTACGGGCTTTCCCCGTAACCGGTAGGACCGACCGGAAGCACCTGCCAGATGCGGAATCCGGAGGCCTGCAAAAAATCAGCAAACGCAAAAGCTTCCTGGCCAAGGCTGCCGATGCCGCCCGGGGAAGGAAGTGAAGTGATATGCATGAGGATACCGCTTGAACGCATAGGGGTAACTCCTTTCAGGCCGGTTGTTATGATCTGCGGGGTGCCGCAACGGAATCGCGGCTGCGGTAAAGCGCTTTCACAAGGACATGGCGCGGGGCTGCGCCTTTTTCCATCATATCAAGCAGCAGGTTTACGCTGCGGAAGGCAATTTCATCCACAGGCTGCTCAACTGTCGTCAGGCGCGGAATCGTATAGCGGCTGAGGTCGATGCCGTCAAAACCGACGACGCTGACATCCTCCGGCACAGATTTCCCGAGATCCTTCAGTGCGCGGATTGCACCGATAGCCACCGCGTCGCTCATGGCAAACAGTGCTGTTGTATCCGGATGATCCCTGAAATACTCGAGAGCGGAAGTATGGCCGGCTTCAAGGGAGAACCTGCATTCGCGGTAGTCGTCCGGATTGAAGGAAAGCCCGCGGTCAGCCAGTGCGTCGCAGAAGCCCTGGAAACGCATCGCCAGGGAATCCCCTGCAATCGGATTGGACCCGAAGACGGCGATTCTCCTGTGGCCTGCATTGAGCAGTTCCTCCGCCACAAGGCGCCCCATGCTCCTGTCGTCCACGGCGACAGAAGAAGCATTCGGCATTGCCGCAGCCTTGGCGTTAACCGTTGTAAAGACAACAGGGATTTCAAGGCTGTGGATCACGCTGACCCGTTCATCAATCAGGCTGCCGACAAAAATCATCCCTTTGACCTTGTTCTGATGGGTCAACCGCAGCGCTGTTTCGAACTCATCTGCCTTTTCGTCGATATATTCCGTGATGAAATTGTCCGGCAGGGAAGCGGCATGGCTGAGAATGGATTCCGCCAGTGAATTCAGGAAGGGGTTTGAACGGCCGCGGATGATCAGGCCGATGACTTCGCTGGTCTGCTTGAGGCCGCGGGCGTTTTTGTTGCCGACGAAATTGTTTTCCTCAATAATCCGCTCAACCTTTTCCCGGGTGGCCGGATTGACGTCCGGACGCCGGTTGAGGACGCGGCTGACAGTTGTTACCGAAACATTGGCCATACGGGCAATATCCTTGATGGTATAAACCTTCATGCCACAACCTCCTTTTCGCTTGTTTCCGGAAACGATATCGGTAACGTTTCCGGAAAGAAGAATAACACAATTACAGGCGTTCGTCAATGAAGGATTCCGATATAATTTCCGGCTTGCCGGGAAGGGAAGGAAGAACGGGAAAAGAAGGCCGGCAGGCAGTTGATTTTTCAAAGCTGTTCTTCTATAATAAAGTAATTAAAGGATCGGAGGAGGTGCACAGGCGGATGAAAAGGTTTTTTGCGGCGCTTGCCGCATTCATGCTGCTGTTGTGTGTGCTTTCTTCCGCAGCCGAAGAAGGAGACTATGACGGGCAGGACGATGCCGAAGACCTGGATTCACCGGGCGCTGCCGTTCCCGAAGGAGCTTTTCCATACAGTTCGTACGGCGGGGGGGAAGACGAAGGGGAACCGGAGCCGGACGAATATTACGACGATGAAGCTGAGCTGGATGACTATTACGACAGCGAACCGGTGCTGGACATGACCGAGCAGGAAACCGAATCCGCAAAGGAAAAGCTGAACCAGTACGCGGGTTACCACGATGACGGCTGGAAAAGCGATGAGGCCCTTCACATGACCTATGTCGGGCTTCCGGACGGGGTCAGCTGCAAAACGCTGCTGTACAGCGGATATGACGCGGACCTGGTCATTCCGGAAAAGATCGGCGGGCTGACCGTCAGGGTCATCGGCAATTCGACATTCAGCGGCAGGGAGAACCTGAAGTCGGTTGTACTTCCCAATACCGTCGAACTGATTGAGGAACGGGCTTTCTTCGGATGTGTGAACCTGCGGAGCATCACGATGCAGGAAGGGGTCCTGATGCTTGAGCGCGCGAGTTTCGGCGCATGCACAGCCCTGGAGGAGATCCTGATTCCGCAAAGTGTGGAATATGTCGGTGAATTCGCTTTCCTGAAGTGCCCGCTCCTTTCTGAACTCACCTTCGGCGAAAACCTGCGCGAGATCGGCCCCAATGCGTTCTATTTATGCGAATCCCTGAAAAAGGTTACCATCCCGCGGGAAACCGAGCTGGATGAAGCTTCCTGGGAAGGTGTTCCTGAAGATATGGAGATTGCATATCTTGACTGAACGAAGAAACCGTAAAACAAAGCAAAGAACCGTTTCAGAGGAAACGGTTCTTTGCTTTGCAACCGGTTTTACTGGATAATCATGCGGCCGCAGGTTTCACATTCGACCAGGCTCCCGTTCTTGATCCGGGAAAGCACCGCCGAGGGAAGCGATGTGTTGCAGCCGGAGCATTGCCCGTGGGTGAGGCGGGCAACAGGGGGCGAAATGTGCTTCTTGATCGTGTTATACTCCTCAAGCAGGGCAGGATCCACTGTATTCACAAGGGCCTTGGCCCGGGCACGCTGCTCATCCAGTTCCGCTTTTTTGCTCTGGGATTCTGTTTCATATTCCGCCTTGAGCTGGTCGAAGGCCTTCTTGGCGTTTGCAGCTTCGACACGCACAACATACTGCAGTTTTTCGTGCGCTGTGGATTCCTTTACGATACGGGCGATTTCCGCTTCATACTGGCGGATCGTGTCCCGGCAGTGGCTGACCTCCGTCATCAGGGCTTTCACGTCTTCAGGCGACTGCGGCGGATTCGATTCGAAACGTTCCTTCAGGGAACGCAGCTGGTTTTCAGAATGGGCAACAGCCTGCTCAATAATATCTTTGCGGTCCGCCATGGCGGTGATCTCAACTTCAATCTGCTTGTACTGCTTCTGGCGGTCGAGAATCAGATCGCGTGTTTTTTCGAGCTTCTGGCGGATGGGAGAACGCCGGATCGTGTTTGCAATGGCGTCTGCCTTGATATCCTCCGCCTGGTAAGCCCACAATGCTTCAAAATTATCCATGCGGGTACCTCCTTCTGACAGGGAAAAGCCCGCCTGTCACGGGCGCCGGGGAAATGAATATGCACAAACTGCGGATACAAAAATCCGCACATTACATTCTACATGATTCAGGGAATTTTGTAAAGCTTCAGCCAGCGCAGCAAGCCCCGGCTCCTCCGTGGCGAAATGGCCGCATTCAAAGGCGGCGATACCGGCGTCCGCCATGGCAAGGGCATGGTGATGCCTGATTTCACCGCTGACAAAGGCGTCGCATCCTGCATCGGCGGCGCGCTGCCATTCATCGCTCCCGCCGCCGGAGCATAGGCCGATCCTCCGGATTATCCGGTCCTCAGGTGCCAGGATGCGGACAGTGGTTTCCAGGTTTTCCCCGAGCTGGTCAGCAAAACCGCGGACAGTCATCGGTTCCGGCAGGAAACCGGAACGGAAAAACCCGTCGCCGGATACTTCCACCAGCCCGCACAGGGCAGCGAGCGTATCGTTGATCCCGCCGGCAGCCTGGTCCAGGTTGGTATGGGCGGCGATGAGGCTGATGTTTTCCCGGACAAGGCGGCGGATCAGGCGGCCTTCATAGGTTCCGTCCGTCAGGGTATGGATCGCATCAAACATGAGGGGATGATGGGTAACGATCAGCTGTGCGCCGAGGGCGGCAGCTTCGTCAATGACAGGTTCCGTCACATCGAGCGCAAAGAGGATGACGGTTACCTCCTGGGAAGGTGAGCCGACCAGCAGGCCGGAATTATCCCATTCCATCTGCGTATCAAACGGCGCGACGGTGTTGATGAGGTCAAAGATTGTCTGGACAGTCACAGGGCAGCCCTCCTTTATGGTCAGTTGTCATGGGCGGAAAGAAAAGAATCATAGAATTCAAGGTCGCCGCGGAGTATATCGAGCCTGGCCGTATCCGGTTCCGAAGCGGAAGACAGGCCGCGGATGCTTTCCAGGAGGACTTCGCGGCGCCGCCGCAGGAAGGGTACCAGCACAGGGGAAGCGGAGCTGAACAGCGGCCCGCCGAGGCGGATTTCCCGGTCCGTCAGGGATGCTTCGCCCGGCCTTGCCCGCAGTACCAGGTAATACCTGCCTGCAGCGAAGCACGGTTCCTCCCGGTCCAGGCGGTAGCCGATATCCCGGACGGCGGCGCGGATCAGGTGCCAGTCAGTATGCGCGGACAGCAGCAGGGAAGCGCCCTGCAGGCGGCTGCGGCCGGAAAGGAGAATATCGCGGATCGTGCGCCCGCCCATGCCCATGACGGAGATCATGCCGCAGGCCTCGGTAACCGGCGCAAGCCCGTCTCCCAGGCGCAGCGAGACGCGGCCGGTCAGCCGGAGACGGATCATTTCCATCCGCGCATTGTTCAGCGCACTTTCGGAAATGTCTGTCAGGATCATATGCTGACATCGGCCGCGCTGCAGGAGCGCGGCCGGTAAATGAGCGTGGTCTGTCCCGATATCGGCAGCCAGCTCACAGGGATCGTAAAGATCGTATGCGAGTGACAGGCGGGGATCCAGCATTTTTTGCATCATGGTTCAATCCAGGTAATCGCGCAGCTTTTTGCTGCGGGAAGGATGGCGGAGCTTCCGGAGCGCTTTGGCTTCGATCTGCCTGATGCGCTCACGCGTAACATTGAATTCCTTGCCGACTTCCTCCAGCGTCCGCTGGTGCCCGTCATCCAGGCCGAAACGGAGGCGGAGCACCTTTTCCTCCCTGGGGGTCAGGGTGTCAAGCACATCCATCAGCTGTTCCTTCATGAGGGTGAAGGAGGCTGCTTCAGCGGGGGCGGGAGCGTCATCGTCGGGAATAAAATCGCCGAGGTGGGAATCTTCTTCCTCGCCGATGGGTGTTTCCAGTGAAACGGGTTCCTGTGCGATTTTGATGATTTCACGGACCTTCGCTTCAGAAATGCCCATTTCTGCGGCAATTTCCTCCGGTGTAGGTTCGCGGCCGTACTGCTGGAGCAGCTGGCGGGATACACGGATCAGCTTGTTGATGGTTTCCACCATGTGGACAGGAATCCGGATGGTGCGCGCCTGGTCCGCGATGGCGCGCGTGATAGCCTGGCGGATCCACCAAGTGGCATAGGTTGAGAACTTGAAGCCCTTGCGGTAATCGAATTTCTCCACGGCTTTGATCAGGCCCAGGTTGCCTTCCTGGATCAGGTCCAGGAAAAGCATGCCGCGGCCCACATAGCGTTTGGCAATGGAAACAACAAGGCGGAGATTGGCCTCGGCAAGCTTTTGCTTGGCTGATTCGTCGCCGGCTTCAAGCTGCTTGGCAATTTCAATTTCCTCTTCCGCGGTGAGCAGCGGCACTTTGCCGATCTCCTTCAGGTACATGCGTACCGGATCGTCAATGCTGATGCCTTCCGGAATGGAAAGGTCGATCGGTTCTGCATCGGCACCCGCCGTGGCAGCGGCAACGTCTGCAGCCTGGTCGTCAGAAATATGTACGGTGTCTGACGCGTCATTCACCACAGTGACGCCATACGCATCCAGCGTCTCGAGCACATGGTCAAGCTGGTCGGAGTCCATTTCAAGCTCCATCAGCCGGTCCATGATTTCCTTATATGTCAGCGTTCCTTTTGTTTTTCCGTATTCATACAGTTCGTCGAGACGCTTTTGCTTGTTTTCGGGTGAAAGGGTAGACAAGGGAATCCTCTCCTTTTCAATCGTGGCGTTCACGCCGGCAGAACCCGGAACCCGGGGAGTTATTGGCATCACGTCATCCTGTCAAGTTTCCTGCGAATCTCCTGCGCTTCGCGCAGAAGGGCAGGGATGGACGGATCCTTCGGATCCAGCGATTTCAGCTGTTGCTGCAGGGCTTCGTACTGTTTCTGGCAGGAGGCTCTGCGGATCCGGACAAGGCACTGGGCAGCCATGGAAATCATCTGGTCCGTACTGTCTGCCACAGGCGACATCAGGATCCTCGTATAACGGGAACGGGACTCTTCATCCGGCGCGCTGTCCAGCAATGATGCGGGAGATGCCCCGGAAAGCAGAGCCGTATATAATGATTTCAACTCCTCGTCCTCAAAATCCTTTTCTTCGACCATATCTTTCGGAATTTGTCCCGTGGCCAGAAGCCCGATCAATGTTTCCTGGGCAGCAACCTCCGGGGAAACCGATTCGGAAACCCGGCGGTTCGCGGCAGGTGCGGGTTTCCTGTACTGCGGCTGGACGGAGGGGGCCTCACCGGCTTTTTCCTTCTTTCCGCCGGCTGATTCGATCTGCTGTTTCAGGACTTCACGGGAAAAACCCGTCTCCAGCATCAGGGTTTTGATGTATGTTTCCTGGCCGACGGGATCCAGCGGCGCCAGGACAAAAGCTGCTTTCCGGACGTAATTCATGCGTCCCTCATCCCCGGACAGGTCGAAGGATTCCTTCAGGCGGCGCAAACGGTATTCAGCGGCGGGGATGGCAGGAAGCGCGCTGAAGCCTTCCGCTCCGTCCCTGCGGATGAATTCGTCCGGATCAAGCCCGTCGGGGAAGTCGAGGACGCGGGCAGGGATCCCTTCCTCCTCCAGGATATCCAGGCCCCGGAGAATGGCGTGCTGCCCGGCGGAATCGCCGTCATACCCGAGGAATACCTCCGGGGCAAAACGACGGAGCAGGCGTGCCTGCTCGTTTGTCAGCGCCGTGCCGAGGGTGGCGCAGACGCCGTTGACGCCAAACTGCGTAAGGCTTACGACATCCATATACCCTTCCACCAGGATCACATGGTCCAGATGGCGCTGCTGCCGGAGCAGGTTGGCGGCATAGACGCCTTTCCGCTTGTTGAAAACAGGCGTGTCGGAAGTGTTCATATACTTCGGGAGTTCATTTCCAAGAGAACGGCCGCCGAAGGCGATGACATTCTTGTACATGTCGATGATCGGGAAGATCGCACGGTTCCTGAACATATCGAAGTGGCGCGGCTTACCGCCCTTTTCCTTCGGCGGTTTGACAACGGTCAGGCCGACGGAGGAAAGCTCGTCGAGTGTAAAGCCGGCAGCCAGAAGCCGGTCCGTCAGGGCGGACCACTGGTCCGGTGCGGCGCCGAGTCCGAACTTCCTGATGACAGCGTCTGAAAGCCCGCGGCGATGCAGGTATGCAAGCGATGCTTCGCCGGCGGGGGTAAAGAGCGTTTCGTGGTAGAACCGGGCAGCTTCCCGGTTTGCCTGGAGCAGGCGCTCCCTGCGGGTGCGCCTGCGCTCCCAGTCGGCGTCGTTGACCATTTCCGGGAGGGGAATATGGGCGCGGTCTGCCAGGAACTCCACCGCTTCATTGAAGCTGCAGCGTTCGATATCCATGATAAAACTGATGACATTCCCGCCGGCCTTGCATCCGAAGCAGTAGAACAGCTGCTGCTCCGCGTCCACGGAAAAGGAAGCGGTCTTTTCCCCATGGAACGGGCACAGGCCCCAGTATTTCCGGCCGGATTTTTTCAGCCCTACATAGCTGGAAACGACCTGCACGATATCCGAACGGGCGCGCAGGTCATCCAGCCATGAAGAGGGAAAACGGGATGCCATCGATGATCCACCTCAGTATGCTTTCATCAGGGAGTCAGAACGCAGGAAAGGATGAAGGCGCGAACAGCGCGGTAAACCTGCGCGTTGCGTAACGGTCGGTCATGCAGGACAGGTAGTCGCATACGCTTCTCTCTGTTCCGTCCTGGTATCCGAGGACAACAAATTCTTCGGGCATCTCACAGGGATGCTCGCAGTAATACTCAAACAGGTGCCGGAGAACATAATCGCAGCGGGCTTCTTCCGGATCGCGCCATTCATTGCGGTACACATGTTCGAACATGAATTCCCGGAGCCCGTTCATAGCGTTCTCAATCGGTGCGCTCATGGAAAGATGCGGCTGGCCTTCGCTGCTGCGGACGATATCCACAATCATGTTGTTGATGCGCTCACGGTGGGTGGCGCCGAGCACCTTCAGGCAGTCCGGCGGGATTTCGTCAGCCCGGAGGATACCGCTGCGGAGCGCGTCATCCAGGTCGTGGTTCAGGTAGGCAATCCTGTCAGCCCGGCGGACGCATTCGGCTTCAGGCGTCGCCGGCGGCACCGTGCCGGAATGGGTCAGGATGCCGTGGCGGACCTCCCGGGTCAGGTTCAGGCCCATCCCGCCGTTCTCAAGCTTTTCCACGACGCGCAGGCTTTGTTCATTATGGCGGAAACCTTCCGGGAGAAGGCTGTTCAGGGTGCGTTCCCCGATATGGCCGTACGGTGTATGCCCAAGGTCATGGCCGAGGGCGATTGCTTCCGTCAGGTCCTCATTCAGGCGGAGGGCACGGGCCAGCGTACGGGCAACCTGCGAAACTTCCAGCGTATGCGTCAGGCGCGTACGGTAATGGTCCCCTTCGGGGGACAGGAAAACCTGCGTTTTGAACTTCAGGCGGCGGAAGGATTTGCAATGGATAATCCTGTCCCTGTCGCGCTGGAAATCCGTCCGCAGGTCACAGGGGGTTTCATTTCTGTCCCGCCCGGCAGATTCGGCGGAATGGGTGGCATAAGGAGCAAGCAACAGGTATTCCTGCTGTTCAATACGCTCACGAATTGTCATGCCGCACCTCCAATCCGGCAGCCTGCCGAAACCACACACTCTAATATACAACACAAACGACGGAATTCCTGCTTTGCAGATTCTTGACAAGAAAGGTGTTTCCGATAAAATAGGTAGGAACATACAGAGGGAAAACGGGTGTATACAGATGAAATATGCAGAGAAACAGGCAGTTTGCGGATTCCGCGTGCTCCGGGCGGCAGAATCCCGTGAGGCGGGAGGGAATACTTTCCTGCTGGAGCATGAACGCACAGGGGCGAAAGTTTTCTGGCTGGACAACGGCGCGGAAAATATGGTTTTTTCGATCACCTTCAGGACACTGCCGGAAGATTCCACCGGTGTCTTCCATATCCTTGAACACAGCGTGCTGTGCGGCAGCAGGAAGTATCCCATGAAGGAGCCGTTTGTCGAGCTGCTCAAGAGCAGCATGAACACATTCCTGAACGCGATGACGTTCCCGGATATGACGATGTATCCCGTTTCCAGCAGGAATCCGCGGGACCTGATGAACCTGGCAATGGTTTACCTGGACGCGGTGTTTGCACCGCTTGTGACGGAGGACCGGAAGCGCTTCTGCCAGGAGGGATGCCATATTGACCGGGACGGGGACGGGAACCCGGAGTACAGGGGCGTTGTGTTCAATGAAATGAAAGGGTCCATGAGTGATACGGAATCGCTGATTGACCGGGAACTCGACGCCATGCTTTTTCCGGATACCAGCTATGGCTTCAACAGCGGCGGTGATCCCGAAGAAATCCCGGACCTGACATACGAACGGTTCCGGGCGCAGTATGAGCGGTGCTACCATCCGTCCAATGCATATGTTTACCTGGACGGGGCAGTACCCATGGATGAGATGCTGCCGCTGCTGGACTCATACTTTTCCTCCTATGAACGCCGCAACGAAAACCCGGCGTTCACCATGCAGCAGCCCCGCGGATCTGAAAAAACGATCTTCTACGAGCTTGGCCGGGAGGAAGAACCGGAAAACAAGGGATATCTGACCATCGCCAGGATTACCGGCACATGGAAGGACCGCGCGGAAAACATGGCGCGGGCTATTATCTGCGATGTCCTTACAGGCAGCAATGACGCGCCGCTGAAGCGCGCTGTGCTCGAACGCGGGCTGGCCAGCGACCTGAACCTTTCTGTGGATGATACAGGACTGCAGAGCTGGACAGCCATTCATGCGGAACACGTGGCAGACGGCAGGGAGGAAGAGATTCTCAGCCTCCTGCAGGAAACAGGCCTGGAGATCAAACGGAACGGCCTGGACCGCGGAGCAGTCGAGGCATCCATGAACCGGGCAGTATATCATTTGCGCGAGGAGGAAGAACCGCAGGGAATCGGCAGGTGTATACGCTGCATGGGCACTTGGCTGTACGGCGGGGAGCCGGAGGAAGCGCTGATGCCGGAAAATATGGTACGGCGTGTACAGGAGTACCTGGCAGACGGAACGTTTGACCGGCTGGCGGAGGATATGCTGCTGAACCGGGAGAATGCGGTGATCCTGCATACGAAGCCTTCCAGGACTGCAGGGGACGAAAAACGCCGGAAAGAAGAGGAAAAAATCAGGAGCACCCTCGCCGGGATGACAGAGGCTGAACAGGCGGAAACGTTCAGCTTTGCCGAAGAGATCGCACGGTGGCAGGAAGAACCTGACCGCGAAGAAGACCTGGCAACGCTGCCGCTCCTGAAACGGGAAGATGCGGACGTCGCTCCTGAATGGATTGAAACGGAAACGGAGACCGTTCACGGAGCCAGGATCCTGGTTCACCGGCTGCCGTGCAACGGCGTGGTTCACCTGCGCGCTTATTTTTCCATGACAGACCTGACGCTGGATGAGCTTACGCGCGCCTCCCTTTTTGCCGGAATGCTGGGGAGACTACCGACGAAGAAATATGATGCGCTTCGGCTGCAGCAGGAAATCCGGAGATATACAGGGAGCCTTGGGTTTACGGTCGTTCCGAGGTCACGGGCGGGGGATGAGGAAGCCTGCACGCCTTACCTGGTCGCCTTTGCCAGTGCGCTGGAAGAAAACGCTGAAAAAGCACAGGAACTGCTCGCGGAAGTGCTCCTGAACACGCTGGTCAAAGGGCAGGAAGAACGGATCACCGAAATGATGGTCCAGAACGAAATCGGATCAAGACAGAGGATTGTCGCTGCCGGCCACCTGGTTGCCGTGAAGAAATGCCTGAGTATTTACAGCGCGGAAGGCGCTGTAAAAAATGCGCTGGACGGAGACCGGGCGGTCCGGTATATCCATGCTTTTTCACAGAACCCGGATGCCATGATGGATGAATTCAAGGATACCGCCGAAAAGATCATCGGCGGGACGGTATGTACTTCGCGGATGACGCTAAGCGTGACATCCGGCGACGGAAAACTGCCGGAAATCCTGGCAGGCGCCTTTCCGCAGGGAACACCCGACCCGGATAAAGCCGCATACCGGGAAGAAGCAGCTGCTGCAACCGGATTCAGGATCCCCGCACAGACCGGATTCGCTGCCAGGGGATACAGGCTCAGCCGCTGCGGAAAAGCATTCTGCGGATCCTTGTGGCTTGCTGGAAGCATCCTGAGCCTCGATTACCTTTGGAACAGGGTGCGGGTCCAGGGCGGCGCCTACGGTGCCGGCATGCAAATCGACAGGTCCGGGAATGTTTACTCTTATTCGTACCGCGATCCAACGCCCGGGAAAACGCTGCTTGCGGACGGCGAAGCCGCCGGTTTCCTGCGCAGTTTCGCGGAAAACGGCGATGTCCTGGACGGATACATCATCGCAGCGCTGAACGAACTGAATCCGCTGCTGTCCCCGCGGGACAAGGGCGCCCTTGCGGACTCCCGCCTGATGACAGGTTATACGAGGGAAGAAAGCGAACGGATCCGGAAGGAAGTGCTGAACACGACGCCGGCGCAGCTTGCGGCCTGCGGAGAATGGCTGGACCGGTTTGCTGCGGAAGGTACCGTTTGCGTCGTTGCGCACGGAGACGCCCTGAACCAGTGCAGCGGATTTGAAATCAGTGACCTGTAAATACCTGTGCAGCAGGGAGGGTGGAATCATGAAACGGATCATATGCGTGGCAGCGTCAATGCTGCTTTGCATGATGCTGGCGTCCTGCAGCAGGCAGCCGGAAACGGAAAACAACCCGGGGTCTGTTGTTGTCGGCTTTTCACAGCTCGGCGCGGAAAGCTCCTGGCGTATTGCCAATACAGCGAGCATGGAGGATGCTGCAAAAGACGCCGGGTTCGGCCTGATGATGGAAAATGCGAACCAGAAGCAGGAAAAGCAGATTGACGCGATCCGGTCGTTTATCGCATACCAGGTGGATGTGATCGTGTTTTCACCGATTGTAGAAAACGGATGGGACAACGTGCTGCATGAGGCGAAAAAAGCGGGTATTCCGGTCATCCTCATGGACAGGATGATTGAAACGGAGGAAAAGGACCTGTATACCGCTTATGTCGGCGCTGACTTTTACGCGGAAGGCAGGCGGGCAGGGGAATTCCTGCTGCAAAAAGCAGATGCGATGAAAGCAGAACACCTGAACATCGCTGAAATCAGCGGAACAATCGATTCCACACCGATGCGGGAACGCCAGCGCGGATTCATGGATGTGATCGGCGGTGATCCGCGTTTCACCGTCATCGACAGCATCAGCGGTGACTTCCTCCGCTCCAAGGGCGAGGAATGCGCCCGGCAGCTGCTGGATCAGTACGGCGTCGGAGGGATCGATGTCATCTACTCGCATAACGATTCAATGACCCTTGGTGTCCTCGATGTGCTTGAAAAGCAGGATATCAAACCGGGAAAGGACATTGTCCTGATTACCGTGGACGGCGAAAAAGAAGCTGTGGATGCCCTGAAAGCCGGAAAAGTCAATTGTGTTGTCCAGTGTACACCGAACCTCGGGAAAGCAGTGATGGAACTCGTAAAGAAGCTGAAAAGCGGAGAACATGTCGCGGGAACATATCATCCGGAGGAAGGTATGTTCACGGAATTTGACGATCTGAGCAATCCGGCTGTGGAGGGATTCTGAGATGCGGCAAAGCAGACTGACCAGTATCACGTCGCAGATTCGCATGTCGCTCAATTCCGTGGCACTTCTGCTGACAATCCCGGCCGTGATCGGCATTGCAGTCATGCTGGTTTATTCTTCACGGACACAGGCGATGATCCGGCGGATGAGCACGGCAGCCGGCATGAAGCCTGCGCTGGAAAGCACAATCGCTGAGAACCTTTTTTCAGTGGCTGCCGGCAGAATCGCATTTGAAGAAAGCAATGCTGAAGAGCTGATTGCAGAAACAGATAAGACACTGGATATGCTGCTGAACGAAACGAGGGGCAGCGGGCACCTTCAGCTGACCATCGCACGCCGGACCATGGATACGATGGAACAATATGCACTCAGGGTACGCGACGGGATGGCTGCGGGAGAACCGATCAGCAGCATTGAACAGATTGTTGACGAAGTCCGCGGTGTCGGCCGCCTGGTCACGGATATGCTGGATGCATTTACAACGGAAGAAATTGCGAATGCCGCAGTGGTCAACCGGCAGGCGCGGACAACAGTTGCAATCGCTGTTATTACAGAAATCTTGCTGCTGCTTTTCGCCTACCTGAGGACCGGAAGGGAAACGCGGAAACTGACGGAGTCCATTCATTCTTCTATATACACACTGGAGGAAACTGTACGCAGGATTGCTGAGGGAAACTTTGCAGACCGCGTCCGCGGCATGGACGTGGAGGAGCTGCGCGAACTCGGCGAGCATGTCAATCAGATGGCGGATCGGCTGGAAACTTTGATTACTCAGATACGCCAGAACCAGGAGCACCTCTCTAGGGCAGAGCTGCGTACGCTTCAGGCGCAGATCAATCCGCATTTCCTTTACAACACACTGGATACGATTGTCTGGCAAGCTGAATCCGGAAAGGCTGAGGAGGTTGTCCGGCTGACCAGGAACCTGAGTGATTTCTTCCGGATCTCACTTTCCTCAGGTGCGGATTGGATTCCTGTCAGCCAGGAACTGAAGCATGTATCTGCTTATCTGAACATCCAGAAAACACGGTACAGAGACATCCTGGACTATGAAGTTGCCCAGCCGGAGGGGCTTGATGAAGTATATATGCTGAAACTCCTGCTGCAGCCGCTCGTCGAGAATGCTTTGTACCATGGGATCAAGAATAAACGCGGCGGCGGGAAAATAACAGTATCCGTGCGGCATGAGCGCGGCATGATGTTTTTTGCTGTGAAAGACAACGGAAAAGGGATGTCCCCGGAATTGATTTCCCGGATTGAAGCAATGCTGAAGGAAGAACCGTCAACCGTCCAGGCAATGGAACCGGGGATGCACTCCGGCTTCGGGCTGCGAAATGTGGACATGCGCATCAGACTGTATTATCATAAGACGAGAGGAATAACACTGAAATCAGGAAAAGAAGGAACGGAAGTATCCTTTACGATACCGATCCGAACCAGAGAGGAGATTGAGTAAGTGACAGCGGATTCACTCATAAAGGTTTTTCTGGTGGATGATGAGATATCCATCCGCGAAAACCTGCGAAACTCTTTCCCCTGGGAAGAAAAAGGGTACCAGCTTGTCGGGGAGGCACCGGACGGAGAAATGGCGCTTCCGATGCTCCGGGATCTCAATGCCGACATATTGCTTACAGACATTCGTATGCCGTTTATGGACGGTATGAAACTCTGCGAAGAAGTCCAGAGAACCATGCCATGGGTGGAACGCATCATTCTTTCGGGATATGACGACTTTGTCTATGCACAGAAAGCCATATCATTCGGCGTCAGTGAATACCTCCTGAAACCTGTGACGTCAAAAGAACTGGAAGAAGCCCTGAACCGTGTGCGCCAGAGGATCACAGAAAAGCGCAAAGAACAGGAAAACCTTTCTGCGCTTCAGGAACGCGTTTCTTCGGGTAATCAGTTCCTGCGCGACAAGCTGCTGGCTTCATTGTTTACGGATGAAGGAGACCCGGACGATGATGATGCGCTGCGCAGGCAGATGCGGGATCTTGGTGTCAACCTGACAGCAGGGTGCTATACAGTTGTAGATATCGCTTTTGACGCAGAAGGCGAGAAACGTATTGCGTGCAGGAATGCATTGACCGCACTGGCAGATATGAGCGGCGGCAGCACTTTCGTATGCGCTTCCCCCAAGGGCGCAAGAGCCCTGGTGCTGGGAGACAACCCGGATGACGCAGAAGAACGGGCATACTCTTTTGCCAACTCTGCAGTGCACCTGCCTGAGCTTTCACGGAATACAGGCTTGCTGATCGGTGTGGGGGAAACCGTAAATGATTTTCATGATATCCGCAAATCCATGCGTTCTGCACGTCACGCACGCCATCTCCTTGCGGCAGAAGGCACACCCGGACGGCATGTGATCGGGGCCAACGAGGAAGAGGGCAGGCAAACGCTGCTGACAGAAGCCGATCTCAGCCCCTTGTATGAACGGCTGCAGTACGCGTCAGGTGAAAATGTGGAAGCAATCCTGACGGAGTATACGGAATCAATGGAACGGGATATCGCGCTTGGTTACCTCCGCGTAGCAGCTTTGCTGGCAGCCCGGAAGATCATTCATGAGGCTTCTGGGCATACCCGCGACGTACTCAGCGAGGAGCAGATATCCGAAGCCCTGCATACGGAGGGAGAAGCCGGATTCCATATGCTGGCCGAACTGATCCGCAAAGCGATCGCATTCCGGGACCAGAGCGGAAAAGGATACGGGAACACTGCGGTCAGCAAAGCGAGGGATTACCTTTCCAGGAATTATTCCAACCCGAACCTGATGCTGCAGGACGTCGCCGGCGAGGTACATATGTCCCAGAGCCGTTTTTCGACGGTTTTTGCACAGGAAACAGGTATTACCTTTACGCAGTATCTGACGGGGCTGCGAATCGGCAAGGCGAAAGAAATGCTTGAGGGCACCGATATCCGTTCCGTGCAGATTGCGCAGGATGTCGGGTACAATGATTCGCACTATTTCAGCTACCTTTTCAAGAAAACGACAGGCATGACGCCGGGTGAATACCGCAGGAACTACCAGGAGAAAAAAAACAAACCTGAATAAAAAAATACTGTACTGTTTTCATAACAATCATCATCAGAATGGAAAAATATCAACCAAAAACGAAATCCTCTGCATTTTATGTGCAGGGGGTTTCGTTTATACTACAGATAACAAAAAGGCATACAATGCCAAAAAATGGAGGAGAAGAACCATGAAGAAAATTATTGCTCTGGTAATCGCTCTGGCTCTGTGCCTGACCGTGTTCACCGTCTTTGCGGATGAAGCGAAGGTCATCAAAGTCGGCATCGTCAACAACCCGCCGTCTGAATCCGGATACCGTGAAGCCAACGTTAAGAACTTTGAAGAGGTCTTCTCTGCCGAGAACGGCTATGAGACCAAGACCGCTTACAGCCTGAAGAACGATGAACAGCTGAACGCTGCCCGCCAGTTCATCACCGACGGCGTTGACTACCTGCTGATCTCCGCTGCTGAGACCACCGGTTGGGAAGCTGTCCTGAAAGATGCCCAGGAACAGGGTATCGGCGTCTTCCTCTTTGACCGTATGATCGACTGTGATCCCAGCCTGTACCTGGCTGCCGTCGTTTCCGACATGGCGCAGGAAGGCGAGACCGCTGTGAATTGGCTGCTGGCCCAGAACCTCGAGAAGTATGAAGTGATCCATATTCAGGGTGCCATGGGCAGCGATGCTCAGCTGGGACGTACCGGTGCTCTGGATGCGCAGTTCGAAAGCGGCAAGATGACCAAGGTCATCCAGCAGACCGCGACCTGGGACGAAGCAGAAGCCAAGAAGATCGTTGAATCTGTTATCAATGCAAAGACCCCCTTCAATGTCATCTATGCTGAGAACGACGGTATGGCCAAGGGTGCCGTTGCTGCTCTGGACGATGCCGGCATCACCCACGGCGTGGACGGAGATGTGATCGTCATGGGCTTTGACTGCAACAAGTGGGCCCTCCGTGAACTGCTGGCCGGCAAGTGGAACTATGACGGACAGTGCAGCCCCTTCCAGGCAGCTGTGATCGACCAGATGATCAAGAAGGTTGAAGCCGGTGAAGCAATCGAAGGCCTGAATGAAAAGAACCAGATCATCTCCGTTGAAAAAGGCTTCGACGCCCGCGAACTCACCGAAGATGACATCGCTACCTACGGCCTGGGTGAATAATCAGTTCTTCAGGTATTCAGTTTAAACCGACAGGATGCGCGGTGCGGAAACATGGAGTAATCTGCGTTCCGCACCGCGCATTTTAGGAAGGGAGCATTCGGATGGATGACGGAATTGTACTGACCATGCGAGGAATCTATAAAACATTTCCTGGAGTAAAAGCCTTGCAGAATGTTGACTTCACACTCCGCAAAGGCGAGATCCATGCCCTCATGGGCGAGAACGGCGCCGGAAAATCCACTTTGATCAAAGTGCTTACAGGCGTTTATGAAAAAGATGCCGGTGAGATCTGCGTGGACGGTATTGACGGCGCTGTAACGATCCGTTCTCCACAGGATGCTCAGGAAAAAGGTATCAGCACGGTTTACCAGGAGATTACATTGTGCCCGAACCTGACGGTAGCTGAAAACATGTATATCGGGCGTGATAAAAGCGCCACTGTACATTGGAAAAAAAGGGAACAGGATGCTGATAAACTGCTGAAAAGCCTCGGAATTCCTGCCCGCCCGAAGCAACAGCTCGGTTCATGCTCCCTGGCTGTCCAGCAGATGGTAGCGATTGCCCGGGCTGTGGATGCGGACTGCAAGGTGCTGATCCTGGATGAACCGACGTCTTCACTGGATGACCACGAAGTAGAAATGCTTTTCTCTTTGATGCGGGACCTGAAGAGCCGCGGAGTGGGCATCATCTTCGTCACGCATTTCCTGGAACAGGTTTATGCGGTCAGCGACCGCATTACAGTTCTCCGGAACGGCGAACTTGTCGGCGAGTTTGAAGTGCAGAACCTGCCGCAGGTGGAGCTTGTATCCAAAATGATGGGTAAGGACCTGGAAGGACTTTCGGATCTGGACAAGGAAGGCAGTGCCAATGCGTCGGAAGGCGAAGCTTTCTATGAAGCAAAAGGATTAAGTTCATCTGAAGCGCGTCCGTTTGATTTCCGAATTGCCAAAGGTGAAGTAAACGGATTTACAGGGCTGCTGGGATCCGGAAGAAGCGAAAGCGTTCGGGCAATCTTCGCAGCCGACCGTATTACGGGCGGGAAAATCCTGGTGGAAGGGAAAGAGAAAAGCATCACAAAACCGATCCATGCAATGAAAGCAGGAATCGGTTATCTTCCGGAGGATCGCAAACGCGACGGGATTATTGCGGATCTTTCTGTCCGTGAAAATATCATCCTGGCGTTGCAGGTCATGAAAGGCTTTTTCCATCCGATGTCCCGGAAGGAAATGGAAAAGTTTGCGGACGAATACATCAAAACGCTTGAGATCAAGGCAGCCAGCCAGGATGTTCCGATCAAAAGCCTGAGCGGGGGCAACCAGCAGAAAGTAATCCTTGCCCGCTGGCTGCTGACACATCCGGATTACCTGATCCTTGACGAGCCGACCCGCGGAATTGATGTGGGAACAAAAACAGAAATCCAGCGGCTTGTGCTCAAACTTGCGGAAGAGGGCATGAGCGTAACCTTTATTTCGTCAGAAATAGAGGAGATGCTGCGGACATGTTCCCGCCTGATTGTCATGCGGGACAGGAAGATCGTCGGAGAACTGAAAGGCCATGAGTTAACCCAGACAAATGTTATGTATACGATTGCGGGAGGTGAAAAAGAGAATGCCGGCTGACAACAGGAATAAGTCAAGCTCTTTTTTCCAGAAGAATTCTCAGCTTCTGATCCCGTTCGTAGCCATCATAATTCTGGTCATTTTTAACCTGATTCGTGACCCAGGCTTCTTTTCCATTGCCATTGTCAATAACAACGACGGATATCCCGTGCTGCAAGGCAACCTGGTCAGTATATTCAACGGAGCTTCCGAACTCGCAATCCTCGCGATGGGCATGACGCTGGTTACAGCTGCATCGGGCGGACAGGATATTTCGGTCGGAGCCCTGGCTGCAATTGCGGGCAGTACGCTGGTAAAAGTGCTGAAGAGCACGGAGACGATTACTCCGCTGACAGTGATCCTCGGGATACTTGCATGCTGTGCTGTGGCAATGCTTTTCGGAGCTTTTAACGGAATGCTGGTTTCCGTCTTCAGGATCCAGCCTATGATTGCAACACTGATCCTGTTTACATGCGGACGCAGTATCGCATACTGGATCAATGGCGGCGCCACACCGACAGTTTCCAGCCCAATCATTACTGCAATCGGAAGCTTTATACCGGGATGTCCTGTGCCGACGCCGATCCTGATTGTACTCCTGATGGGTATACTGTTCTTCATACTTTTCAGGACGACGACAATGGGTCTGTATATCCAGACAGTCGGTATTAACCAGGGGGCTGCAAAACTGAACGGGATTAATCCCGTTGGAATGAAACTGCTTGCCTTCGTTCTGCTCGGTGTTTGCTGCGCCATGGCGGGGACGATCGGTATGAGCCGCCTGAGCCTGATCAACCATGAAACATTGCTGCTGAATGTGGAAATGGATGCGATCCTTGCCGTTGCGATCGGAGGCAACAATCTGGGCGGCGGCAAATTCAATATGATCGGATCTGTGATGGGCGCTTATGCAATTCAGGCACTGACCATTACCTTGTACGCAATGAAAGTTCCCTCGACGGATGTGAAAGCCTACAAGGCAATTGTGATCATCCTGCTGGTTGTCATTGGTTCACCTGTTGTGAAGGATGCCTTCCAAAAAATGAAGAACAGGAACGGCAGGAGGATGCTGGCCAGGAAGGAGGCGACCTGAAATGACAGCGGTTACTTCCGGAAAGGCTGCGGGAACAATGCGCCGCGAAAAGATCTCGAACGCAAACCTGCTTATGTTCATTTCAATCTGCATTTTTGTCATTATGTACCTGGCCGGCATTATCATCTGGGGCGGCGGATTCAGAAAACCGCAGCAGGTATTCGACATCCTGAACAATTATGCTTACCTGATCATCATCGGATGTGCGCTGACAATCGTTATGATCACGGGAGGAATTGATATTTCCGTAGCCGGGATTGTCGCGCTCGTTTCCATGGTCTGCGTTATGTTCCTGAAGGGCAAGCTTTGGCCCGTGGAAGGCATGTCGGACGGTTTGAGGATTCTGTTGGCAGCATGTATTGCTATCGGTATTGGCTTGCTTTTCGGCGCTGTACAGGGTGCCCTGGTAGCTTACCTGGATATCCAGCCGTTTATCATTACGCTGGCTGGCATGTTCTTTGCACGGGGAATGATTACAATCGTTAGCGTTGAACCGATGCAGCTGACGGTACA
Organism: uncultured Clostridia bacterium; assembly: GCA_946527725.1. Classification (GTDB taxonomy): domain Bacteria; phylum Bacillota; class Clostridia; order Christensenellales; family Aristaeellaceae; genus Aristaeella. The sequence continues at coordinate 20,866 of CAMMYM010000001.1, forward strand.
GGATGAGCCGGGAATCCTCGATATCATCCAGCACAGGATAGAAATCGGCTTCCTTGGGTCGCTGAACAAAAAAGGCGTAATGATTCCGGCACGCATGGAGATAGGAGTTGTTATCGCCCTTGTACTGCTCGTTGCGATTGCTTTCATGCTCCGCAGGTCACGGATCGGACGCAATTTCTACGCTGTGGGCGGAAACCGCCAGAGTGCACTGATGCTGGGAATTGATGTGAAGAAAACGCGGTTTATAGCCCATCTGATAAGCGGGCTGCTGGCTGGTATTGCGGGATTCGTATTCATGATGCACAATGTATCCGGAAACGCGACAAATGCGACGGCCGGTGAAATGGACGCGATTGCTTCATCAATTATCGGAGGAACGCTCCTCTCCGGCGGCGTTGGCAATGTAATAGGAACCTTCTTCGGTGTAATGATCCTCGCTACGATCAAGCTGATTGTTACCGCTTCCGGACTGACAAAGCCATGGTGGCAGACGATAACAAGCGGTGCGATGCTTGCGCTGTTCATCCTGCTGCAAAGCGTTGTCCTCTCACGAAGAGGCAAAAAAATGACGCTTCCGTCATGGCTGAAGTTCAAAAAAGAATAAGGCATATTCAGCAATGAGGCGCTGTTCAGCAGAACAGCGCCTCAGGCTTTTCATATACTCAGTCATAAATTGTCCGTCCGTGTTCATCCCGGAAACCGGAGAGGCGGAAGAAGAACGTGTTGATAATATCGCACCATTCTTTGGCGTTGCACAGCTGGCGGTCCATCCTGTCCAGGATCACTTTGCGGTCTTCCTCCGGGAAAGGAAGGGAACGGATCGTTTCCGCCATGGCCTGTGTTTCCGAAAAACCGTCAAAATGGTCGTCATAGATCCGCTGGATCAGCGTACGTCCGTCCTTCATCCGGAAAGTATAGGGAAGGCGGTGGAAGAACAGGATGTAAAGGTCCGGGCACGTTACCGGATCACCGTATTTCTGCTGCAGGGAGTCAGGATACTGCAGGAGGTAGCCGGTACCTGCTGCGGTACGGTCGATGCCGACGGCATCCCTGTTTGCCTTATGGTAGGTACCCCAAAGGTCATATTCGTATCCGGAGGGGTTTGGACCGTAATGGTCATGCGGCGTAATCATCCAGCCGATACCAAGCGGCGCCGTATACTTTTCATAAGTGCGGCGGCTGGAAAGGAGCAGGGAGACAAGGGAGGATTCATCCGCTGGAGAAAAGGCATATGTAAGCCTGGCCCAGCGGGTGACAGCTTCCTTTGCGTCTGTCTGCGGATCCCAGGCAAGCAGGCCGTATGTGAAGAGATTGACAGCGGCAAGCGGGTGGCCGGTATAGTTTTCGTCCCTGCCGAGGTTTGATACGGCGGCAAGTGACATAATATTGCTCTCAGGAAGTTCCTCAAAAAGCTCGCGCCACATCGGAATCATGGTATAAATATCGATCTGGTGGCCTGTGTATTCCTGTGCCAGCTGCAGTTCCATGGCCATATGCGTTTTTTTCATCCCGAGCAGGAGCGGGGAAAGCGGCTCCCTCACCTGGAAATCAAAAGGACCGTGTTTGACCTGCAGGATCACGTTGTCTGCAAACTGCCCGTCCAGGAAAGCATAATGTTCCCATGCGGCCTTCGGCCTGTCTGTTTTTGTATCCCGCCAGTCCTGGCGGCAGTTATAAACAAAGCAGCGCCATATAATGGAACCGCCGAAGGGGCGGACTGCTTCAGCAAGCATATTTGCACCGTCTGCATGGTTTCTTCCGTAAGTAAACGGGCCGGGACGCCCTTCGCTGTCAGCCTTAACCAGGAAACCGGCCAGATCCGGGATCGCTTTCCATACGCGTGCCGCTGTTTCCTTCCACCATGCCTGCACTGCGGGATCCAGAGGATCCGCTGTAGGGATGCCGTGCCGCATGGGCTGGGAAAAGTCAACGGAGAACATCAGGCGTACGCCAAAGGGGCGCAGGAGGTCCGCCAGTGCGGCAGCTTCGCCAAGGTAATCCTCGAGCAGCAGCTGGGCGGGGAAATGGACATTGACGTTATTGATGCAAAGGACGTTCAGGCCGACGGATGCCAGCAACCTGCCGAGTTCGCGCATACGGAAAGGATCATACTGAAGGTGGCCGCCTTCAAAGAACAGGCTCCGGCCTGAATAACCGCGCTCCACGGAACCGTCAGCGTTATCCCAGCAGTTTATCATGCGCAGAGCGTACTGCGGGGAGGACCGGAATTCATCCGGCAGGGATTCGCCGCAAAGCACACGGCAGATCAGGGCATAGGCGCCGTAGAGCACACCCGTGGTTCCGCCTGTGATGAGATATGTACCGTCAGGGCTGTGTGAAATGCGGTAGCCTTCATCCATGGCGGGATCCGTTTCGATCCGGCAGGGGATATCAGGCAGGGCATGCGACAGTTCATAAGCAGCCAGTTCCTTCGGGGAAGACGGAACGAAATCAAGGTCATTCTGCAGTCTTGACAGCCAGGCTTTCATTTTGCACAGGACTCCTTTACAAGCAGTCATAAAACAGCTATGATTTTATCATAGCAAACCGTGAAACACAATCCTGCCAAGAGGTGTACCGTGATGAAAGAAATATCGGGTTATCCGGAAAACAGGCTTGACATCCGCATCAATGAACAAGGCCGTATTACCTATGAGCAGAACGCTGAATTTGCAAAATACTATGCGCCCTCGCGGGAGGATATGGAAGAGGAGCTTGAGGAACTGCAGCATCAGCTGGAATTGCTGGAGATCGATGAACCCGGGGATTTTTACAGCATCGAGCATGATGACTGGGAAGATGAGAAACGCCGCCTGGAAGAACAGATCGAAGACCTCGAAGAATCCATAGCGGAAATGGAATAGAACATACTTCGCAAATCTCTGTAAATAATTACATAAAATACATTGACAGACGAGGTATATTGTGATATAACATTCCTCGGGAGGTGAGAAGATGATGATTTCAGCAGATTTGCTGAGGGGATATACTGATGCGGTCATCATGAGGCGGTTGTCCGGTGAAGACGGCTACGGTTACCAGATCAGCAAGGAAGTTGCGAACATCAGCGGCGGCCGGCTTGAGCTCAAGGAAGCAACGCTTTACACGGCGTTCCGGCGGCTGGAAAGCGCGGGTTATATCCGATCCTACTGGGGCAATGAGATGGTTGGAGCCCGTCGCAGGTATTACAGTCTGACAGAAGAGGGAAGAAAGAGACTTGGCGAGGAAGTACAGGCGTGGCATGAGACCCGGGAAGTACTGAACCGGCTGCTGGAGGAGGAAAAAGAATTATGAATGCGAGTATTCGTGCGATCATTGACCATATGTTCAAAGATACTGTGGACACGGCCGAAACAAGGGCGCTGCATGAGGAGCTTCTGAACAACTGCCTGGAGCATTATGACGACCTGATCAGCAGGGGAATGAGCGATACCGAAGCGATTGACGCTGTGGTGGACAGCCTCAAGGGAATGAAAGAAGTCATTGACGAATATCCGAAAAAGCCGGGACACAGTGAGGAAGATAAGCCGGAACCGGAGAAGCAGCAGGAAGTTCCGGTCATCAATGCTGAAAAACCTGCCGGGAATGCTCCCGAACAGAAAAAACCGACAGAATATGTGTTCAGCGCCGGCAGCGTACAGAGCCTGCGGACGGATCTGAAGAACTGCGACCTCCAGATCAAGCCTTCCCAGGACGGGCAAATCCATGTCCGCTGCGAGGATATGGACCAGCTGGCATGCTCCCTGGATGGATCGGTCCTGAACGTCCGGATTGTCGACAACACAAAAAAGGTAATTGAGGATGCAGGGAAGGAAATCAACAATACGGAATTCACCCTGAAGGGACTGCTGAATTTTATCGGAAAAGCAATCAACGGCGCAGCTTCCTCCATTACAGTCAGCTGGAACGTATATATTGAACTGCCGGCTGTTTCGATCCGGGAAATGGAACTGAACGCAAAATCCGGCGATATTGAAATGAAGGCAGTTCTGCCTGAACGCCTTGTAATTCACACCATGAGCGGTGATGTGGACGTGGAGGCGAAAAGTGACCGGTATGCTGAAAAAGTCTCAGTCAGTGCCATGAGCGGGGAGATCGATTTCAGCGGGAATGCAAAAACAATCACACTGAGCAGCATGAGCGGCGATGTAACGGCACGGGGCAATTACGGCGACGCAGAAATGAAATCCACGAGCGGTGATGCGAAACTGAAGGGAACAGCTGACATTATCCGGCTCAATTCTGTCAGCGGAGATGTGAATGCGGAACTGCACAGCACGTCTGTGAGCCGCATCGAAGCACGGACAACCAGCGGCGATACGGAAATTGAGCTGGCCCCTGGAACGGACAGCGTACATGCTTCCGTGTCCACGGTTACGGGTTCTGCTTCCTGCAGGATCCCGGATGCCGGAACAGGTGCTAAACTGATCATTACGGCATCCAGCGTCAGCGGCGACGTAACAATCCGCTGATGCAGAAACGGGTCCCGGAGAGCAGCCAGGATGAACTGCTTCCGGGATCTTTTTGCTTGACGCCCTTGCTTTTTTTCAGGCAAAATGGTATCATACAATTGTTGTATTGATACATATTAATACAACAAGGAGGATATGACGGAATGAAAAAACTGCAGGCGGAAAGCTCCAGTCCGCTGTATCACCAGCTGATGCAACGCCTTTCTGAGGATATAGAGCGCGGAATATATCCGGTAGGCAGCCGGATTCCTCCGGAGCATCAGCTGGAAGACCTGTACAAGGTCAGCCGTGTGACTGTCCGCCGTGCCCTGGCTGAGCTTACCTCGGAAGGCCTGCTGGAGAAGAAGCAGGGAAAAGGTACATTTGTATCCACCCCGCGGATCAGCCAGGACCTGAAGAGTATCCACAGCTTTCATGACGCCTGTAAGCAGAATGGCTTCAAAGGCGGTACGATCGTGGTCCATGTGAAGGAAACATCGCCGGATGCCTCGGACCTGGAAGAGCTGAACATCCGTGAAGGCGACAGGATCCTGGAAACCCTGCGTGTCCGCACTGCGGACGGTGTTCCCGTCGTCCTGGAAAAAAACCACTTTTCCATGGCGTACGCTTATCTGGAGAACGAGAACCTTGGGGGAAGCCTCTATAATGTCCTCCGGGATTACGGCGTGGAACCGAAACAGGCAACACATGATATTTCCATGGCTTTCGCGACAGAAGCCCAGGCAAAACTGCTGGATGTTGAACCAGGCGCTCCTTTGATGCGCCTGCATGAAGTCGTTTACGACCAGAAAGGCAGGCCGCTGCATAACAGCCTGCAGCTGATACGCGGAGACCGGTTCGTATTCAGGATCTGAACGGCAGGAATGGAAAGGACAGAAAAATGGCAGAATACAAGGAACTGGCAGAAAGGTCAGAACAGGCGGATAAGCCGGCCCTGGCGGAAAAACCGAAAAAGTTCTGGGACGGTGCCCTGAAAATGGTCAAAGGGGAAAATTCTACCCAGCTGATTGAGAACTTTACGGCGGAAATGACGCTGGTTGCAGAAGGCCTCTGCGAGGATCAGAGTACGCTTCGCCGGGAAGTGGATCGTATGATGACCCAGGAAGACCGGCGCATCCAGGCACTGCAAAGCCGGGTGGACGCGGCGGAATCCGGCCTGGATGAAGAACGCCGCGCGCATGACCAGGACATCACAGAACTCCGGAACAGGCTCGCGGCGCTGGAAAAGAAGGTAAACAGCCACACCGGCCGTGAGAAGCAAAAGAAAGGGAATATCATCCGCGACCTGACGGTGCTTGTGGCCATCGCTGCGGCTGCCTGGGTGATTGTCACCCTGGTGAATAAGCTGCTGTAAAAAGTGAAAATGCGTAAACGCGGCAGAAGGGAGGCATCTCAATGAAAACATATGAGGAACTGGTCAAAGAATACAGGAAAAGGCAGCATGACACGGTTGTGGATACGATTGCAGCAGGCCTGACCTATGTTGATGAAATCGCTGTGGATACGGGAATCCTGGAGGAAACAGGCATTCTGACCGAACTGACGCAGAGCGTTACGGGGATCCTGCCTTTTGTGGTTATTTCCGCAACAGAAGGAACAAAGGTGCTTCTCGGCAAGAAACCCGGTATAACCGGACTGAAAGACGGCGCTTTCAGGATGGCAAAAAGCGGCGCTGCGCTGGGAGTCGGAGCGGCTGTTTCAGGACTGACCGGATTCTGGGCGGCGATTCCGGTGACCATGGGAGTCCGTGCACTTTTTGACAGATACAGGAGCAAGGCGCTGACGGGCAGGAGAGTACAGGGAAGGATCGAACGGCTGCAGGAACTGAACCGCTTCATCCGCAGGGAAAACACAAAGGAAGAGGAAAAAATGCCTGTCCTGCACGGAGAAGTACTCCATACTGCCGGCCAGGTTGAATAAAGGCAGGATTGCAAGATGAGATTTACAAAAATGCAGGGCATCGGCAATGACTACATTTATGTCAATTGTTTTGAGGAAACGGTGCCGGATCCGTCTGCCACTGCAAAGAAGATCAGCGATCGGCATTTCGGCGTGGGAAGCGACGGGCTTGTCCTGATCTGCCCGGATCCGGATGCAGACTTCCGGATGAGGATGTTCAACGCTGACGGCAGTGAATCTGAGATGTGCGGCAACGCTGCGCGCTGTGTCGGCAAGTATGTTTTTGACAGGGGATTAACAAAAAAGACCGAAGTCCAATTAGCAACCGGAGCGGGTTTAAAAGTCCTGAGCATCAGGGAAATCAACGGAAAGGCTGTTTCCGTACGCGTCGATATGGGTGAACCTGAAGTGCAAAGAATCGGGGAGACCGTTGAGGCAAACGGAAAGACCTTTATGTTCACAAGAGTCAGCACCGGGAATCCCCACGCTGTCATTTTCCAGGATGATGTTGATCGTTTTGATGTTGCCGGTTACGGCACAGTGATTGAACATCATCCGCTTTTTCCCAACAGGACAAACACTGAATTCGCCCAGGTTCTTCCGGACGGCAGCATCCGCATGCGTGTCTGGGAACGCGGCGCCGGGGAAACAATGGCATGCGGAACCGGAGCATGCGCCACACTGGTTGCTGCCGCTGCAAACAAACTGACCGGCCGAAAGGCTGAACTGATCCTCAACGGAGGAAACCTGCTGATTGAATGGGATGAAAAGACCGGCCATGTCTTCCAGGAAGGCCCGGCGGAATTTGTTTTCGAAGGAGAATGGCCGGAAGCATAACGGAACAAACCGGATTCTTTATTGACGGACGGCACAGTTATATTGCGCCGTCCTTTTTTGCATCAAAATCGCAGAGATAAATCATATATTTTACCGGCAAAACTAATTATTTAACCGATCATTCTGCAGCCATATCACGGGTGCGGTTAATCCCCGCGGCGTCCGTTACAGCCATATGTATATCCTTTGATAAACATCCCTGTTCCCCCGGTACAGGATTACAGCGTTGCAGCCATGACGGCCTTGATGGTGTGCATCCGGTTTTCCGCTTCCTCGAACACGATGGACTGCGGGCTTTCAAACACTTCATCCGTCACTTCCATGCAGTCGACGCCGAATTTTTCATAGATGTTCCTGCCGATCGCGGTATTCAGGTCATGGAAGGAAGGCAGGCAATGCATAAAGACACACTGGTCTCCTGCACGGTGCATAATATCAGCTGTCACACGGTAGGGCAGCAGGTCCTGGATCCTTTCTTCCCAGACAGCATCCGGTTCACCCATGGAAACCCAGACGTCCGTATAGATTGCATGCGCGCCGGAAACAACTGAAACATCCTCTGAGAAAGTGAGCGTAGCGCCGGTTTCAGCGGCGATTGCCCGGCAGTCAGCGATCAGCTTCGCGTCCGGCCAGTACTTCTTCGGGGCACAGGCAATAAATTGCATTCCCATCTTTGCACAGCCGACCATCAGGGAATTGCCCATGTTATAACGGGCGTCACCCATATAAACAAGCGTGATGCCTTTCAGGTGCCCGAAATGTTCACGGATCGTCAGGAAATCTGCAAGAATCTGTGTCGGATGAAACTCGTTTGTGAGCCCGTTCCAGACAGGAACACCGGAGTAACGGGCAAGATCCTCGACAATCTGCTGGCCGAAACCGCGGTATTCAATTCCGTCATACATGCGTCCGAGAACACGTGCGGTGTCAGCAATGCTTTCCTTTTTGCCGATCTGGCTTCCGGAAGGATCCAGGTAGGTGCAGTTCATTCCCAGATCGTAAGCCGCGACTTCAAAAGCGCAGCGCGTACGCGTGCTCGTCTTTTCAAAAATCAGGGCAACATTTTTGCCGGCCAGGAAAGCGTGCGGTATTCCCGCTTTTTTCTGTGCCTTGAGCTCGGCAGCGAGATCCAGGAGTCCGGTGATTTCTTCGGGACTCAGGTCAAGCAATTTCAGGAAACTTTTCTGCTGCAGATGAAACATACGGAACACTCCTTTGCTATTTGAATACGGCCGGTCCCCCTGATCAGTCAGAACCGTAGCGCTTTTTGCTGTCGTTGTATTTGCCGAAAATCTGGGAGAGCTGGGACAGGCCTGATTTACGGCCGTATTCAGGCTTCATATCAGCCTGCCCGATGACGTTGTAGTTCGCGACGATGCGAACATCATAATCCTCATACTGCCGGTAAACTTCAGCCATGGGATAGAAGAGCAGCTGGCACCAGACCTGGTGATAGGCGGAAGTGATGATTGTAATTGTGTGGATGTCATGCAGTTTCAGGAGCCTGAAAACATTTACCGCATTTCCGGCTGTGTTTGCGGAGTCTCCTTCCACCAGCACGCGGGAGGGATCAATGCCGCACTGCTTCGTCAGATAATCGGCAATTGCCTGTCCCTCTGAACGATGCTGGCGGTTGTTCGGACCGGTGACTCCTCCGGTGCCGATAAACCACGCGTCCGGATACGTGCGCGCTGCAGCGGCGGCAGCGTCGCATCGGAGCTTCAGCTCGTCACGCATTTTTCCGCCGGCCAGCTCATAGCCCATCACAATGAAAGCGTGAGCGGAGCTGTTTACAATGCCGGAATCAGCAAGCTCATCGGCTGATTCACCGCCCTGCCAGATGAGTATAGGATACTCTTTGTTCATCGCGATATTATCCCAGCAATCCATGATGGACAGGGCAATTTCATAATCAGATGACCTGTATTTCCGGATCTCCTCAATCACATTTTCAATCCGGCTGCGCAGGTTCGGGGTCTGCCTGACGTTTTCTTCACGAAGCAGCTCAATGATGGTATTGAAATACTTGACGCCGCGTTTTTCGAAAACAGCCGGATCGGCACCGGCGGAAGGAAGGCAAATGCAAACGGAGAGAACTGCCGCGAGCAGAATTGAAACTGCCGCCCTCCGGAATGGAAAGCAAGACTTCCTTATCAGTTCTTTCACGTCCAATCCCCGCCGATCTTCCTGTTTTCTTAGCGCTTGCTGATATTATAGCGCTGAGGGGAAAAAAGTCAAACAAGCCGGAAAAGCACAAAATTATTTTGTTCCCCTTTACAAGCACAAAATAATTGTGCTATTCTATAAGAGGAGAGGAGTGAAGCGCATGAGCAGGCAGGAACAAAAGGAAGCCGGCCTTATCAACGCAGCGGGTATTTCCTATGCGGAAATTATTCGCCGATGCCGCCGGGAAAAGGGCCTGAACCAGGAAGAACTCGGCGCAATGGTCAGCGTCGGAAAGAATGCCGTCGGCGCATGGGAATCCGGAAGAAGCCGGCCGGATCTGAGCAGCGTCCCCGTGATCTGCGAAGCGCTGGGCCTTTCCCTGGAAGAGTTTTACGGTGTACGGCAAAAGAAAAGGGCTAAAAATACGGTGCCGGAGGAGTTTGCATCCAGATACAGCGCGCTCACGGAGTATCACCGCAAAATTGTACTGCGGGAGATGGATGCGCTTCTTGAAATGCAGGAGCATAACGCCCAGCCGCGCAGGAAACTGATCCGGCTTTTCAGGAATGATCTGTCAGCCTGTGCCGGGCCAAGCTTCACAATCGGCGAGACAAGCGGGGAGGAAGTATGGGTTGAAGAGACTGCGCTGACATCCAGGGCAGACGAACTGATCCGTGTCAGCGGGAATAGCATGGAGCCCGCTTTCCACGACGGTGACCAGGTGCTTGTCCGTCACGGATCGGCCCTGCAGCCGGGGGAAATCGGAATCTTTACGAACGGGGATGCAGGATATATCAAAGTTTACCAGCGGGACGGGCTCCACAGCCTGAACCCTGCATACCCTGTCATTGAATTCGGGGACGGCGATGAAGTTCGTTGTATTGGCAAGGTTCTTGGAATTGCAGGAGATGAATTGTTCGCCCGGGAAGATGAACTGAATATGATTGAGAACGAAAAGAGAGGATGAGACGGATGAACAGCCGGAAACCACGAAACAAGAAGACCAGAGACACAATCCTGCGCTATATGATGACCTTTGCGGATGAGCAGGGGAAACAGCCGAGCGTCCGTGAAATCGGAGAAGCCGCCGGGCTGACGTCCACTTCGACAACCGCCGGATACCTGAGGAGAATGGTGAATGAAGGGCTGCTGATACAAAGTACACAGTCCCGGAGGAACTACTTTATAACCCCAAACGCCATGACGATGCTTCGGCACGCCGGATAAAGCCTGAAATCCCCTTCGGGGGATTTTTTGCTGCGTTGTTTTTCATGCGCTTTCGTGATAAGATAACGGAAAAGGAGCGTGAAAGAACATGGAAAGACCGAATGCATGGAAGAATTATAAAAAAACCGAAATGAAAAAAGTGGAAACACTGGCTGAAGCGTACAAGGAATTCCTGAACAATGGGAAAACGGAACGCGAATGCGTCATCTATACAGTGAATGCGCTGGAAAAGGCAGGATATATTCCGCTGGACCGGGCCATCGCCGGAAATAAAAAGCTGAAAGCAGGAGATAAGGTTTACCTGAACCAGATGAACAAAGCCATTGTCGCTTTCCATCTCGGCAAAAAGCCCCTGGAAGACGGTATGAACATTGTCGGCGCCCATATCGATTCCCCCAGGATTGACCTGAAGCAGAATCCTTTCTATGAAGATACGGATTATGCGCTTGCGGATACCCACTATTACGGCGGGATCAAGAAATACCAGTGGGTAGCAAGGCAGCTGTCCCTGCACGGTATTGTTGTGAAAAAAGACGGAACTGCGGTGAACATCTGCATCGGTGAAAAGGACAGCGATCCTGTTGTCGGTGTGACCGACCTGCTGATCCATCTGTCCCAGGAACAGTCAGCCAAGAAGCTGAGTGAAGCGATTACCGGTGAAAACCTTGATATTGTACTGGCGGGGAAACCTTTGGCCGGCGAAGAAAAAGAACCTGTCAAAGCACAGCTGCTGAAGATCCTGAAGGACGAATACGGGATCGAAGAGGAGGATATGCTTTCCGCTGAGATTGAGGCAGTTCCGGCTGAAAAAGCGAGGGATTTCGGCCTTGACCGGTCCATGATTATCGGCTACGGCCATGATGACAGAAGCTGTGCGTTCGCCGAACTTGACGCTTTGCTGAGCATAAAGGAGATCCCCGAGTATACCTGCTGCGGAATGCTTGTTGATAAGGAAGAAATCGGCAGCGTCGGTGCAACCGGCATGCAGGCTAATTACCTCGAAAATGCTGTGGCTGAAATTGCAAACCTGATGGGACAGTACAGCGAACTGACCGTCCGCAGGGCACTGCGCAACAGCCGGATGCTGTCCTGTGACGTCAGCGCAGGTTTTGATCCGCTGTATGCTTCAGCTTTTGAAAAGAAAAATGCCGCATTCCTGGGCAGGGGTGTCTGCTACAACAAGTTTACAGGCCGGGGCGGCAAGAGCGGATCAAACGACGCGAATGCGGAATTTATCGGAAAGATCCGCCGGATCATGGATGAGAACAAGGTCTGCTGGCAGACAGCTGAACTGGGCCGTGTGGATCTTGGCGGCGGCGGAACCATCGCTTATATTTGCGCGTTGTACGGCATGGAAGTCATCGACAGCGGCGTTGCTGTGCTGAATATGCATGCACCGATGGAGATCATCTCCAAGGCGGACCTTTATGAAGCTGCCAAAGCTTACAGGGCCTTTATGCTGAACGCTTAAACCCCGGCACGAGGATAAACCTTCGTGGTCTCGCATACTCTTGGCATCAACAAAGCATCCACCGGCGATCTGCCGGTGGATGCTTTGTTGTGTGCTACGCCTGCAGGATATGCCGCGCTGCCTGCAGCGGGACATTCATGGCTGCAGGGAAGGCAAGCCCGCTGAGGGTTTCCAGGGTGACCCAACGGAAATCAGCGGGATCCGGCAGGCCTGGTTCAGCTATCGCCGGAATAACATCCATTTCCCATACGAGGTGTGTGAAAACATGCCTCGCATGAACAGGATCGCCTGCGGCTTGCGCACGGATACGGTATTTTTTTTCAAGGAAACTGAAGACGCTGCCCGGATCGCAGTCCAGCAGCGGGAAAGACCACATACCGCGGAGAAGGGATTCCGTCCGGCAGCGCACAAGGGTGCGGCCCCCCGATATAATGACAGGAACTGACCAGCGGACAGCCTTCGGCGGCCTGGATACCGGCATGATGGGCAGTGATTCAGCATCTCCATGGGCAAAGGCATCACAAAAAGAAGAAAGGGGACAACGGGTACAGTCCGGCGTGCCGGGTACACAGACGGTTGCGCCCAGGTCCATGACTGCCTGGTTATAATCACCGGGGCGTTTCTCCGGTACAGCTGCTGCAGCCAGCGATTCAAGCTTTTTCCGTACTTCAGGAAGCCCGATGTTTTCCCGGATTCCGCAAAGCCGGGAAAAAACGCGCAGCACGTTGCCGTCGACAGCCGGCACACGGACATCATATGCAATGGAAGCAATTGCTCCGGCCGTATAAGGGCCGATTCCGCTGATTTTCCGGAGCAGCGCAGGCTCGCTTGGAAGCTGACCGCCAAACTGCTCCATGACCTGGCGCGCACCTTTCAGGAGGTTTCTTGCCCTGGAATAATAACCGAGTCCTTCCCATTGCTTCAGGACGTCCGCTTCATCTGATGCGGCAAGGTCGGGAAGGGCAGGAAAACGCTGCAGGAAACGTTCATAGTATGGCAGTACGGTGTCAACCCGGGTTTGCTGGAGCATGGCTTCACTGACCCATGTCCTGTAAGGGTCATGGATTCCGCGCCAGGGCATTGTCCTTGCACAGCGGTCATACCATGCCAGCAATGATGCAGAGATTAACGAAAACTGTTTCATCCCATGATTCCCTTCCAAGGACAAGCAGGTAAACAAGCCTGCGAAATAGCTGAATGGATTGTAACACAAAGGTTCGCAATGATGAATTAAAGGAAATGAAAGAATAACGGAGATAATCGGAGCAAAACAAAGAAACATTTAGAAAACTACGCATTCCAGGCCAATAATCCACTTGCGTGAAAGGTACAAATGCTATATATTACATCATGTTGTTAGCACTCCTGCATGATGAGTGCTAACACAGAACGAGAGATGTTATGACAGGAGGAATTATTCATGACCGTGAAGCCGTTGGGTGACCGCGTTGTCATCAAAAACTGTGAAGCAGAGGAAACCACCAAATCCGGCCTGATCCTTGCGGGTACCGCCAAGGAAAAGCCCCAGATGGCGATGGTTATAGCTGTTGGTCCCGGGGGAAATGTGGATGGAAAAGAAATCACCATGCACGTTGAAGTCGGCCAGAAAGTTATCTATTCAAAGTATGCCGGCACTGAAGTGAAAGTGGACGGGGAAGAGCTTATGATCGTTCGCCAGAGCGATATCCTGGCGATCGTTGAATAATCCAGTACAGGAACGGGTAAAGGAGAAGATATTATGGCCAAGAAGATTCAGTACGGCGAAGAAGCACGCCGCAGCCTTGAAAAGGGTGTCAACGCCCTGGCGGATACCGTGAAAATCACCCTCGGGCCGAAAGGCCGCAATGTTGTCCTCGACAAGAAATACGGTGCACCCCTGATCACCAATGACGGTGTCACGATTGCAAAGGAAATCGAGCTTGAAGATCCCTTTGAAAACATGGGTGCCCAGCTGGTCAAGGAAGTTTCCACCAAAACAAACGATGTTGCCGGCGACGGCACCACAACGGCTACGCTGCTTGCGCAGGCAATTATCAGGGAAGGCCTGCGGAACCTGGCGGCGGGCGCCAACCCCATGATCCTGAAGAAGGGCATTGAGGCAGCCACTGAAGCAGCTGTGGAAGGACTGCGGGAACAGAGCCAGCCGATCAACGGCAAACAGGCGATTGCCCAGGTTGCTTCCAACTCTGCTGCTGATGAAACAATCGGCCAGCTGATTTCAGACGCAATGGAAACTGTGGGCGCTGACGGCGTGATCTCTGTTGAAGAGAGCAAGACCATGACCACCGGTATGACCACTGTGGAAGGTATGCAGTTCGACCGCGGATACTCTTCCGCCTATATGGTTACTGACACCGAAAAGATGGAAGCTGTCCTGGACGATCCGCTGATCCTGATCACTGACAAGAAGATCAGCGCAATCCAGGAAGTACTGCCCGTGCTCGAGCAGGTTGCCCAGGCCGGCAAGAAGCTGCTGATCATTGCCGAGGATGTTGAAGGCGAAGCCCTGAGCACCCTGGTTGTCAACAAGCTGCGCGGTGTATTCACCTGCGTTTCCGTCAAGGCTCCCGGATTCGGTGACCGCCGCAAGGAAATGCTGCAGGATATCGCGATCCTGACCGGCGGTACCGTGATTTCTTCCGAAACCGGTATGGAACTGAAGGAAGCGACCCTGGACATGCTGGGTAAAGCCCGCCAGGTGAAAGTCAACAAGGAGAACACCACGATTATCGACGGTGTCGGCGACAAAGCAGCCATCAAAGCCCGTGTCGGCCAGATCAAGGCGCAGATCGCTGAAACCACCAGTGATTACGACCGTGAGAAGCTGCAGGAACGCCTTGCCAAGCTGGCCGGCGGTGTGGCAGTCATCCAGGTCGGCGCTGCGACCGAAGTTGAAATGAAGGAACGCAAGATGCGGATTGAAGACGCCCTGAGCGCCACGCGTGCCGCAGCAGAAGAAGGTATCGTCCCCGGCGGCGGCATTGCCCTGCTGAACGTAATCCCGAAGGTAGCGTCCCTGCTGGATAACTTTGCAGGCGATGCAAAGACCGGTGTACAGATTATCCTGCGCGCCCTGGAAGAGCCGATCCGGCAGATTGCCCTGAACGCCGGTATCGACGGCAGTGTGATCGTGGACCACATCAAGAATGCCAAGAAGCCCGGTTACGGATACGACGCCCTGAAAGGGGAATATGTCGACATGGTGGAACGCGGCATCATCGATCCTACCAAGGTTACCCGCAGCGCGCTGCAGAATGCAGCTTCCATTGCTGCGATGGTTCTGACCACCGAATCCCTGGTGGCTGATATCCCCCAGCCCGAACCCGCAGCACCTGCCGGCGGCGCCGGAATGGGCGGCATGTATTAATCGGTTCCTGTCTTTCTTCAGTACCCGTTTTCGAACGGGTACTGTTTTTTTCATGGATGAACGATCCTGAGGGTACTGCTTTCCTTGAGTAATCGGTGAAGATGTGCTAAACTAACTGCTAATTACCGGATTTGACCGAAAGGAATGAGCAACGGTGCCAATCAAGATTCCGAATGAGCTGCCTGCATACAAAACGCTTACAGAAGAGAATATTTTCGTAATGACGGAAACCCGCGCCCTGACGCAGGATATCCGCCCGCTGCAGATTGCCATCGTGAACCTGATGCCCACAAAAATCGATACGGAAACACAGCTGCTGCGGCTTCTCGGTAACACTTCGCTGCAGGTGGAAACAGAACTGATCAAAATGCAGAGCCATGTTTCAAAGAATACATCCGCCGAGCATCTGACAGCGTTCTATAAAACATTTTCCGATATCCGTGACAGGAATTTTGACGGTATGGTAATTACCGGAGCGCCTGTGGAGCACCTGGCCTTTGAAGATGTCGAGTATTGGGATGAACTGTGTGAAATCATGGAATGGAGCAAAGACCATGTACATTCCACGTTCCACATCTGCTGGGGTGCGCAGGCTGCGCTGTATTATCATTTCGGAATTCCGAAATACCCGCTGGAGAAGAAGCTTTTCGGGGTCTTCCCGCATCATGCCGAACGAAAAAACTATATTCTCCTTCGCGGGTTTGACGATGTTTTCATGGCGCCGCACAGCCGCCATACGACCGTGCGCAGGGAAGACCTGGAGGCTTGCGGGCGGCTGAAAATCCTCGCGTCATCCGATGAAGCCGGTGTATATGCCGCTATTACGGAAAACGGACGCCAGGTATTTATCATGGGCCACAGTGAATATGACCAGAGGACGCTGGAAAGGGAATACCTACGGGACAAACGTGCCGGCCTTCCGATTGATGTTCCGAAAAACTATTACCCCGGGGATGATGATACAAAGGAGCCGCTTGTATCATGGAGAAGCCATGCCAACCTGCTGTATGCAAACTGGCTGAACTACCTTGTTTATCAGACCACGCCATATGATCTGAACGAGATTTCAGGATAATGCGAAGCGAAACAGAACTCTTTTCACCCGCTGAACTCAGGATCTATTCATTGATTGCTGCTGGTGACGGAATCAAGGCACGGGAAATCAGCGCACGCCTCGGTATCGATAAGTCAGAAATCAGCAGGATGATGGTATCATCTGCGCTCATGCGTGAACTGTGCTACCAGGACAGGGAATACCGGTGGCATGCAATTGTACGGCAGCAGGCACCGCATGAAGGCTTGTATGAGTTTTCCGGGTGGTACGGAACAGTCGCGGAGTTTCTTGCAGAAAACGAGGAACAATGGCTCCGGGAGCTGGAAGACGGCTGCAGGCGAATTGGGCGCAGCCTGAATGATAAGCGGGGGCTGATTCATTCTTTTACGGACTGCCGCAAAACGATGAGAGCCCTGTTTGCAGACCTGCGGGATATGTCGGATCTTGATTTCAGCGAATGGGAGATTGTATTTGAACTCAGGTTCAATCTCCGCCGCTTTTTGCGCATTTATGCGGATGTGCTGGTGATTGCGGGAGGAAAGGTTTTTTCCCTTGAGTTCAAGATGAAGAATAAAACGGATCCGGATGAAGTCCTGCAGGCCGCAAAATATGTTCCTTACCTTGAAGTGCTTTTCGGGCAGCATACGGATGTTTATCCGGCACTTGTACTGACGGGTGCCTCCGAATTGTTTGCTTATGAACAGATCGGAAAAACCGACTATGTCCTGCCGGTTTGCTCGGGTAACATGTTATTCAATGTGTTCAATGAATATCTGGGTTTCCTGAACTGACGGAAAAGCAGTCATGCAGACGGCAGGGGATGAATTCAAGTTGACAACATCAGGGAAAAAATGTATAATCCCTGCTATCGTCAGAAGATTATCTGAAACACCTTGTCTCCCGTAGGACGGCTGCAGGGTGTTTCTTGTATGTGAAAGGAGCCTGAACGACCCATGGCTGAAGAAAAAGGTGCTGTACTGACTGAAAGCGGCCTGAAAAAACTCCAGGAACAACTTGACTATCTTGTGTCCGTCCGCCGGAATGAGATCAGCGAGCAGATCGCGATCGCCCGCGGGTTCGGCGACCTGAGTGAAAATGCCGAATATGACGAAGCAAAGAAGGAACAGGCCAAGGTAGAGGAAGAAATCACAAGACTGCAGGCAACCATCCGGACAGCGACGGTTGTTGCGGACGATGAAATTACAACCGAACGCGTTTCGATCGGCACCATCGTAAAGGTGAAGGATCTGGATGAGAACGAAACCTACGAATATGCGATCGTCGGCGCGAACGAGTCGGATCCTGCCAACGACAAGATTTCCAACGAGAGCCCTGTCGGTGCGGGATTGCTGGGAGCAAAACGGAATCAAACCATCACGATCCAGATCCCGGCAGGTGTGATCCGTTACAAAATCCTGTCCATCAAGAAGATGTAAGATAAAGGAGATACAGCATGGCTGGCACAGAAACCGGAAATGTCAACGAACTGCTTCAGATCAGAAGGGACAAGCTGAAAGAACTCCAGGACGCGGGCAAGGACCCGTTTGTCATCACAAAATACGATGTTACGCATCACAGCGCTGATATCAGGGACAACTATGACAAACTGGAAGGGCAGGAAGTTTGCATTGCCGGACGGATGATGTCCAAGCGGATCATGGGGAAAGCTTCCTTCTGCCACATTCAGGACCTGAAGGGCACGATTCAGTGCTATGTAGCCAGGGACTTTGTCGGTGAGGATGCGTACAAAGATTTCAAGAAGATGGATATCGGGGATATCATCGGACTGAAGGGTACGGTTTTCAAAACAAAGACGGAAGAGATCTCTGTACACGCTGTGGAACTGGTGCTGCTGTCCAAGAGCCTGCAGATCCTTCCGGAAAAGTACCATGGGCTGACGAACACGGATATGCGCTACCGGCAGCGGTATGTGGACCTGATTATGAACCCGGAAGTGAAGGATACCTTTATCAAACGGTCCAGGATCATCAGCTCAATCCGGAAATACCTGGACGCACAGGGTTTCATGGAAGTGGAGACACCGATGCTGGTGGCCAACGCAGGAGGCGCAGCAGCGAGACCCTTTGAGACGCATTTCAACGCACTGGATGAGGACTTCAAACTGCGGATCTCCCTGGAACTGTACCTGAAGCGGCTGATTGTCGGCGGACTTGAAAGGGTTTACGAGATCGGGCGCGTTTTCCGCAATGAAGGCCTGGATACCCGGCATAACCCGGAATTCACATTGATGGAGCTGTACCAGGCGTATACGGATTACCATGGCATGATGGACCTGACGGAGAACCTCTACAGGCATGTTGCACAGGAGGTACTCGGCACCACGAAGATCGTATACAACGGCATCGAGATGGACCTGGGCAAGCCTTTCGAGCGGATCACCATGACCGAAGCTGTCAAGAAGTATTCAGGCGTGGATTTCGACGAGATCCATACATTGGAAGAAGCGCGTGAAGCCGCCAAAGCGCATCATGTTGAGTTTGAACCCCGCCATAAGAAGGGCGAGATCCTTAATCTTTTCTTCGAGCAGTTCTGCGAGGAGCACATGATCCAGCCGACATTCATTATGGATCATCCGACGGACATCAGCCCGCTGACCAAGATGAAACCCGGCCATCCCGAATATGTGGAACGGTTCGAGTTCTTTATGAACGGATGGGAAATGGCAAACGCGTATTCCGAGCTGAACGACCCGATCGACCAGCGTCACCGCTTCGCCATGCAGGAAGAACAGTTTGCTGCCGGGGATGAGGAAGCGAACCATACGGATGAAGATTTCCTCAATGCCCTGGAGATCGGAATGCCGCCGACCGGCGGAATAGGGTTCGGTATCGACCGTATGTGCATGCTGCTGACTGATTCCGCAGCGATCCGCGATGTCCTGCTGTTCCCGACAATGAAACCGCTTGACAGGAAAGAAAGCGGAGAAGCCGAAGAAGCAGAATAAAAGCATCCACACCCGCTGATCATTTGCAGCGGGTTTTTTCAAAGCGTATCCGGAAAGGAAGCTGCCTGCTGAATGACTGACACAATCACGAAAAAGCAAAATCAGAAGAGGGAACCCCCGAAAAGGTCAGTGCTGGAAGAAGTAGGGAATGCAGTTACGCACGGGACAGGCGCCCTTTTAGGTATCGCGGGCCTGGTCCTGCTTCTGCTCCGGTCCGATACCGGTATAAAAGTGTTCTCTTCCGTGGTATACGGTGTATGTTTTATCCTGATGTTCCTGATGAGCTGCCTGTATCATTCCTTCAAATGGGGAACGGCTGTAAAACGCGTGTGGCGGAGATTTGATTACCTGTCGATCTACCTGCTGATCGGCGGAACGTTTACGCCGCTCTGGCTGCTTTACCGGGGCGGAACTGCCGGAACCGTATTTTGCATTGCTGAGTGGGCTGTTATTCTTGCCGGAGTAACGCTGATCAGTGTTTTCGGGCCGGAGAAGGCGCGCAAAATCCATATGGCACTGTATATCGTCCTTGGATGGAGCGGCCTGGTTTTCCTGCCCCGGATGGCCAGAGAAAACATTCCGCTGCTCATTTTTATCCTTGCGGGCGGGCTGCTGTATACCATTGGCATTATACCGTTTGCACTGAAAAAGAAAGGTGCACATTTTATCTGGCACTTCTTTGTCCTCTTCGGGGCAATTGCCCATTGGTTTGGGATCTACCTGTATTTATATTGAAATATGTAACTGATATGTAATGCCCGGTTTATAGAATGAAAACAGGGAGACTGACAGGAACAGGGGGAATAAATGAAATGAAGATGAAGGACTTTGGATTCTACAGGGGGGTAAACCTGGGCGGATGGTTTTCCCAGTGTGATTACTCTGAAGACAGAATGGACAATTTCATCACGGAAAAGGATTTCAGTATCATCGCAGGATGGGGGCTGGACCATGTCCGGATTCCGGTGGATTATAACGTCATGCAGGAAGAAGACGGAAGCTGGAAAGCGGATGGATTCCGCAGGATTGAAAACGCACTGAAATATGCCGGGAAAAACGGCCTGAAGGTTGTGCTCGACCTGCATAAAACTGCCGGGTTCTCATTTGATGCGGGCGAAAAGGAAGAAGGCTTTTTTGCCAGCGAAGCATATCAGGATCGTTTCTACCGCCTCTGGAGCGAAATGGCCAGGCAGTTCACCGACCCGAAAAACGTAGCCTTTGAACTGCTCAACGAAGTAACGGACGAATCGTTTATCGGCGCCTGGAACAGGATCTCCGGCGAGTGCATCCGCAGAATCCGCGCCATTGCCCCAGATTCCCTGATTCTGGTCGGGAGTTATCATAACAACGCCCCTGACGCTTTGAAGGACCTGGACGCGCCTGCAGATGAACACGTGCTCTACAATTTCCATTGCTATGATCCCATTGCCTTTACCCACCAGGGAGCATATTGGGTACCGTGGCTGGACCGGGATGCCCGGATTTCCTTTGGGGAAGCAGGCGTGGACAGCAGCTTCTTTGAAAGAAGATTTGCCACGGCATTTGGCATGGCGGAAAAGTATAATACTGCATTGTACTGCGGCGAATACGGCGTGATTGACAACGTTTCTCCTGAAGACACAGTGGAATGGTACAGGATGATCCATGATACTTTTGAAAAACATGAGATTTCAAGAAGCGCCTGGAGCTACCGCCGGATGGACTTCGGTATCACTGATGAAAGGCTTGACGGCGTACGCAGCAAGCTGATTTCCCTCCTGTAAGCAAAAAGAACCCCCGGAGTTCAAATGACGGACTCCGGGGGTTCCTTCATGATCAGGGGATGCGGCGGAGAATACCGCCGATTTCGAAAGCAGTTGTATCACCGATGATACCTTCAAGCCTGTATTGCTTTTCCCGGATTGTCCGGCGAAGCGTTACTTCCTGCCCCGGAAGGATCTCATGGTTATAATTGAAGATAACTGTTTCCGGTTCGGAATGCAGCATTTCATCGATACCAAATGCATTGCAGAGCCAATCCGCATAGCGGGCATTATTCACATGGCCGTTTACGTCAATATCGGTATATAAAGGCTTATATGAGGTGATGAATTCTTCACCCTGCAATGCCCCGACTGTTGCGGGCAGGTTCATGGGAACAGCCAGGTCGCGGTTGTCAGGAATCAGGCGGGCAATATCACCCGGCGGCAGCATTTTCCTCGTCTGTATGTCAAGAAGCAGCCAGAGCGTTCCTGCTTTCCCGACCATTTCGCCATGTTCGTCCGTGAAGATGTAGTAACGGGGGAAAAAACAAATCCTGTTGGGCATTGGAAAGGTATGAAGCGTAATCTTTTCACCGATGCGGGGATAGCGGTTCATATGCAGTTCGCTTCGGGAGAGCACCCAGACAATGTTTTGCCTGAGCAGTTCCTCCCTTCCGCAGCCAAGGAGCAGGCTGTGCGCACCGGCAGCTTCCTGCATCGCTTCCAGTACGGCACTCAGCCGCCAGCTGCCTTTCATATCGCAGTCCCGGGTCAGAAGGGTAAATGTTTCATCATAGGTTTTCATCATGCGAATCATCTCCTGCGGATTGAGCTTTCCGGCGCTGATTCCGCTGGGACAGCAGAACAAGGTACCGGTCCAGGTCATCAAAAGGTTCAAGCAAGGAATCACTGCGAAGGTAAAGCGGATGATGCGGATGGCCGTCTTTGCTGCGCCGGCCGGCCGTATACCAGCGGGCTCCGTATTCCTTTCCGATCCGGATCATGTCCATGACGCATCCGGGGAGGTAATCCCGCTTCGTAATCAGGGATCCCCAGGCGGCCCATACGGAACAGGGCGAAGGATACTGTTCCAGGATCCACTCAAAGGCCTTCATATTCTCCCGGTGCATATCAGGGTTTAGATGCATTTCCATGTCATCCGGGATCGTTGCCCGCTGGGCATATACGTTGAACATAATAAAGGAATCAAATCCGTTGAACGCTGCAATCCGCTGGGCGCTTTTCAGGGTGTTGTCGAGCCTGTCCGGCGCGGCGGTGGAAGGATTGATGCCGATACAGACAAGCGGATGAGATCCCCGTGTACCGAGGATATAGCGGTATTCACTGTAATGGTCAGGAATATACAGCCAGCGGTTCCTGTCAAAATCATCCGCAACCGGAATCAGGGCGTCCTCAAAGGTGAGGACGCCTGCATGCAGCGTGTCGGAAGAAGGAATGTGCCTCATGATCACTTTTTCAGCGGCCGGATCAGAATCAGGGGTGTCAGCTCGTCACCCTGACCTGAAGGATTGTCCGCCATGGCATCCTGGATTTCGTCGTCTGTAAGCGGGAAGTCGTCACACTTGCCAAGCTGGTTCTGATCGATATCGTTGGCGTCCATCAGGACAACAGGAATCCCGGTATCTTTCTCCAGCTTATTACATAGTTCAACGGCGTTCGGCGGGTTGATCAGCGCGAGTTCCTTATACCGGTCGAAACTGGAACGGAAGTAAAAACCGTCAATCCCGGCAACACCCTTGCCGCAGATTTTATAAAACAATCCGTGTACGCCGAACGGGCGCGTGACAGCGCTGATAAAAGCGGCAAAAAGAACCCTCGGAAGGCCGCACATATCAATAACGAGCTGCAGTTTGTAGGGCTCATGCATGCCGACACCGGTTTCATTGATACCGGCAAACGGAGCCAGTTTCTTCGCCCAGAAACCGGGATGCACTTCCTCTTTTGTTTTGACGTTGCGCGTGCACATCGCCATCACCTTGGCACCGAAAGAAAGAACATCTCCATCCTCCGCCAGCGGAAGTACATACCTGCGGACAAGCTCTGCCTGATCTTCGCCGACCTCGACAAAGTGGGTCTGGATCGCGAAACGGTCGTATTTCCGGCCGTTTTTTCCTGTCAGGGTACCGCGGTCAAAATATGTGATCCCGTCTTTTTCCCGACGCTGATCCTCAAGATTCCTGGAAGGTATAATGCCCATAAGACACCTCCGAATGATACACGTTCAAATTATTATAACGGCACAGGTATTGTATGTCAACGCCGGAAAGCATCCATATATATTGTGCTTTTAACGGTTTTCTGGTAAAATAATAATGTTTTTGTGCGCTGCGGCATGCCTGCGCCGGGACGATTGACGCTGCAGGGAGCCTAATCAGCTGAAGGCGAGGTTAAACTTTAAATGAATGATCATGTGAATGCTATCCGGGATACAGCCATCCTGATCCCGTCCCTGGAGCCGGATGAAAGACTTCCGGCATATATACGCAAACTGGAAGAAAGCGGATTCGGCACAATCATCGTCGTTGATGACGGAAGCAGTGAATCTTTTCAGCCCGTTTTCAGCGAAGTTGAAAACATCGAGCGCACCGTTGTCCTGCACCATGACGTGAACCACGGTAAAGGCGTTGCGCTGAAAACAGGATACAGGTATATCCTGGAGCATCTTCCGGATGTGAAAGGAATCATCACAGCCGATGCGGACGGGCAGCATACAGTGCCCGACTGTATCCGCCTTGCGGAGAAACTGAAGGAAGGGGAGCGTGCAGTTTATCTCGGAAGCAGGAATTTTGACCTTCCGGACATTCCACCAAAATCGCGCTCAGGCAACAAAATCACTTCCACGGTTTTCAAGCTTTTCTATGGTGTCTGGCTGCCGGATACGCAGACAGGGCTCCGGGCTTTTCACCGCGAAGATCTTCCGTTTATGATCAATGTATCCGGTGAACGCTACGAATACGAGATGAAAGTCCTTATTGCATGTGCAACAAAGAAGATACCGATCATTCCCGTGACGATTGAAACCATCTATGAAAACGGGAAAAATGAGGGAACCCATTTCCATCCTGTCCGGGATTCCTACAGGATCTATAAGGTTATCCTGGGCGGTTTTATCCGGTTTATGGGTTCATCACTCATCTGTTTTATTGCTGATCAGGTTTTGTTTAATCTTTTTAAAAGCTGGCTTTTTCCCATTCTCAGCCTGAAACTGCATCTTGGCCTGCCTTTCGGGATGACGCTGGATAACACTTCACTGGCGAATTACACCGCAAGGTTTTTCAGTGCTATCCTGAATTTCCGACTGAACAGGGACCTGGTATTCAAAGTCAAAGGCAAAAAGGGAACGGTACTTCGTTATGCAGTGACAGCCGTTGCGATTATAGTCCTTTCCACCCTTGGCATCAAAGCACTGGGCCTGATCGGTATGGCGCCGTGGCTTGCAAAGCTGATCGTTGATACGCTCCTGTATTTTGCAAGTTACCGGATCCAGCGGCAATGGGTTTTCAGGGAGGAGTAATGATATGCGGATGATGAAGGGGATACTTCGGACGCTGTCTGCCCTGCTTATTGCGGCAGTTCTTTGTCTTGCTGTTTCCACATATGCAGTGCATGAAGACGGGGAAGAGATTGTTTCTTTTCTCGATCTGCGGATTACGGTTACAGGCGCCGGCGCAGCTGTATCTTTTCTTGTGTTTCTCCTGTTTTCATTCCTTTGGCTGGCTGAAACACCCGGCCAGCCGGAGAACGGTACGCACAGGCAGAAACGCCTGAATGCCGCGGGCTTCGGCTTTTTTCCGGCAGCTGCCGTATGGAAGATTTTTGAGCAGCACATATGGCTTTCCCGGGGCAAAAGCATTTTTGAACCGCTGCCGGAAATTCCATACCTGACGTCGGAAGGCTTTTTTGCGCCTTCCCGCATCGAATTCGTTCTCTCACTGCTCTGCTTTGCTGTTCTTGTGGCCTGGCTTGCAACACGAAAGGCTGATTTTCCGTGGAACGGAGACCTGCTCCTGACCGTTGTATGCACGTGGGGGATGCTCCGTGTCCTGACGGAAGAATTCCGCCTATATCCCCTGATGGCGGCCGGCCGGGTTAACATCATGCAAATCCTCATGATGGCGGCAGCCGATATCTGCCTGCTGGTCTGGACACTCCGGAGTGACGAAAGCATGCAGAAAAGCACCGCATTCGCGGTGCTTGAATGGATTGTTGTGCTGAGCTGCGAAACGGTGATCATCCTGAACTCTGCCGGGGTCCTGACGGCAGGCAGCATGATAGGCGATCTGGCAGTCAACACCGGATGTGTGATCCTTTGCCTGTTGCTGATGCTGTTCTCAGGCAAGGACAGCAGGGAAGCGGCTGACGTTATTTCCGGTTCGGACAGTCCTGCTTATTACAGCTAGCGCAGGAGTCAAGGGAGACTTCGCTGCCGGGAACCATCATTTCAGACTGGCCGTGATCCCTGCGGATAACCCGGAAACCGAGACGGGAGAAGAAGCCTTCCGTATCTTCTGGGCAGATGAGACGTATTTCCCTGGCGGCATGGGTTTGTGCTTTGTAAAGAAGCAAGCGGAGTGTAAGATCTCCAAGGCGGCGGCCGCGAAGCGGTGAGACCACACCGATACTGCCCAGCCAGTAAACGCCGTCCTCCCACCAGATCCGGCCTGTCGCGGCAGGTTCGCCGTCAGCAAATACAAGGGCGTTCCAGCCGGCTTGATCAACGGGATCTCCCGATATGCCGAAAACGGCCAGCCGAACGGGCAGGACCCCGTCGGACAGGTTTTCACCCGGTGCAAACCATTTTCCCTGGATCATCAGAATCCTCCTTACTACAAGAAAAAGAAGAGGTGCAGCATATGGACAAAAAGAAGATTGAACGCATTAATGAACTGGCCCGCAAAAAGAAGAACGGAGGCCTGACGGAAGAGGAGCTTGCGGAACAGGCTGCGCTCAGGAAGGAATACCTGGACGGATACCGCGAAAACCTGAAGGCAATGCTGGACGGGATTATTGTTCAGGAAAAAGACGGTACCAGGCATCCGCTGAAAAAGAAAGATCCGCCTCCTTTCTCATGATAGGGCTGAAGGCTCAGAAAGTCAACTTGTCAAAAGACGGCTGTTTGTTTATAATCTTGCAGGATAATAATGGAAAGAGGTGTTTCAAATGGATGATTTCGAAATGAACAACATGGATGGCATGGAATCGGATACGATCATTTTTGAGGATGAAGACGGAAACGAATATGAGTTTGCCGTACGGGATTATTTCTTTTACAACGGGGATGAATATGCCCTGCTGACCGAAGTCGGCCAGGAAGCGGACGAAAACGGGGAAGAATGTATTGTCTGCAAAGTAGAAACCACTGAGGGTGAAGACGGAGAAGAAGACGAGGAGTTTGTGCTTGTCGAGGATGAAGGACTGGCCGCCAAACTGATCGAGATTGCCAATACCCGGCTCGCTGATGATGAGGAAGAGTAAGAAGAGATAAAGGAGCTGAAGCCATGAAACTCTATATTCGCGTTGCGCTCGTTCTCCTCTGCGCCGCACTGATCGTAAGCATGCCCTTTTTCCTTTCATCTCCGGCACTTCTGCAGGAGGCGGAGTCAGGAATCCTTTACGGGGACGACGAGGGAAGCGCTATGGATTTCGGCAGGCTTCTGGTTTCGTCTGCCTATGCGGAAGAAGCAGGTACAGACGGGGAATTCTCAGCAGAGGAAATCAACATTTCCGAGCTTGGAAAACTGAACATTCCTGATGAATGGGCGCTGCCGCTTGACTTCAGTGTACCGCCGGAGCCAGATCCGGAATGCTATACGGAAAACGGGTACGAAGACCAGTCTATCCGCGTTCGGGTGGAAACCAGGAACATGCTGGATTCCATTGTGCAGATTGCCTATGTGGAAATTGCAAGTCCGACACAGCTCCGTACCGTTGTCGAGAAGCGCGATAAGAAAGTAAGCAAGCTTGCTGATGCAAATAATGCAGTGATTGCGATGAACGGCGATTATTGCAAAAAAGACAGCAACAATAAATTCTTCGAAATCCGCATGACGAAAAAACAGAATGTGGCAAAGAAAAACTCAAAAAGCTTTGACACGCTGGTGATCGACAAAAACGGCGACTTCCATGTGTTTGTCCTTTCAGACGGGCTTACGGAATACAGGGAAAAACACATGAATGATATCGTTAACGCATTCCTTTTCGGGCCTGCGCTTGTCAAGGACGGGGAGATTGTTTTCCCGGAAGGGAAAAAATACCTGCTGTATGCTTCTGAGCACTGCGACGGGCGTTCTGCCATCGGCCAGACCGGACCGCTGAGCTACGTAATGGTTGTTGTCGAAGCCCACGGGAAGGACAGCAAAGGCGTTACTTTTGCCGGGCTTGCACAGATAATGAAGGAGCTTGGCTGTATCACGGCTTACAACCTGGACGGCGGGAATTCTGCAGAACTGTACATGAAAGGGCCGGAACCCGATCTCGTGAAATATATGTTCAAGGGAAACCTGACAGCTGCCGAGCGTGAACAGAGCGATATCATTTACTTCGCAACGGCGGTGCCTGTCGACCAAAGGAAATAACGTCCAAGTCCTGTCGAAAGGAAGCATGAGCGGATGAGATTATGGGAGGAAGCGCCGCAGACGCAAATCTTCGGCATTTCTGTATACACATTCGGCCTGTACTGTATGATCGGCGCGCTTTGCGCAGCTGCATGCATCGCGATCTTATGCAGGGAATTGAAAACAAAAAAAGGAACTGCGCAGGTACTGATCTGCGCCTCCTTCATTTTCGGCCTTTTCGTTTCCCGCCTTGCTTATGCACTGGTACGGGTAGCCAAGGACCTGACAGGCGGGGATGATGCATTTCCTTTTTTCAGCTGGATCCGGCCCGATATCGGGGGATGGAGCCTTTACGGCATGATTTTCGGTGCTTTTCTTGCTGCATGGGTTACTTCAAAGATTACGCGGGAAACGCCGAAAAAGCTCCTGGACATCGTATCCTGTTCCATCCCGCTGGCTATTGCAGCGGAACGCTTCGGTGAAAAATGCCTGGAAGTTTTCAATATCAGCAGGTCCTTCGAGGAAACACAGTTCCCGGCAAATACATTTCTTGCGGTGAAGGATCCCGATTACGGGGATTTTTATCTTTTGACTTATCTGTACTGCGCTGCGGCTGCTGTTATCCTCTTCCTGGTCCTGGTGTTCATGCTCACGAGAAGGAATACAGCCGAAGGGGATGCCTGGCTGCTTTTCATGATCCTGTGCGGTGCTGGCGGCGTAATCCTTGCAAGCCTCCGGAACGACAGCTTCATGGAAATCAGCTTTGTAAAAATGCAGCAGGTCGCTGCCGCCGGGTTGCTGGTCTGGGGCGTTGCTGCAGCCGGAAAACAGCATGCAGGCGCCCGGAAAAAACTTTACAGGGCTGCGCTTATTTCCCTGCCGGCCGTCATCGCAATTTGCATCGGTATTGAATTTGCCCTCGATAAAACAACCGTCAGCCATGTGCTGCTTTATCTGATGATGATTGTATGCCTGGCAGTACCGGTAGTGCTTGGAGTTAAACTGCTCAGAAACAGTCAGAAAGGAACGAAAGCAGCTTGAGCGAAAAAGAATCCGGGAAAATGCCGCTTCGTGCAGCAATTTCACAGCTTTTCGGATATATTTACTGCATGATTCTGTCGAACATGCTGACGGATATGCCTCTTTTTGGCGGTGTTCTTTACCTGTGCGGAAAAGCGGTGATTGTGTTTTCGGGTACTTTCGGAAAGAACCGCAGGTTCCTGCCGGCATACGCAAAGCGCTGGATGATTCTTCTGACAGTCGTACTCCTTGCAATTGGGATCATCCTTGCCGGGCTGTTTCCGGCTGGAATCCTGAGCGGAAAGGTATGGATGCTTTATGCTGCTGTTGCGCTTTGCCTGTGTTCTGAAGCAAACAGCGACCGCCTTTCCACGTTCAAACGCACTGATGAACCGCTTTCACTGCGGGTAAAGCTGCTCGGTATTCTTTTCCAGTGTGCCATAACGATTGGCATGTCTGCGATTATTTTCTTCAATTTCGGATGGCCGGACGGGCTTGCTCCTGCGGCCGGATTCCTGCTGCTCGTCCTGAGCAGGATCTATGTGATGTACCGCTTCAGGGGAAACGAACTGATGGCGGATCCTGATGAAAAACTTTGTGAAGCGGACTTCAGGCAAGCACATGCATACCGCAGCGTCGAGTGGGTCAGCCTGTTGCTTGTGATGTCCGTTGAGCTGACAATTACCTGCATCTATGCTCTGCTCGCCACAAACCGTGACGGACTGCTGGCGGCGATGGCCATTGCCGTCCTTTGCACAGTTATCCCGGCAGAAGCCGGCTATTTGCTGCTTCGAAGGTCTGAAAAAAGCGGGAGGAGGGATCCGACCTGGATGATCTGTACAGGGCTGATTTTTTGGCTGTGCGGGATTATCCTCTGCATCCAGATGCTGATTGCCGGGAAAGTTGATTATCTTCGTATTTACATTTGCCTTGTCATCTGTACTGCCGGCGGATCGCTGAGCATGACCGGACTCGGACGAATTGAAGAACTGATGCCGGAAGCGGTCAATGCAAGCGGTGAAGAAGTGCCAAAGGGATACTGGAAGCTGCGTACGACGAACTGGAACCTGGCACGGCTGCTGGGAGATGTGCTTTCCCTCATCGCCCTGGGCATCTTCTGCTTTGTCAACAGAAAAGGGTTGCCGCAGACTGCTGAAGAACTGGCGGCACGTTTCCAGCCGATCCTGTCTATTCCTGTTTTCCTGGTTGTAATCGGCGCGCTTGTCAGCGCATTCCGTTTCCCGATCAGCAAAAGGTATATTGAGAAGATCCGGAAACTGATGGACATTCGGCAGCAGGGTGAGGAAAATGCAGCACTGAGGAAACAGGTTGCGCGCGTTGTGAAGGAACCGTACCGGCAGCCATACCTCTCCAGGTTTTGCATTTTCCTGTGCAGGCTGCACTTTCGGTGCAGGCTGGTAAACAGGGACCATATTGTCACCGATGATGAGAACCCGATCGTTTTCCTCTGCAATCATGGGGAATTCTACGGACCGATGGCATGCAAGATTTATATCCCGGTACCGATAAGGGCCTGGGTTGTTTCTTCCATGATGAATGACAAAAAAGCCGTAACGAAATATATTTATGATAATACGACAAGCCGCCAGGAGGGCATGCCTGAATTCGAAAAAAGGCTTCTGGCCCGAATGGCTGCCTGGCTGAGCGTGAATGTGATGGGACAGCTGGAAGCTATCCCGGTATACCGCGATTCTCCGCAAAAACTACGGGAAACATTCCGCATTACCATGGAAGCAATGGAAGCGGGGGATAACCTGCTGATCTTTCCGGAAAACCCGGAAAACAAATATCCAAGCGAAGGCATCGGTGAATTGTCGCCTGGCTTTGTGATGCTTGCAGATATCTACTGGAAAAGGAAGAAAAAACGGCTCAGAATGCTGCCGATGTATGCGGATAAAAAGACACGTACAATTACTTTCGGTGAAATATTCGAGTTTGATCCCGAAAACAATCTGAAGGATGAAACTGAACGCGTCATTGAAGAAACAACCAGGCAGATCCGGGCGATTGCCGGGCAGGAAACAGGGGTGAAAAAGCGTGCGGAATAACAGGATTGCACTACTTGCTGTTTCAGTGATGCTGGCCCTGGCTATGGTCAGCTGCGCGGCAGCTGAAAACAGCACCGGCGCTTCCAGTATCCGGGATATGGTCATGACTGAAAAGAAAGCCTTTTCCTTTCGGAACGGCATTACCTGGGGCATGAATCCCCAGCAGGTTGCTGCGATCGAAAATGTACCGATGGAACAGGCTTTTTCATCAGAATGGTCTATCCTGCTGACATCGTCACAGGTGCCGGTGAGCCGCTTTTCCGCAGACCTGGTTTATATCTTCAGGCAGGATGCGCTCCGGATGATCACCTATGAATTCAAGAATGACTGCAGCACGCTGAATTACCAGTACCTGGCCGGTGCGCTCTGCTCGCTTTACGGAGAAAGCAAGGAAGCCGGCCCGGCGATGATCAAGGGATGGATGGACCGCGTTTACCAGAATTATTACAATCAGGATCTTATTCACAATGCAATGGAATGGACTGCAGAAGACGGAACTGCAATTTACCTGTATTATGTAACAGAGAAAACGTATGCGATCCTTTATGTCTGCCCGAACCAGGGCGGGGGAAGCAGCAATTATAATACGGACGGCTTATAAAGCATGAGAAAGAACAGCTCCCCGATTTTCAGGGGAGCTGTTCTTTTCAGACCGGAGTCTGTTATTCTGAAAGTCCTGATAATGATTCATAGGTTACACCGTACTTTTCAGCGATATTCCTTGCGAACGATTTGCCCTCAGGCGGTGCAATCCGGACATGGAAGGAATTCCGGCCTCCTGAAGTTTCTGCGACAAGGGAAACTGCTTTGGCAATACATGAATCCCTGTTGATCGTTTTATCAAGGTCAGAAGCCAGTTTATGCATATGTGTATTGTAAATTGTCCGTATACCGCGGTCCAGGATGGCCTTGACGGCATCCACAGCGATAAAATACCCTTCTTCAAAGGATGTGGTCGAGAACGTTTCATTCAGCAACAGGACGCTGTTTCCTGTTGACGCAGTGAAAAGACTGCGGAAACGCCTGCATTCTTCTCCCAGCCTGCCAAGATCCAGTGTCTTGTCCTCATCTGCGGGGAAGTGTGTCAGGACGAGATCCGCAGGAGAAAACCGGAAACGTGATGCAGGTACAAAGATGCCGCACTGAGCCAGCAGGAACAGCTGCCCGATGGCCTGTGTGATGGTCGTTTTTCCGCCGCGGTTTGCACCGGTCAGGATATAAACCCGCTTTTCCGAATCGAAAGAGAGGCTGTTCAGGATAACCTGCCCGGGTTTCAGGGATCCGATCAGTTTCAGGTTATAGATCCCTTCCGCGGCCATATCCGTTGAAGAAGAATTGCCGGAAAGGACCTCCGGCTTGCAGAAACTCCAGCCCTGCGTCCTGCATTTTCCGATATATTCTGCCCACCGAGTATAGAAAAGCAGCTCGGGAATCAAATCAGAGATTTCCTTGACGCTGATGTTCAGGTACTTTTCCAGCATATCCTTAAGCCTGCGTGCAATCCTGGAAGCCAGCATGGAAGCTGCAGAATCCATTTGCCGTGAAACACTGGAAAGCCCGTCCGCGTCGGGAATACGGGCCATGGACAGCATGGCGATCGGGTTGCGCATCAGCGCAGAGGCGGTGGCAACGTTCCCGACTGCGGTAAGCAGGCCTGCTTCCGAATTGGCCGGATAGAAGGAATAACTGTTGTTCCATTCCGCTTCAGCTTCAAGATGGTCTGAAGGATTTACTGCATTGATAAAGTTTTTCAGCAGCCCTGATTTCGAAAAGGGTTTTCGGTTTACAGAAACAAGCCCCATGCTGACCGCTTCAAAGCGTTCATTCAGGTTGATGCCGACTGTGATACTTTTCAGTTCTGAGGCAGAAATGCCCATTTCTTCAACATCTTTTTTCAGTGCGGCAAATCCACTGTCCTCGTAAATCCTGTTGATGGTTTCCAGGAGTATGCGAAGGCCTTCGGAATGCAGGTCGCGGTCGGAAAGGCATTCACGCAGCGACTCCACTGTGACCACATAGCTGCGGTATTCTTCCAGCCTGTGCATCAGATCCCAGAGGCCGGCCTCATCGCCCATACCGCGTTTGACGATCCCGTAGTCATAAAAAGTTTTAACTTTTTCAAGCATTGACATCATTTTTTCGCGAATGTCAGGATGATTCAGGATGTCCTCGAAAACATCGCAACGGAAAGCGCTGACAGCAGGATCATCTGTCATGCTCGTCATTACCCGGCGCAGCAACTGCACTTCCTGGGGCTTTTGTGCCACTTTCTCAATGACGGCGTCAAGGCCGAGATCATGCCAGGCTGCTTCAGGCAATTCCCGGTAGGTGACTTTACTCTGCCTGGGGAACAGAATGCTCAACGGATCATGTTTCATTCAATCAAAATCCTTTGTTACAGTGTAAATATTTTGGCCAATTCGCATTGTACCATGATTCACGTGTAAAAGGAAACATACTTTCGGAAAGCAAAGTACAACCGGCGAGGTTGCCGGAGCTTCTCTCCGGCATTGCAAATACCGGGACAGCAGATGACGATTCCGGATAAACCAAACTGCATTCATCCGTTTGCAGAAGAGCAGACCGGAAGTAAAGAGGGAGAGAGGGCTGCGCCTCTCTCCTTAATGGGTTGCAATGTGGGTACTATGACATGAAAACAGGTAAATCCGGAAGTATCCGCAGGAAAAACGAAAACCCCTGATGCCTTATGCATCAAGGGTTTTGTGTCTGGGTGAGAAGATTCGAACTTCCGGCCTCTTGAACCCCATTCAAGCACGCTACCAAACTGCGCCACACCCAGATAACGCCATCAGACTAAATCCGACAACAGAAGTATATTATCATAAACAACGCCAAGTGTCAACCAAAAATGATGATTTGCAAAGCAAAATGATGATCGGCGAGGCATGTGACGGAAATCCGACAGCATAAAACTGACAGAAAATCAGGCTTCAGGAAGCTTTGTTTTTAATTCTTCGATTTCTTTCTCCAGTTGCTCAATATCCTGCCGGAGTGCCTGTGCGCGTTCTTCAGATTCTGTAATGGTCAGTTCGGCATCACGCAATTCGTTTTTGACCTCTTTAAGTTCTTTCTGGATAACAAGTTTTTCCTCATTGGTTTGTTTCCAGGCCGCAGTGCTTTCCGACAAGTCTTTTTTCAGGGCAGAAAGCTCCTTGCGGGCGGTGAAATACCTGCTGCCGAAAACAATCATCAGCACTGTTCCCAGAAGCATGACAAGTGAAAGGAGTATTTTTGCCGGTTTATTCATTTGCGGTATCCTCCTGGGAAGTCATTTCCCGGAGCTTTTGCTCCAGTTCGTTTTTTTCGGCCCGAAGCTCTTTGCGGCGTGCTTTCAGCTCGCTGACCTGCGTTTCAGCCTGTTCGGCAAGGGGTTTCTTCTCTTCCAGCTGTGCTTTTACCTGGGGCAGTTCAGCGACAGCTTTATCATATTCGCTCTGCTGCTTGTTTTCGCGGCCGCGGCTTGTGTCCAGGCTCTGCTGAGCTTCTGCGGTCCTGGCTGTCATGGATGACATCGATGGAATATACCATGCCATGAAAGCAGTAAAAATGAAAAGGAATACCACACAGCATACTGTGAAGCAGGTGAATTTCTTTTTCATCACATTTCAGCCTCCTTCAGGAAGAGCAGGTTTTCATGCCACCAGGGGAAGAACACATCGTTTGTTGAGCGGTAAATTTCATGGCGGGCACCTTTGACAAAAATGTGTTTTCCCTTCGGGACCCGGTTGATAAACAAATCCTGCGGTTTGGGCATAACGCTGAAATCATGTTCTGCCGTGCTCAGCAGCACTGGGCATACGATGGATTCGGGTGCACCGGGGGAAAGGATCTGTTTTGTCACCCCGATGGATTCAAGCGTCCAGCGATAGGTCGGAACAGTATTCCAGAAATCTTCCCTGGAAGCTTTGACTTCATCGTACCACGCAAAGCGGACAGGATCCGAAGCACAGGATGTTTCAAAATCCTCCGGACCGCTGTACGTTTTCATAAAGAAAGGATGGTGTTTTCCGTTGCCGAATGCACAGGCAGCCCTGCATACAGCGGCGGCCGCCGATGCGGGTATTTTTGTGTTTGGGGCAATCATCGGTGCACACATGCAGGCTGTTGAAAAGACATCGCGGTATGTTTCAAGGAACAAAGCTCCGACTGCACCGCCCATGGAATGGCAGAACAGGGCCCATGGTTTCGGGCATGCCTTCAGTATTTCGTCACATACCGTTTTCAGGTCATCCACATAATCGCTGAAACGGTCCACATGCGTAAGGGAGGGATGGGAAAGGCCTTCGGCACGCCCGGAACGGCCGTGGCCTCGCTGGTCATAGGCAACGACATCAAAACTGTTTTTCACGAGCGAATAGATTACTTCGGAAAACTTGTAGGCATTTTCAGTAAAACCGTGTAAAACCAGGACGGTGCCGTGGGGGCTTTCGGCATGGAATCGTTCGCAGTACAGGGGAACCTGGCCTGTTCCGGGTATTATGCTTTCCTCCCGGCAAGCCTGAAGCGCGGGGATGACCTCGCTGCTGACCACATCTTTATAGTCCGGGGAGCAAACCAGGAAATCCTCATTAAACCTGCCAATCATAGCTGACTCCTTTCCGTTTTATCAGTTTCTGCGCGTACGGTATTTTACGCGGACGCGGTAGGGATTATGCAGTGTCTGCGGTGCGTTGACAGGAATGGAAACAGAACGGTTTCGTGTCACATTCAGCACAAGTCCTACGCCGCCCATGTTTGTCATCATGTTCGAGCCGCCGTAAGAGAGGAAGGGAAGTGGAATGCCCGTGATCGGCATCAGTCCAAGCGTCATGGCGATATTCTCCAGGACGTGGAAAAGCAGCATACCCATCACACCGCAAATAATCAGGCGCCCGAATTTATCCCTTGTATACCAGGCAAGATGAAGCATCCGAAGCAGGATAAGGACATAGATGACAAGGACGGTGACGCAGCCGACAAATCCCCATGTTTCACCGATCGTGGCATAGATAAAATCTGTCCAGTCAGCCGGTACATAGTTCAGCTGGGAGATCGCGCCATTGATAAACATACCGATACCGGAAAATCCGCCCGAACCGATAGTCATCTTGGACATTGTCTGCTGGTATGCGTCATCTGATGCGTACATATCAGGGTTCAGCCATCCGGCAATCCGTGCAAGTCGGTAGTCCTGGGATCCCGTAGCGATCATAAAACCGTATATGGACAGGATCCCGAGGATCGCAATCGCTGCCAGTATGCCGAGGGTTTTCAGGGAAACATTGGCAAAATACATCATGACAGCGAAAAGGAAAATAATCACCAGCAGGGAACCTGTTTCACCTTCGAGCAGGATAACCATGCCCGGGATCAGCACCATTGCAAAAATGCGGATAAAAGACCTCATGTCTGAAAGGGGACGGTCCTGCTTAGCGAGATTCTTGGCAAGGATAAGTATCATCGACAGCTTGGCAAATTCAGAAGGCTGGATTGTATATCCCCAAAGGATATCAAGCCAGGCTTTTACGCCCTGGGCACGGTTGAAAATAGTCGTTACCGTCAGCAGGATAAAAGCAATCCAGTAGAACAATTCCGCCCGTTGGCGAAGTACGTCATATGGGAAAGCCATAATAACGCCGACAACAAGAGGCGCAACAAGCAGGAAGAGGCACTGGCGGGTGGCGTAATATGAATCGAAAATGTGATTCAGGAAGGACGCCTCCGTATCCTGGCCGGGTGAAAAAGTTGCCACGCAGACAGCTACGATGCCAAAAAGGGACAGACCAAACACAAGCGCAATCAGAACGCCGTCTACATGCGCACGTGAATGGCGGTTCTCTTCAGTGACGGTCAAGCGGTGTAACCTCCTTCGGAATGCGCGGGAAAAGGCGCTGGCGCAAGGTGATGCGTTGTTTCCCGATTTCAGGGAACGGAATCATGCTGCCGTGCAGGCGTTCGGCGATCCTGAGCACGGCAAGGCGTGCCTCACAGTCATAATTGATGAACAGGGAATTCCGGAGAACAGAACGGTAGACGACGGGATCATCAGGAATCTCGCCGGCAAGCGGGAGATCAAGCGTGTCGGCTATGACACGCGCAGAAAGCATTTCTTTTCTTCTGATCAATTCATTCTCAAGCCTGTTGACAATAAGCTCCGGCCGGGGCAGCTGTTTGGCTTCGATGACCTGTGCAGCTCTTTCCGCGTCGCGTATGCAGAGCTGGTCCGGGGTTGTTACAAGCAGGACCCTGTCCGGCTGTGCGTTCAGAAGATTCCGGAAGCCTTTTTCAATGCCGGCAGGCGCATCAATCAGGATATATTCATAATCCTGCTTCAGCGTATTGATCATCTTTCTGAAACGGTTGCGATCCAGGTCACGGACACGCGCAAACTGGGACGCGGGCAGAAGCTTCAGTCCCGGGCATGAGGGGCAGTCGTGCAAAGCTTCACTGATCGTACATTCTTTATTTACGGCATCAATCAGGTCATACACAACCAGGTTTTCAAGCCCAAGGAGTGTATCCTGGCTGCGAAGGCCGATATCGGCATCGATGATCACGGTGGAACGTCCTGCGGAGGCCAGCGCAGCGCCAAGATTCGCAGCGATAACTGATTTTCCCACGCCTCCTTTTCCGGAAACAATCAGGATTGATTCTGCCATAGGTAAAACCCTCCTTCGTTACGGGGCGATAGAATTACCGACAGGCAGACTGTAATCCACACTGCGGAGTTCCTTTTGGTCGAGATACCACTGGATAAAATCACGCGGCGCCTTGGATGCTTCAGAACCTGAATAACCGTTCGGAATAAAGCATGCGATAGCAATTTCCGGATTCTCGTAAGGAGCGAAGCAGACGAACCAGGAGTTGTTTTCCAGGTCGATTGAGGTAACCTGGGCGGTTCCTGTTTTTGCTGCGATTTCATTTTTATACTTGTACTTCCTGAAGTATTTGTCCGCAGTACCGGATTCGTCAACCACGCCTTTCATGCCTTCACGAATCAGCGGAAGGTATTCAT
>CAMMYM010000002.1 GCA_946527725.1 uncultured Clostridia bacterium
CCACTCGTGCTCAAAATAGGAAAACCGGCATTCCGTCCTGTGTTCCGGATCGAACGCTTCATCGCCCTCAGAGGCAAGCATATTCGTGCAGGGATGCTGCTCATTTATCACAATAACCGCGCCGGGTTTCATGCATTTGGCAACAACGGCAAAGAAACGGTTCAGGTCATCAAACCAGCATAGCGCACCGATCATGATGATCACGATGTCAAATTGTTCCTTATACCGGTCATCAATATCATATATATTTACTGCTTCAAACATGCAGGAAAGGCCAAGCTCCTTTGCTTTTTCATTGGCAAAAGCCACCTGGTTTTCAGCAATATCAAAACCGATCCCTTTCGCCGCCTTTCCGCTTTTTACCAGGGAGAGCAGTTCGCGTCCGTTATTGCAGCAAAACTGGCCGATCACCGTTCCCTCTGTGGGTATTTTCCGCATGGCAGCCACTGTTTCTTCGTTGAAAAAAGGGTAGTCTTCCTTCTGAATGCGGTCTGTTATATCGGTTCCCCAGGAATCATCTCTGTAATCAAAAGCTTCCTCCCATGCCGCTTTATTTCCTTCAATATACTTTTCCATGAAATCTTCCCCTGTTCATTGCTTTTGATATAAATCTATAAATTCAGGTTTCCGTTTTATCGTTCAAAACCGAATTCCTGCAGGAAACGGTGAAATGCCCGGTCTCTCTCTTTTGCCGTCTCATAATACGGCAAACCGTATTTCCTGCATTCTTCTTTTATCAGGATGCTCTGTTCAACAAGATATTCCGCGCCTTCCCGGAGTTCTTCATCCGATTTATAGAATGTATAGTCTTTTTCCGTATCATATTTTTTCTGGATCAGGAAACGCTCTTCCGGCGTAACATCCGATGTAATGAAGTAAGCGATCTCACAGTTCGCCCCGCGTATATATTTGTCATAGTCCTCCGGCAAAAGCTGATACATATCCAAAACCATACCGGGTTCAGGCCCGTCATATCCACAGTTTTCCAGCATGGTGCGGACAAACGGGGCCATTTTACCGCTGATGACGCGCAATGTCTCCAGGGATGACAGGCCCTGGTACGTATTCACCCCGGTTTCAGGGAAGCACTTCTCGAATCCTGCAATGATGGAATCCATACTGATGTACTGATAGCCATATTGCCTGGAAAGCAAATGGGAAATTGTGCTTTTCCCGGCTCTTGGAACGCCTGCAATGATCATATTGTTCCTCATGCTGTAATGATCCCCTTACTGTTCCATCTGAGCACCGTCCGGTATCCAAGCTTTTCATACCAGTAACCCAAGTGCGTATAGTGTATCCATGACATGTCAAATCCTTCATCTTTCAGCATATTTGTTGCCTGTCTGACCATTTCCAGGCCAATCCCTTTTTCACGGTACTCCGGGATCGTTCCGACACATCCCGGCCCGCCGATGTGAAGGCCATCATGCCTGCCCCAATCACCCAGAATGCAGAAAGAAACTATCGTGTCCATGTCAAAAGCGCAGAATGTCCTGCTTCGCTCAAAATACGGCACCCAGTCTTCATTCACCCGACCTACTGTTTTCTTCAGTTTTTCGATATCACTGTGGTTCTCCCCGAATGTAATATTTTCAGGATGCGGATAAGGGGGCTGGTTGGGCGTGTCCTGTCTCAGATCCATGATTAACTCAGTGAATACCCAGCTTTCAGGCATACTTTTTATATTCGCCTCATTGAAGAATCCGTTATGCATACTGTTAAACAGTTTCCTGTAATTCATATACTGATATTTTCCTCCTTACCCTTACTCCGAATGTTTGCTGATCATTCAGGCATGGAACGGAAGATACAAAGCTTTTTGATGATGACCGTCCCGGTCGCCGCCTTCAGATAATACCATATTCCGCCGTTTCCCAAAAGGCATTCCCGAAGACGTCCCGGGCCCGGTTCGGATTCACATGCTTCCCGATCCGGAGGATCCTGTGCTCCGGCATATAGGCGGAAAGCCCTGTAAACATCCCCGCCGGTTATCGTTTTCCTGCATGATTCCATCTTTATGCCGGAAGTGCAATACAGACAAGCGCCGAAACGGTGTACATCCCGTTCCGGCGCTTGTTCTTTATGCGTACTGTTATCCCCTGGCTTATGCGTACTTCCACATATCCCCTGCCGGGAAGAAGGTCATCGGCAGGCTGTCATCGTTAACGATCGGCCGGAGCCATTCCGCCGCCCAGCGCATACCTGCTTCCTCCTGGACGAAATGCCCGGGCACGATCATGCCCTTGGCTTTGCCCAGGTCCGCAGCATCCCGGATATACAGCGGCAACGTCCAGTCCACCGTCTCGCCCGGAATGACCACGTCATAATCCCAGCTGGCCGCCACTTGTTTGTTGTTGCTCCAGTTACTGTCCGCTCCCGGCAGCAGGTGACCACAGAAACCGATAGTGGAAACAATGCTGTCGGGATTGCCGATATAACGGATGTGCTCCAGCCCCATACGCTCCTTGACGTGGGCAACCAGATCCCCCAGGCGGGTGGGCGGCAGGACAATCTCCCAGCGGCCCCGATCCGTTTTCTGGTATTCCAGCCATCCCATCTGTTTCATCAGGTAGTGGAAGATGCCGTCCGGGCGGTGGGCATGGATATGGTCGTGGTCCCGGTAAACAGTGATTCCATTGTCCACCAGCAGGGCAAGTTTTTCTTCATATACGTCATTTCCTGCCAGCCATTCGCATTCGTCATCATAGCCGCTGAAAAAGGTGGGTTCATGGACAA
Organism: uncultured Clostridia bacterium; assembly: GCA_946527725.1. GTDB lineage: Bacteria > Bacillota > Clostridia > Christensenellales > Aristaeellaceae > Aristaeella. The sequence continues at coordinate 2,740 of CAMMYM010000002.1, forward strand.
AAACAAAGTTTGCACCGATCTCGATCGCTTTGCGGATGACCGGGACGGTAGGTGCGATGGAAATCAGGATCCCTGTACATTCACGGTTTGGATCCGCACCCACAGCCACGTCACAGGTACGCCGGTCCCCGATGTCCGGATGGTAAGCCAGGATGCCGTCGATGATGCTTTGGATGGTCATATCGTTCTGTCTCCTTTTCTGTCATGATTTGATACAACCACTATACTGTGCCGGCTGTGACCGGAACAGCAATAAAGTATCCAGATCTTCCAATAATCTCTTTTTTGTCTTCATCCAACTGGTACCTGATAAGAAGGCCGCCTTGAGGATCAATCAGTTGCACCAGGACAGCAATACCCTCAAAAACGACCAAACAGAAGGATGCCGGCGTGTATCCTTTCAACCGTTCCAGCCTTGCGTCCATCAGCTGTTTTCCGGTGCCTGCACCGTAAAGCGGAAATCCTTTTTCTGCCGATACAATTCCTTTTCCAGTACATCCGCATACTGCTGAACGGCTGGCCCCAGGTTTTTCAGCCACTTTTTTATATCTTCCTTGTCCTTGTATGCGGCAGGATTCCGGCGGATCTCAAGCGCTTTTTTCAGTGGCGCTTCATCCCGGAAAATGTGCTCCGACAATGCCCAAAGCCCGGCCGGAAATCATCAAGGACAACGCTTCCATACAGCCAGATGCTGTGGACATGATTGTCCAGGATGCTGACGATCCGATCTGTCAGACGTTCGATAGATTGTTCCATATCAGCTTTCATCGGCCTGATTAACAACCTCCCGGCCTCCATGTTTTCTGCCCTTTATCTCCGTAGGGGAGCCGGAAGGCTGGCAGGCTCCCTTCGTATCGGCCATATCACAAATCCGGTTCAGTACGGTTTCACAGCGGTCAGTTTCACGGATTCCTTCTGAATAGGGACAGATCTGAAAACTGCGGATGGAATCACAAAACCGACATCCCGGATACCTTCGTTCCCCGATTCCGGTTTCTTCTTTTGCGAAGATCCCGATTATCTGATTGACACTCTCCATTCGTCTTCTGAAACCGAATACTGAAATTCTGTCAGCTCCGGCGTGTTCATTACTTTCAGGAGATCGTCAAAATCGTCAACGGTTTTTACTGTTGAAAGGTCGCTGTACTTCATCCAGTCCATTTGGCCCTCACCGGATGAGATAAGTTCTCCTGACCACCGCATGGCCTTAAACAGCAGGACAACATACCTTCCGTTTTCCAAGGGAAACTGTTTGATTCCGACCAATCTCGGATCAAGGATCGTTAAGCCGGTTTCTTCTTTCATCTCGCGGATAACCGCGTCGACAAAGGATTCTCCGGGCTCAACATGGCCGCCCGGCAGTGTATACCCCCGCCAGTCTTTCTTTATCCTGTTTTGAAGCAAGATTCTATCGCCGTCTTCGATCAGGCATAATACTGTCAGTTCAACATTCTCTGTCCTGCTCATGTTTTTCCCTCACAACCGTATTTGCCGGTTTCCCGAAGTGCCGGTTGTCAGATCCGCTTTCCAAAAATCTCACAAATCAGTTCTTTTGTCCCGTCTTCCCTGACCAGCATGTTTTCCCAGTGAAACCGATCCGGTGTTATATCAGAAAAAACCCAGAATGCGTTTTCTTCATCAAGCACCCGGCCTGTTAGCCTGTTCCCTTCTTTTGTGAAGGTCAGCCTTTTCATACATGTTTCACAGGTATATACCACATCATAACAGCCGTTTTTCCTGCTAAACATGCGAAGAGAAGTCCCGTACTCACCATCAGGCTGCGGATTGGCCGCCTTTGTGCTCCCGGATGGGAAGATGAAAACATCCTGCACTCCTGTTCCTTCCAGGATCCTTCTGAAGATCCATTCTCCGACTACGTGACGCTAAAGGCCCTTTTCCGGTTCATCATAGTAGTCACATTCCCAGTCCCCGATCAGCGGAGCAAACCAGTCATAACCATCCGGAATTCTGTCAGTTTTGCTGCTCAAAAGCGCTTCACAAAAATTGTCCATCCGCATGCCCCCTGAATGTATCAATCCAGTCTTCATATATTATTCAGATCACTTCAATCTTCCGGCTGGCAGCCTTCCCTGCCGCCCTGCTGCATCCCGGCAATGCGCTGGTTATTCTTTCACGAACTGCTGCCAGTTATCAAAGGGTGCCGGGCGTTCGCACGAAGTTTCAGTCATGCGAACCGTTCCGCCGGCTCCGCTTTCAATCATCTTTTCAACAATATCCAGCACATGGCAGGCCATCTCTGCAGAAGCTGCTGGTTTTCCTCCCTCCCGAATGCACCTGGCCAAGTCCGCCGCACCGATTCCGCGGCAGTTGTCCGACAGCGGGGAAACAGGCTCCAGGGTTCTCCATTCCGGATGCATAAAGTCGTTGGGCAGGAAAGAAACTGTCCCGCCGAACTGGTTGGCGTCTCCCAGTCGCAGGATTCCCTTTGTGCCGTGGATTGTAAATTCCCCCTGATCCGCAGCGGCGCTGTCCCCGTTCAGGGAAAACGTTCCGGAGATGCCGCCCTTTGTTGTCAGTACTGCGTTGACCTGGCTCTCGTTGTCATAAATATAATCCTGGCCGAATTCCGGGCTTTGGGGAAACACATTTTTCCTGACCCGGCAGTGGTTGCCCACCTGGGCATAAACCTTTTCCATCGGCCCGAGCAAAGCACACAGCGCCGTCAGGTAATAAACGCCATAGTCATAGCAGATCCCACCGCCCGGCAGCCTCAGGAATTTAAAGATGCTGGCAAGCATCGTCAGGTCCCGGTTCGCGACAATATGAAATGACGTGATATCGCCGATCAGTCCCCCGTCCAGGGCCTTCCGGGCTGTCTGCACCGCGCTTCCCATAAAAGTTTCGGGTGCGGATGCCAGCAGCAGCTTCTTTTCCCGGGCCAGGCTGATCATTTCTTTTGCCCGGGAAAGCTCTGTCGCAAGCGGTTTTTCAAGATAGACGTGTTTGCCCGCCTGCAGCGCCCGCATGACCAGTTCATAATGAGTCGGTGCAGGCGTCAGGACAACGATCATCTCGATTTCCGGATCTGCCAGCATTTCAGCTGTATCGGCTGCCCGGATGCCATACTGCGCCGCTTTCTTTTCCGCGTTTTCCCGGTGTGCGGCGCTGCAGGCAAGGACTTCCTGCGCCCCGAACCGGTTGATCATGTTCTGAAGATAAATGTCACTGATCGCCCCGCATCCGATGACTCCGGTTTTAACTGGATTCATATGCTATCTTCCTCCCCATATTCACAGAATGCTGTACTGAATTTGGAAAACTCCCTTTTGAATTTGTTTTTTATTATATCATAAAACTGTCCGGCAAATATCCGGTGCGAAAACAAACATCTGTGCGGCCTTGTATTACATCAAAATTCCATGGTTGTGTCAGGTTTGTGACCGTTCCGACTGAAATATACCTATTCATCACTGCGTTCAGGTCTGAGTTTTCAGCTTACCGAATCTCCATCCAAATCCCGGAGTCGTGAATGGATGCCCCTTCGACACTTTTGTAAAAGCGTTGCGCTTCGTCGTTGCCTGCCATCAGCGCGATCAGCATTCCTACACCCTGCGCTTTGCATTCGTTTCTCAGTGCGGCCAGCAATGCCTGCGCAACTTTTCTGTGCCTTTCGCTTTTCAGTACGCAGATCCAGTCAAGATATGCGCTGCAGCACGATGCGTCGCTCCTGCTTGCGATGATGGAAGCATCGATTCGCCCGATTACCTGATCATCTTTAACGGCAATAAAGGACATGGCAGTATTGAACCGTGCATTATCAAAGCTTGCTTCCAGCTGCTGTCTGTAGCTTTCGTCCGGTTCCCAATAATATGTATCGGGTTCCTGTTTCCGGAGTTCCAGTTCAAATGCGATGACCTTACGAACATCCGCTTTCTCAAGCCGTTTTATGCTGAACATTTTCTTTTTGGCTGCTTTCATGACCGTATACCCTGACGATTCATCTTCTTAATATTTGTCCGGGAACAGTTCTGCCAGGAATGCTGAAACAGTTTCCCTGTATCGGACCGGATTTGTAAGGATAGATACTGCGTGTGCTGCTCCGGGAATCAGGCAAAGCTTTGCAAACCCTTTTGTTGCGTTCTTCATTCTCTCGCTGTGTTCCGGCAGGATGAAACTGTCGTCCGCTCCGTGAATAAACAGGATCGGAATCATGTTGCCTTTCAGGCTGTCGATGGGCCGCATCCGGCGGAAGGAATACCCGAAGCGGGCCTTGGCGCATACGGAAGTAATGTATACCAGGAATTCCGGTAGGTGCATCATTTTCAGTCCGGTCTTCAGCACCGGGACGATATCGCTGAAACCGCAATCCGCCACAACAAAATCAACCGGCGGTTTTTCCTCCAGCACCGCGATGGATGTCGCCGCGCCGAGGGACTCGCCATGGATCCCGAAGAGCACAGTATGCGGATAACGTTTTCTGCTGTCCTCAATCATGGCCAGCAGGTCTTTTCTTTCACGTACGGAATAGGTGCAGAAATCAGGCCTGTTCTGTCCGTGGCCGCGCAAGTCGTAGATAATAATGTTGAATCCCTGTTCCAGATACATGTATGCATATTTTAAGGCACCGAAACGGTTGTCCGTATACCCGTGGGAAATGAGCATGCAGCGGTCTGCACCGCCCGGATTCTTCAGAAACTGTGCGTGCAGGACATATCCGTCAAAGCTGCTGACGGTATAATCCGCTTTTTCCAGCGGATCATACCAGGACAGATCGTAATGGCTTTCCTGCCAGGTCCGTGCCTCCTCCAGCGTCTGCCTTCTTCCCCCTGCCATGGAATAGCCCGCAAGGAGGAATCCGGCGGCTGCCAGCAGGGCTGTCAGGACAGCGATGATTATTGCAACAGTAAGCATAGGTTTCTCCTCCGGGAGTATGGGCAGGATGAATGCCCGGCTGTTTCCTGCCGAAATTTCGGGATTTACCGTTTCCGGCTGTCCTTTCCTTAATTTGCCCGGCAAACCGGAATATATCACTCTCCCAATATTTCCAGGGCTTCTTCAAATGTTACAGCGTCTGCGAGTCCTTCCCAGACATCGTCATTATAATACCTGACAGCAGTTTCGCCGGACATATAGTCATTATCAAAGGTGGAATTAGTTCCTTCCGGAATAATCACGTCATATCCCCTTTCAAACGCGGATTTCACAGTGGCATCGATGCAGTAATTCGTCTGCAGGCCGATGATCATCAGCCGTTTGTCTGCCTGCTGCTTCAGGTATTGCTTAAAGTCTTTGTTTCCGAAGCAGCTGTTGATCGTCTTGACGAATACTTTTTCCCCCTCTTTCGGTACGATCCGGTCAATGATTTCAAAATCTTCATCCCCCGCTGACATGCCGCTGCCCGGACCCGCGTCATGCTGAACAAAGATGACTTCAACATTATTCTTTCTCGCGGCGTCCACCAGCCGGGTTGTCCTTTCTGAAAAAGTATCAAACGCATACAGGTCTTCGTCAACCAAACCTTTCTGCATGTCAATAACCAATAAAATCATTTTTTGTCTCCTTCTCAGATTCCGATCGGCAGATAATCAAATAATGAATGTTTTTAGCGGCATCCATCCCGGCCCCGCCTTCAGATAATACCATATACCGCCGTTTCCCAAAAGCAAAAGAATCCGGCTGCAAAACCCGTCATTCCGGATCCTGCCGGGAATGCTTCCCTGTGCAGGCGCCGGACTGTTCCGTTTTCAGCGGCGCGGTTTCCGGTTTCTCCCGGTGCTCCGGCATCATGGTGCTGAGCACCTTCGGATCCGGCGGGCCGACCGGTGGATGAAACTTTCTCTTTTCCGCTTTCCGTTTTCATGATACACTGATGACAGCAAAAATCACGATGATACCGGGAAACAACCGGGTCTGCAACTTTTCCCCGCCTGCCTGACGGGAAAGGCACGACGCAAGAACTGAAGAAGATTGCGGATTCCACCGGCAGCGATCCCGGCTTCTTTATCGATGCGGCGGATGCCGCGGTATCTTTTATCCGGACAGAAAAAGCAAATAAACCGACCGACAGAAAGGAGACTCCTGCCATGAAAAAAGCATTCTCCCTGCTGCTCACCCTTTGCCTTCTGTGCGCCCGCTGCGCTTCCGGCGCGTCAGAAACAGCAACCCTGCGTTATGAACAGAACGGTTTTTCAGTCGACATCCCGGAAGGATGGATATACGGCTATACGGAAGGCGCTTCAACGTTCTATTACGCAAGGGTCGAAGGCAGCGAAGACCTCGCCATGCTGATGATCATGATGACCAGGGACGATTCCCTGGCCGGCGTCCAGCTGACGGAGGAACAGCTGCAGGAAGCATACAACGGGTTCATCCAGGACGCCCTCGGCATGGCCATTGACGGCAACCTGTCCGGCGGCTACTCCGTCATCGCGGAAACGCCGTCCGTCATCTACTGGTTCCGCCAGACCATCGACGACACGGGTACGGAGTACTCCGTCGCCTACGACATGGCCATCATCGACGGATGGACCTTCGGCATGACCCTGCTGCATACCACGATCGAGCCGGAAGACCTGGCGAACGTCCTGAACAACATTGCCGTAGCAGTCGCGTACGACAGTGCGGCGGGAAACGCCCATGGAAAAGCCGTCACCCTGGCGGAGCTCCCGGCGAAGGATCACCCGTACGCCTTCAAGCCGACCATCACCAACCGGCAGAACTACCTGGCGCCCCAGTGGATGGTCGATGAGAGCACCCGCGCCCTGTGCACCATGACACTGACAATGGACCTGGATATCAGCATCACAAACTCCTTCAAGGCCTCCTATCCCATGAATGTATTCGCATCGTTCATCGGCTGTGAGGGAGATACCATCAGGACGATCGTCCCATCCCAGGATGAGACAATCGCCTACATCTTTGAGTATGACGCAGCGGAAGGAACCGCCCTGTACTACGCTGAGCCCTGGAGTGCGGAAACCCTCGCTGCCTTTGAAGCCTCCTGCACGGACCAGTATTACGCCAATACCGAGGAGGCGCTGATCTATGTCGCGCAGCTGATGATGGGTGCCTTTGAGGAAGCCGCCGAATAATTCCCGGGCCTCAATGGCCTGGGACGAAACGCCTTGCTGCCTCCAGCAGGGCGTTTTCATCCTGCCAGAGTTCACCGGTCACAGCGCCGTTTCCTTCGGTCAGGCCTACTGCGTATTTTCCGTCTTCCGAAAAGCCGATCCTGCTGAATCCCGCGGCATTCTGCATGGTAAAGAGGCGTTCTCCCTTCTCCGTGTCGAACACGTCCACGGCCGTGCCGTTGTTACGCCCCGCCGCCAGGAAGCTCCCCTCAAACATGAATACCCTGAAGATACCTTCCGTGTCCAGGATATTCATGCTGCCGTTCTCCAGGTTCTGGAACATGATCCGGCCGTAGCTGTCCGCAGCGGCCATCCGGCCCCCGAAGATTCCGAAGGCTGTCGGTTCATTGTAGAACTGCGTATTCAGGAGGAACGCCTGCTGCCCTTCCCCTTTCCGGAAAACTTCAATCGCGCCGTCCGGATAGATCAGGGCTGCATATTCCCCGCCCGGCGCGTAATACAGCTTCGGATCATAGTTCTCCATCTGATTGAGCGCTTTGAATGTCTCTGACACCCGGTGCCCGCCCAGCGGTTCTTCCTCCCAGGGTGCATCCGCTTCATTCCGCGGGTCGTATCCGCGAATCCCGCCTTCATAGTTTTCCCGCGACACCACGGAAGCAATGCCGGGCAGGCTGAGCAGGATGGCTTCCCCGCCGCCCTGGGTCGCAAACACATAGTCGCTTCCGACAGGCAGGGCATTGTTGTAAAGCAGGTTATCCTCCGCATTCAGGAAAAGGAGGATTTCGCCGGTTTCCGCGTCCACGACATACAGGTCCGGTGAGAAAAACGTCAGGTATTTTCCGTCCTCACTCCAGTTCAGGATCATGGGAGCCGGATCTTCCCATTCAATTTCCGTCCGGGCCAGTTCCTTGCCCTTCGCGGTGCCCAGGATATACAGCGAATGCTCGGAAAGAAAGGCCATTTTCTCCGAATCCGGGGAAAAGACCGGGCTGGACGCGCCGTTCGTCACTCCGCGGTCCAGCTTTTTCATTTGCCGCAGCTTACCCGTTTCCGTATCCCAAACGCACACGTACCCGAACAGCCTGAACTGGCAGGCCGCCCAGCGTCCGTCCGGGGACAGGCCGTAGTAATCCGCAAACACGGCAGGTGCCCGCTCCAGCAAAGAGATCCTCTGCCCCCGGTCATCCAGGATAATTGTCCCGGACTGCCCGGCGATACCGGTCACCAGCACCCTGGTCCCGTCCTGTGATACGAGCAGCGGCACAAGTGAATACCGGTCCGCGTAGTCCGTGATAATTTCGTCCAGCGGTCTGTTGCCGCCCATAAAGGTATAAAGGGTATTCCCCTTATCATAACCGTCCTGCTGCTCCCCCACAGTATAAAAGGGCTCCGTCTCCCCTTCCGGCAGGGAAACAAGCAGCAGTTTGTCGTGGTCCTGCACCAGCAGTTTGTCCGATCCCTTCCAGAACAGTGCATTCGCCGTTTCGCCGGTTTCGCCGGTATAGGTAAAGACCTCCGATCCGTCTTCCGTGTTCCAGACCGCCGCGCAGCGGTAATCATCGCACAGTGCGACGAACCGGGATCCGTCCGGCGAGAAAGCAATATATGTGATGTCCCCGCTGCCCTTCGAGACTGCGTAAACCATTTCGCCGGCTTCCAGATCAAAAAGCGCCACCGCTTTGCTGTTTACAATACAGATTGCCTTCTTCCCGTCCGGTGAAATCCGGGCGTTGTTCAGGCGCCCGTTCTGCAGGTCCATCCGGGATACCACCGAGAATGGCTCGATATACATCGTCCGGCGCAGCCGGGCAATAATCTCTTCCCGGCGTATCCCGCCGTTCGCGTCGCTCAGCGCCAGGGCGTCCAGCAGGACGCCGGCAGACTGGCGCCTGTCTGAGCCTGCACGCAGGGAATCCGCTGCTTGCAGGGCTTCCCCGATGCTGTTGGACACAGCGTTCAGCCGCTCCTCCTCTGCCCGAAGGCGTTCCTCCTCCGCCCTGCGCTGTTCTTCCTCGGCACGCAGGCGCTCCTCTTCGGCGATGCGCTGCTGTTCCTCCGCGATCTTCCGGAGATTTGCGTTGTGAACCAGGACGCCGGTAAGCACCCCGGCCGCTACCAGTGCGACAGCGGACAAGGATGCGATCCGCTTCCTGCGGCGCTGCCGCTCGCGCATCCGCAGGTCATCGTACGGTACACCCAGCATCGGGGCCAGCAGCCGCAGCTTCTCCCCTTTCAGCTTTTTCAGCATTTCAGCCGTTGAGGCCGCGCGCACGTCCGCAGCCAGCGGTTCCACGGGCTGCATGCCGCCTGCCGCGTCCTCCCTGAACTGCAGTGCCTGCGGGAAGCTGTCCCGCGGTTCGCCTTCGGTCAGAATCGTCAGGACATGATCCTTCCCTTTTCTCTCTATGAAGTATTCCAGCTCCCGCATACACCAGCGGCTTTCCAGGTACCGCGGGGAACATACGGCAATGAACCAGTCGCTGTTGTCCAGCGCGTTCTCGATATCCTTCCCCAGGTCCGAGGAAAGCGGCAGCTCCTCCTCATCCCGGAAAACGAGGCCCATTTTGGTCCGGCCGGTTTTTTTGCGGATACCGGCAGGAATCCTGTAAGTCTCGATCGCGGTATGCAGTTTCCGGGCAACCGCCTGGTCCGGCAGCTGATGGCGGTAGCTGATAAAGGCGGTAAAGCCTCTTTCGTTCATGCTGGACACCTCTTCTGTTTTTTCTGCTGCCTTTATTGTACCGGAACATCCGGGCAGTGGCAAGCATGAAAAAAACGCCAAGGGGATCGCCGATCCGCAAAAAGCATATTCGTCATGATCCATCCGGACAAAACGTTCCCGGGCCCGGCCTGGGATTCCTGCATGTATCGCTTCGTCGGCCGGCTTGCCTTTCCGGTTCGTTGATATCCGGGGCAATATGGTCTATAATATGCCCACAAGATCGGAATCAGCCGAAAAAAAGACATATCTGAATACGAGCGGAGGAGATGATTATGATGAAAAAGTTCTTTGCGTTCCTGGTTGCCCTGTGCCTGCTGCCGGGCATGTGCGCCGTTCACGCTGAGCCAGCCGAGGCGCCGGAAGAGTTCCCTTCCGTGACGCTGGACATCCTGAACAGGGGCGAGGACGCGTTCTTCGGATGCGACGTGAACATTTCGATCAGGGATTTTATCGCACTGGGATTTGAGTTCGGAGACGCCTGCGATGTCGTACTGGAGAATGATCTGTTCCGCTATGAATTCAAATCTGTTCCCTTCTATAACGGCTATTACACGAAAACGGGTGATCCGCTGCTTTGCGGTTACGGCTATGCCGTCAGGGAGAAAAGAGGAGAGGATTACCAGTACACAAGAACCGATTACCCGTATCTGCGCTTCTGCTTCAACAACAGGGAAATGTGGAACCTGCTGCACCTTACTACGGATATGAAATGCACCATTACGCTGGTGGAAAAGGGCGGCTACGATTACGACCAGAAGCTCGTCGGCAGTCAAACGTACAGCAAAAATTTTGAGGACTATGAAGCGAAGAACGGAATTACCCAGGAAGAAGTTTTTGCCAACTTCCGGGCTGTCCGGTCCAATGCCATCCGGGAAAACGTCCTGTTCCGGTCGGCTTCGCCCTTTGACAACGCCAACAACCGGGCTCCCTATGCAGACGAGCTGGCGAAGGCAAACGGTATCGATTACGTGCTGAACCTGGCTGATTCCCAGGCGAAGATCGACATGTATAAGGAATCGGAAATCTGGCCGGAGCTGGACTACTCCCGGAAGCTCCTGAACAACGGTCAGGTCTGCCTGATGTCCATGTCCGCGGCTTATGAAGGAACGGCCTATCAGTCGGCGCTTGTCAATGGGCTGAACAGCGCGCTGGCCCACAGCGCGACAAGGATCCTGATCCACTGCACGGAGGGAAAAGACAGGACAGGTTTTGTTGCCTTGCTTCTGGAAAGCCTCTGCGGCGCGACCTACGAAGAAATGGTGCATGACTACATGATAACCTACGATAACTATTACAGTCTCACGGAAGCGTCCGACAAAACGGCATATGACTATATCGTTGAACTGAAGTTCGACGATATGGTCAATTATCTCCTGACCTTTGATTCCACCCTGGAGGCAAAGGGCGACGGCACCTATGACCTGGCCGGCGTGACGCCGGAAAACTACGCGGCAGCGGCAAGGAACCTGCTCGCGAAAGCCGGCATGAGCGATGACAACCTGCAGGCGCTGACCGCCCTGCTGAAAAAATAAGCGTTCCCGACCGTAAACAGGGCGCTTCATCTTCCCGGAAGCCATCCCTCCCGCACGGCAACCAGCTGATCCGGCTCAACATGGCACGGCAGGAATGTGATCTTCACGCCTGCCTTTTCGGCTTCTTCCAGCGCATCGCAGAAAGCCGGATCCGTCTCCCGGTTTCCCCTCACTTCCGTGACTCCGTCCATCTGAATGACAAACAGCAGAATGGGCGTATATCCCGCTGCGTGCGCCAGCTCGCGCAGGTGCTTTACGCCCCGCCCGGTCGGTGCGTCCGGGAAATATCCAATCCCATTCCGTTCCAGCGTGCATCCCTTGACTTCCATCAGGAACCGTTCGTTCCCCCGTTCCATCATAAAATCCAGCCGGGACTGCCCATACACGAATTCGGGGCGGATTACGTCAAAGCACTGCGTTTCCAGCCATTCCCGGGCCACAGCGTTTGGCGCCTGGCTGTCAATATTGGTCAGCAGTCCGTTTGATTTCCTGACTGCGATCAGATCCCAGGCTGTCTTTCTGTCCGGATTCCCTGATCCGGCCAGATAGACTTCGGCGCCGGAAAGCAGCAGTTCCCTGCAGCGGCCGGTGTTTTTTACATGGACCGTTTCCCTGCGGCCGCCGATGTCCACATGGGCGATAAACCGGTTCGGCTGGTCGATAAAGGCAGCCCGGATCACATTTCTGTATCTCATCTCATTCTTCCGCAAAATCCGTATCCATGGTCACCTGCAGCTGATAATCCGGAAACTCCTTCTGTACGCGCTCTGTGACTTCCCGGCATACAGCCTTCCGGTCTTTCGCGTCGAAGCTGACCACCACGTCAAACCGCATGGTCTTCCGGTCCTCCAGCAGATAGAAACCATGTATCTGCCTCACATGCTCATGGGCCAGGACGATCTCCTGCACCTTCCGCTGCGCCTGCATGACGTTTTCATCCTTCGTATTGACAGAGTACACTCCGATCGCCGTCAGGATGACATGATGCTCGGCCAGCACTTTCATCGTGATTTCCCGGATCAGCTGATCCAGCCGGTCTGCTGAGTACGTGTCCGGCACTTCGATATGAATGGAACCGTTCCAGGTGTCCGGGCCGTAATTATGCAGGACCAGGTCATAGGCACCCTGTATATCCGGGAAGCTCATAACGGTTTCACGGATGCCCCTGGCAAGTTCCGTATCGTTCCGTTCCCCGAGAATCTGTGAGATCGTATCCCGGAGCATTTCGACACCGGATTTGATGATCACGAGCGAGATGACTGCGCCGAGCCAGGCTTCCAGGGATACGCGGAAGATCAGGAAAATCCCCGCCGCCACCAGCGTGGACGCTGAAATAACCGAGTCCAGCATGGCGTCTTTCCCGGAGTTGATCAGCGAGTCGGAATTGACCTTCTCGCCGATGCCTTTTACATAACGTCCAAGAAGGATCTTGACCGCCACGGCTACCGCCACAATGACCAGGGATACAGCATTGTAGTCCGGCGTTTCCGGATGGACGATTTGTTTGACAGACTCCGCAAAGGAGGTAATGCCTGCATACAGCACGATCACGGAGATGATCATGGCGCTCAGGTATTCGATCCGCCCGTAGCCGAACGGATGTTTCTTGTCCGGTTCCCGTCCGGCCAGTTTAGTGCCGATAATCGTGATCAGGGAACTGCCCGCGTCAGAGATATTGTTGACCGCATCCAGCACGATGGCAATAGAGTTTGCCATCAGGCCTACCGCCGCTTTGAAAGCGGCAAGGAATACGTTCGCCACAATACCGATGATGCTGGTTTTGACGATCGTCTTTTCACGGGTAAGCTCAGTTGCTTCCGCAGCGTTGTAATTCATGGATTCATTCATAGCCGTCCCTCCGTTTCCGGTCTTCATTTGATCTCCCGCGTTTCCTCCAGGATCTCCGCCTCGCAGTTTTCTTCCACAAACAGCGAGATCTCTTCCATCAGGCTGTCCGCCATCGCGTTGTGCGGGACAATGGCTGCAACTCCGATTACGAGAATCCGGTGTGTATCCTGCTCGCCAATCTCAGCAGCAGAAACATGGAACCTGTTCTGCAGCTGCGCTGTCAGGCTTTTGACAATCATTCGTTTTTCCTTCAGGCTGCGGACCCAGGATGCCCGCAGGCGGAAGGTCATCGCGGCGATGTTCATTTCAGCTTTCCCTTCGCCCGCAATACTTCTTCAACGTAACCGATGCATTCCCGGATCATCGCGTTGCAGTGGGGCATTTTCTCGCCGCCGTTTTCAGCGTTGATCCGGAGCAGGTCCTTACAGTTGATCATCCCGTTATGGTGATCCCGGATCTTCCGGATCAGGTCATTGGCTGCCTCCGGATCGTCCGCGCCGGCCAGCCCCAACGCCAGGAGGCTGCCGGTGATCGCACCGCAGACTGATCCCATTTGCATTCCCCCGCGGAAATAGGTCGCGGCTTTCATGCTGGCTTCTTCATCATATCCGGCGTCTTCCGCGAAAACGGACACGACTGCCTGGCAGCAGTTCCAGGCAGGCTTGCCTTCCGGTGTAAAACGGCTTCGGCGTTCCATTGCCAGGTCTGTGTATTTGCTCATTTGGATTCCTCCTCTGCCTGTGTTATCATGCGTTCAGGGTTCTGCAAAAGGCATGCCATCTTCTGTCCGCCCTTTTTGCCATGCGGTTTTCACTGTCCTCCGGCCGTTACCGCCGTTTTTTCCATTATAGGACATTATACTTTATTTTATGTTTTTCGTCATTTTCGTTTTGGCAGTTTTGCGCTTTCGTTTTAATTCTCCGTTTCCCGGCGCGGCCTGCCCGTACTTGTCAATATCGGCGGACTTTCTTTTCGGAATCCGGCATGCTTTGCCATCTCGGGACGGTTGTTAACGGTTCGCAGGAAAGGCCCGGAGGCGGCAAAACCGCATGCGCATTGACAGTTATCCGTGTGTTATGTATGATCTTCCCACCGGCAATGATCAATGTAAGGCTTTTTATGGTGCTTTCTGAAATATCCCTGGTCTGTCAGGCGCCTGCTGATCCCCATTGGCTTCGGATCATTCACCTGCTGGCTTGCCGAGGGCGGCGCGCATGTGATCTGCCGGGCTGCGATATCCGTATCCGGAAAGGTGTTCAGTACGCCCGGGACAATCATCTGTTTACGGCGTTCTGCCCGAAAATGCCGGCAGGCGCGGTTGGAATCCCGGAAGATATCATAAGGGAATAGCAGGGATGAACCGGCAGAAGGATTGCCTGTCAGGAAAATACTGCAAAAAGGATTGCTTGCTATGAGGAATTGCCCGAAGTGCGGACGTTCTTTTGCAAACACGGACCGGAGCCATGAATGCGGAAAAACGCCGGGGACAGTTGAGGAATATATCATGGCCCAGGACAAAAGCGTCCGGGACCAGCTTCAGAGCATTCGGGCTGTGTTGAGAAAAGCCCTGCCGGACGCTTTGGAGAAAATCTCCTGGTCCATGCCGACTTACTGGCAGGGACATAATATCATACACTTTGCAGCACAGAAAAAACATATCGGACTGTACCCCGGTACGGAAGCCGTCGTTCAGTTCGCTGAAAAGCTGGAACAGGCCGGCTGCAAATACAGCAAAGGATCTGTCCGGATTCCATACAGCGATCATCTGCCCCTTTCCCTTGTTGCTGAGATCGCGGCATGGTGCCGGGAAACAGGGAATCACGCATGAAACAGTATTGTTATGATGCAGTTCTTCACGAGTTGCCCGGAAACGGCGGCGCTTATGTGGTTTTCCCATGGGATATCCGAAGGGAATTTGGCAAAGGCCGCATGAAAGTGCATGCTGTATTTGACGATATTCCTTATGACGGCAGTATTGTCAATATGGGACTGAAGAATGAGGACGGCACGGTTTGCTATATCATCGGGGTGTTGAAATCGATCCGGAAAAAAATGGGCAAATCGGATGGGGACACACTCCATGTGGTGATTGAACCAGCACTCTCACAGGAGGCAAAAAATGCGGGATCCTGATCCGGATACCCTGATGTTTTTTGGTGATCATCAGGATGCGCTGAAGCTTTATCAGGATTTTGAAGAGATGTTATACAGCGCTTTTCCAAATGTGAACAGGCGCGTGCAAAAGACCCAGATTACTTTTTCAAACCGGCATGTATTCGCCTGTGTTTCATTTGCAAAAGTGAAACGGAAGTCCGAACTTCCCAATGTGTATATGGTCGTTACGCTCGGGCTGCCGGCGCCGCTGGATTCGGATCGTATTGCCGTAAAAGCGGAGCCCTGTCCAAACAGATGGACACACCATATTGTAGTCAGTAAGCCGGCAGAACTGGACAGGGAACTGCTGTCCTGGATCACTGACGCTTATGCTTTTGCCGAAGCAAAGAAGCGCAAACCATAATCGGAGGATCTTTCACAACTGCAGACCACTCATCCCCGTTCATGCCCGTTTCCCCGGCAAACCACGTCACCGCTCTTCCATGGCGACCTCGTCCAGGCTGCTGTTTCTGATTGTCAGAGGTTAATCACACAAAGCAAGATTTTTCTGCAAAAAGCAGGCTTATGTGTTATGATACACGCAGGAAGCAAATAAAGGAGCATCCGGTTTTCCCGGAATATATATGAATGCTGAATGAAAGCCGCGAAGAAATGAGGTGACCCCGGTTTGGCTGAGGCGATGGTCTATCTGGGTTCCGTCCTGATGGCATGGAATGTCTGTCGGTATATTCGTTTCTCACGGGATGTAAGCACCGCAGGAAACCTGAAACAGGAAACAAGGATCCTGAACCTTCCAATCCTTTTGCTGGTCCTGTTCCTGTGCGGTTACCTGGCCATCGGTTTCTTCGGGAAGCCGGATATGATAATGGCTGCCATCCTGTTCGGGGGAAGCATATTCGTTTTTGTGATGCTGCTGCTGGTTCGGCGTATTACCGGCAGGATTCAGCAGAACGAACATATGCGGGCAGAAATGGAGGCGGCAAAGAAATCAAGTGAGGCAAAGACATGCTTCCTGTCCAACATGTCCCATGACCTGCGGACTCCGCTCAATGCGATTATCGGTTATACCACGCTGGCAAGCCGGGAAACAAGTTCCCTGGCTGAAACAAAAACATATCTGAAAAAAATCGAAACAGCCGGGCAGCAATTACTGGATACGATCAACGACGTGCTGGAAATGAGCCGCATTGAAAGCGGACGGATAGAGCTGGAACCGGAACGGGTTTGCCTGGAAAATATCCTTTCGAAAGCTGAAGATCTGGTCACCCCGCAAATGGACAATAAGCGCATCAGGTTCATCAGGCAGTGGGAGCCGCAGGAAACATGGGTGATGTGCGACAGCGGCCAGCTCAGCCGTGCGCTGATGAATATGCTCAGCAATGCCTGCAAGTTTACCCCGGAGGGCGGCAGCGTCACGCTGGCCATGCGGCAGGTGGAAAAACAGGGGGATACGGTAACCTGTGATTTCATGGTTCAGGACACAGGGATCGGCATGAGTCCGGAGTTTGCGGACCGCCTGTTTATGCCTTTCGAACGCGAGAATACGAGCACAGTCAGCAAAGTCCAGGGCACCGGGCTGGGCATGGCCATCACAAAGTGTTTTGTGGACAGGATGGGCGGAACCATCGGAGTGAAAACGCAGAAGGGCGAAGGGACAACACTGACCATGCGCCTTTGTTTTCCGGCGGCAGAGCGGGATAAGCTTCCCGATACTGAGCCGGTGAAAGAAACCCATCCTGATTTCTCCGGAATCCGCCTTCTGCTGGCCGAAGATAATCCTGTCAACCAGGAAATTGAGATTATGCTTTTATCCCACGCAGGCTTTATCGTGGATTGTGTCGAGAACGGAAAAGCTGCCGTAGACGCAATCATGCAGGCCGTGCCGGGAACATACAGCGCTGTGCTCATGGACATTCAAATGCCGGTTATGAATGGTTACCAGGCCGCACGGGCCATTCGGGCCCTGGATGATCCGGCGCGTGCAGGCATCCCCATCCTGGCCATGACCGCGGACGCGTTCCAGGAAGACCAGAAGGCGGCACGGGATGCCGGAATGCAGGGGCATATCGCAAAACCGATTGACGTGAATCAGATGCTGGCAACGCTGGAACAGGTATTGCGCTGATGCTGGCGGGCGATTCCATGGCCGGAACCACTTTTCCCCGTGTGAAACCTGTTCACAGGCCGGGATTGCCTTTGGGTTTTGATGTAACATATAACGGCATCCGGTTTCACCGTGAATCAGGAATGGTATTTCAAAACAAATCTTTGAGAATAACGTCGGCACATTCTTCCGGGGAAAGAATGCCTGTATCTACCCGCAGGCTGTATTGAATACCTTTTGCCATCAGTCCTGCCTGTTCTTCCGACTGTGTTTCATACCTGTCTCCGCGGTCGATGTTGCGCTGCCTGCAAACATCCAGCGGGCAGAACACCTCCACGATATCCAGGGGATTCTCCCGCAGGATCTCTTTCATTCGCTCATAATGGGGTGCAATTCCGTCCCGTTCCACGAGAATACTGTCAATGATTACATTTTTACCCATATCAGAAAACAGTTTCGCAGTATGGTACATCATGATGATGACTTCGCCAAGGTATTTCCAGTAGTCTTCCTTCAGGTATTCTTCCCCGATCATTTCCTGAAACAGATCGTTGGCTACGACATAGAAGAAAATATCCCTGCGGGCCTGCAGTGCTTCAACGATGGATGTCTTGCCGGAGCTTGTTACTCCATTCAGATAGAGAATACGTCCCTTTTCCATTTTTCCCTCACAATCCGCTGCTTTCAGGTATTCCAATGCTTCTCCGTCTCCGATGCTGTCCGTCACTGCCTGTCCGGTCATTTCTCCAGGTACCGCCTTTTGCGGACAGTCGGGTTATGCTCATTAATCTGCCGGTAGCACGGGCAATCCTTCCCATGGTCGTTAACGATCCCGCAGGCCTGAAGATGGGAATATACCGTTACTGTTCCCAGGTATTTGAAGCCATATGATTTCAGTTCTTTCGCGATTTCATCCGACAGGCCGTTGCTGGCGGGAATGTGCCCGTTCTCATGCTCTGTATACAAAACCGTTTTCCCATCCGTATGAGCCCAGAGCCAGCTGCAGAAACTGCCGTGTTCTTTTCGGATTCTTTGGAAACACCGGGCATTATTGATCACCGCTTCGATCTTCCTGCGTGATCGGATCATACCTACCGTATTTAAAATGCGGTCAACGTCCGCTTCGGTATATTCAGCAATCCGATCGTAGTCAAAACCATCAAAGCATTCCCGGAATATATTCCGTTTCTTCAGCATCAGGCTCCATGAAAGGCCGCACTGCATGACTTCCATCATCAGGTGCTCGAACATGGTCCGGTCATTATGAACCGGAACACCCCATTCTGTGTCGTGATATACCCTCATGGCTTCAAAGGTGAAACCCCAGTCGCAGGAACTCATTGTTGTTATTCACCGTCCTTTCTGCCGATGTCCCGATTGCTGGGCAATGCCAGCAAAAGATCCTCCCTTTTCCGCACCCTTGTCATGCCCTTCACAGGATACGGCAGATGATCCCGGATTCCCGGTTTGCCTTTTCTGAGAAACAGAGGCCGTCACAAGATATGATTCCTGTGTTTTCCAGTGTATAATGAGCATGTCAAAAAAGCAACCGCTGTTTGGTAAATCCGCGCGTTTTCGCATATTGCGCACTGGGGATGCTTATGAGATAAAGGGCAGGATCCGCGATTGGAAATCGCAAACCGAAAGAATTGATGAAGATGGCATTCAGGCAAACAGGGTTTTGCAGGCTGATCGTTTTTATGCTGGCACTGAGTATGCTGGCATGCATGACCTCCGCAGGGATATGCGAGTCGGAAACGGCGGAGGAACAGCTGGAGCAGGCTTCAAACAGGGCCTATGACGAAGCGAAGCTCGAAGGAGAGACACAGATCGCTTTTACCACTGTCGCGACCCTCGGCCAATATCTGTCGGATCTTATCGCCTACGCATACGGAGAGCGCCCGGTTTCAGAAACAGACTCCGCCAACGCGACTGTGCAGCTGGTAGATGAAGTGATCCGCCGGGCTGACCTGTGCTTCTGTTCCGAAGAAGCCGGTATGGATGCAGAAAAGCTGGCTGTTTTCGCCCAGGTGAAAGATACCTGGAAAACTGCCGCTGCGCAGTTCGGCACGGAAGGCGGGAAATTCGAAGCCGGTCTGTCCCTGACGGATAACCGTGTATTTGACCCGGCTGCCGATGCAGTCGGAAAGTTTCCGGCTGAAGCGCAGCCCGCATATCTGGAGATGGCAGAATATGTTTACCGGGCGATCTGGCAGATACTGCGTCCTGCAGTAGCCGCGAAAGCCACTGAAGCACTCGAAATCCCGGCACTTGCGGAGCTCGCAGGTTCGGAGGAGATTTCGGAAATCGAAGATGCCGCCGTGGAAATCCTGGCTGACCTGAAGGATATCCTGTCCGCCCTGTCCGACGGATTTTCCGGGGAGAGATCCGAAGAACGCGCAAAAATCGAGCAGATCGGATCCAGGTTGAACTCACTGGAGTCGGAGGTAAAACTGGTCATCAATGCCTTGGGCATCGATACGGTGAGCAGGCTGCCGGACGCTGAAGAAGAGTAAACGGATCATCGGGGTACAGTTACCCGTACCGATGCGGAATACAGCCGTATCAGATTTTCCGTCTCACGTATCCCATCGCCTTCACGCCTCCGGCAATCCGATCAGGCAGTAACAGGTCATGTCACAAACGGACTGGTGCCGCGTCAGGGAGACCTTTGTTTGTCGTGCTCCTGCTGTTTTGATACGCCGTTCCTCAGCATTCCAGGCACATTTCTTCCATGCCGTTTTCAAAGAGTCCTGTGTTCTCAAAGCCAACTGATCGATACAGGCTTTTTGCCGCATTGTTTTCGGGAATCACCCCTGTGTAGACCTTGCCTGCATGGAATCGCTCCTTCAGGAATGCAATGCCAAGTTCGAGTGCCGCCTTGCCATAGCCGTTACCCTGGTATTGCTGGTCTATCAGCAGTTTCCACAGTGTATAGTACTTCTTCTCTTCATAATAACCCATCATGATAAAACCAACGATGGCCTGGTCATCATAAACCGCAAACGGAAATGCCGTTTCCGTGTAAACATAGGCTTGTGCCAGGGATTCAGCAGTTGTGGAAACAAAGCCGGCCTGGCTGTCATTCACCTTCAGTGAAAGCACTTCATCGAGGTTTTCCTTTGTGACCTCTTTCAGCCGCACCATCCTGCTGCGCCTCACTTTCTGACGGTCAACCGCTCCATACATATCAAGTTTATGCATTCATTCCTTTACCGTCAACACTGTTTCATTTCACTTTGCGGGGCGATGGGAATGTAAATAAAGCAACGGTAAACTTTTCAGTGCGGTTGATGGCATTTGGAGTGATATTTTCGCCTGCTTGTTGTATAATCAGCGCAATGGGTGCCCGGGCAGCGGGATGCCCGGTATATAATTGATACCTTTCATCTGATACCCAATGATAAGATGAAAAGGCTATCAATTCGGTGTATGAATTCTGTCATTCACGGGCAGAAAAGCCGAATCCGTGAATCCAGCAGGTTTGCGGAAACGCTGAATAACTCCGGTAGTGCAAAGATACGGAGGGATTGTTTTATCATTGAGCCGGGACATTTCCGTTTGTCCGGAATGAATCCTGCGTTATGAAAGCAGCACCATGGTATTGCAGACATGCGTTTCGGCCATATACGGATTTTAATGCAGATACCGGAATTGCGATGATTGGAGCCGAATGGAATGCGGGAAAACGATATGAATCATATGATTGCTTACATCTGGGATCTGGACGGCACATTACTGGATTCATACGGGGTCATTGTGGAAGGAGCATCCAGATCAGCAGCGGCAGCCGGCCTGAATGATCCGCCTGATGAAGTGCTGAAAGCAGTGAAACAGGGATCGGTCACAGGCTACCTGAAGGATACCAGCAGGCGCAGCGGGGTATCTTTTGAGGACCTGCTGGCGCAATACCGACTGTTTACCCATGCGCTGGATGGCCGGATTACCCTGATTGACGGTGCGGAGGAAACGCTGGAAAATCTCCGGCTTGCAGGTGCAGTTCATTATGTCTATACCCATCGCGGCAGTTCCTCCGAACCGATCCTGGAACGGCTGGGGATCCTGCATTGTTTCCGGGAAGTAGTAACCTCCGAATACGGATTCAGTCCAAAGCCTTCCGGTGAAGGCATACGTTATTTGCTTGGAAAATACAGACTGGATCCGGGTCAGACCTGGTATGTGGGCGACCGGACACTGGATGTGTCCTGCGCAAAAGATGCAGGAGTAAAGGCGCTCTTGTATCTGCCTCCCGATTCCTGCGTTACTGCCACAGGCCGGGAAGACCGGATTGTCCGGGATCTCCGGGAAATCACGTCTGAAACTGTGTGACGGAGTCAGGATAGCTTTTCCCGGTCTCCGGACTGGTTAATTTCAATCTGCTTCCCGCCTGGAGGCCATGATCATCTGGACAACCGGTTCATCCACGTGGATCGGTTCTTTCCCGGGAGTGGATTAAACAATTTTCCCGTCACTGTCATAGATAGTGATAACATCCATCCCGGCTGTTTCCGCGTATTTGTTGATATAATCCCCCGATTCTCTGATGTCGTCCGTCTGGTCCAGGACATAGGCCAATGCTTCGAGTTTGTTCTCAGCCACTGCTTTTCCGATCTGTGTGCTGATATCATTTTCAACGATGGAAGGGATATGCCCGGCTACAATTTCCGCCCGGCAAAGCAAGTCATTCTTCGCCTGCTCATATATCTGCCCTTTCACAACACGGAAAACCAGGATATTGGTTGCAATCACAAAAGCCAGCCAAAGCGCGGCAATGGAGATTTTATGGATGTTACTTGACCGGGTTTTCATCTCATCAGCTCCTGTTTTTGCATTCGTCGGAACGTTATACCTGTTCTTGTCCATGCTGCTTATGGATGGGGATATACATATCATTCTTGCTTGCGGTCCTGTGAAAACCTTTCAGGCGCCGTCCGGCGGAAGCGTTTCCCCCGCAGATACCTGATGCCCGTCCCGAAAAAAGGCGCTGCTTCTTTCTCAGTTCAGTTCATCAAGCAGGATATAATACCGGAGTTTCTCTTCATCTTTCGGAATGCCTGCTGCGCGGAACAGGTCATCCGGGTCAATATTCGGGTAGACTTTCCCATAATGCCCGTCACTGTTGTGCTTCAGGCTCCGCCAGCCCAGGGCCAGGTCCATCCAGCGGTCTGCGGTTCCGACATTGCCGACATCAATAAATCCTGTAAACCGTTTTCCGTCTGTGAAGAGATTCGGCAGGCAGAAATCCCCGTGTGTTACCGCACAGTCCAGGGGCGGCAGGTTGCTTTTCAGCCACTTTAAGAGGGCTTCCGGGTTTATAAATCCGCCCGGTCCGAAAGTTTCCGGCTCACAGTCGGAATGATCAAAGTTCCCGGAAGTGATCGCCGCTTCTGCATGGGAAAGATTATCCGCCACCGTTCTCCCAAACGGGCATTCGGCTGCCGGAATCGACCATAATATATGCAGTGCCTCTGCCATACAGTCCAGCAGGAGGGCAGGGTTGTTCATCACACTGGGTTTGCACAGCTCCTGCCCCCGGATACGCGTCATCAGCAGCCAGTCCCGGCCGTCCGATACTTCATGGGCGGCGATCCGAGGAACCGGTGCTTTCCCGGCAAGCCATTGCAGGATCTTCACATCTTCTGTATCCCAACCGCCCGCAGGCCGTATTTTCAGTACGTAATCATCATAAAGCAATACCTGTGCTCCGGATTTCCCGAGCCCGTCTGTTTTTCCGGTGCGGCTGCCAAGGACAGAAGCGATTGAAACCGGTACTTCTTTGATATTGCCGGTTATATCACTCATTTTATCATCTCCGCCAGCTGATGTCATCGGTTCGGGCCATTTCATCCCGCAGGAAACCGATGAAGGATTCCTCTTGAAAACCAATCCCTTTCATTCCGTTTTTCGAAAGTATGCTATATTTGCGAACGCTTTCAAGTTGGAGTTTATCATGCTCAGCACGGTGAATCAAGAATAAAGTCTGATTGGCTTTGTGATCGTGCCATGGAAAAGGCCACCTGTCCGTCACAAACAGATGGCCTTTATGGTATCCGGCGGTAATGCTACCGGATATTCTTCACAAACAGATGATCATCCACGCCGCCGTAGTTTGTGATATCCCTGATATAGGAATACCCGTAACGTTCATAAAGCCCGGCATGGCCGGAGGGAATATAGCTCTTGCTGAACCCGTTCTCCCTGAGGTAATCGTTGGCGCAGGCAATCAGCTTCCCGCTGATCCTGAGCCCGCGGTATTCTTCTGATACAAACACGGCGGAAACCCAGGGATAAACGTCCGGCAAGGGATAATAATCCTCTTTCAGAACGGAAACCATGCCAATGATCTGATCGTCTGCCATGGCAACAAACATCGTTTCCCAGTCGGTGAATTCCCAATCCCTGATCTTATCGGCCAAATGGTCCTTCACTTCCGTCCAGGAGCAATTCCTGACAAATGCATAGAGCTTTTCCGCCAGAGGCGTTTCGGGATCAACCTTCCTGACCGTAAAATTATCCAGCAGCCGCCACCCAAAGTGTTTTTCCACCAGCGCGGCTGTTTCGTCAACGGTTCTGCTGTCATCACGTTCCAGCCAGAAGTATTCGCTGTTCCTGATATAGTTGTAACGCTCAATATTCAGCGAATACAAAGTTTCATTGCAGGTTGCCTTCGCTTTTTCATAATCTGATGCACTGTGGATAAAATCCCGGAACGCCTGGTGATCCGGGCGGCTGATATAAGCATCCACAAGATCCTCAGGCTTTTTGACCAGGAAAGCGATTCTTGAAGGGTCCGTAATCTTTGCAGCCTGCTCAGCAATCAGATGAATGTCACATAAAACAACCCGGTCCTGAGAAAGCCTGATCAGGTCCAGCAGTACAAAGTCAAGCTGTTCCCTGGAATTGCCGAGGAGCCAGCTCTTATACTCCTCGACACTTCTGCTGAAAAATTCGTCTGCATCTTTGAAGCTCTTATTCATGTTCGGCTGATGCGCTTCGTCGGACATCAGCTGATGAATTGCAAATTGGTCATCAATGACATATACAGGAATACCGAACTTCCTCCCCAGGGCACGGGTGATCGTTGTTTTTCCCGCACAGGGCGTGCCTGATATGAAATAGACGTTCCTCAGGTTCTCTTTGATTACATTGTCCTGGAATATCATTCTGGTTTTCTCCTTATCAAATAGTTTTCATTTTTCGAGCGGAATCGAAGCATGAAACTATCAGTAAGTTTCATGCCGTCAGGTATTCCTCAGTTTCCGGAACATTAACATTTTCGCATTCCTCCGTTTCGGATTTGATTGCAACGGTCACCCTGCTCATCACCCGAAATCATATCACATTTCATCTATGTAAAGAAGCCTGCAGTGCTTTGCAGATCTTTCTTGCCCGGAAAAGCCCTGTACTATGATTCTGATGGAAACCGGCTTAAAACCGGTCAGCGGACGCAAAGGCAGTCATACCAGTGGACACACCGCTGTCCGTTCACAATGATCTGTTCGTTCTCAGGCAGCAGCTCAGACCATTTCTTTCCGTAGCGGTCGATTGCCCAGTCGTCCCGGTTGAAACGCCGCCAGAGTACGGTCCTGCCTTCGCAGTTCAGGTACTGTTCGCTGATCGTTCCTTCATCATACAGTTCAAAATCCATAACACAGACCGTATCATAGGTAACGCCGCCCAGCGTCAGGTCGCATCTGCCGGCTATGTCAATAAACGGTTTCTTTTCATTCGTGGTAATCTCCGCGCCGTTACGCCGGATCTTTCCCCGGGGCTCCAGGTGAACGGGTGATCCGCAGTTGTCATCGCCGAATCCCCAGTTATCCATAAACGCGTCGCCGTCCAGGAAGGTGGTAAGGACCCGTTTTTCTCCTTCAATGTGCTCAGCGGAAAGGAAACGCGTATAGCCGTCTTTCTCCTGGGCAATAAACCTCCATTCTTCATAACCGCCGGTGGAAGCATCGACCGCATCACTCATCAAATCATTTTCAGAGACCGCAGGCTGTGGCTGGATGACCCTGGCTGTAATGGACACGCCGTCCAGGCCATGAACACTTGCCGGGCCTGTTACAGCCATATCATAGGAAATATCCAGCTTGCGGGAAGGCAGGTCATACATGCCCCACAGCAGTTTTTCCCCGGGTTTCGGAACGATAAACCATCCCATCATTTCCTCGCAGGTGACGGGAAACGCAGGTTCCTCTTTCCACGCGACAGAATAATCAGGCAGGGTTTTGGGTAAAATCAAATGATTCTGTTTCAACGTAATCTCTCCTTTGGGCGGATAGGGATAGGCGGTGCGGAAACGGCCGCGTGCTGCACTCATACGGCTCTTAACTGTACCCTCAGGGATTTGAAGCCTCTCAGAAATCTGTTTCTGCGAAAGCATTTCCTGGTAGAACAGGCGAAGCATCAGCCGATCCCGTTCCGGCAGATTGTCCAGCGTTTCCTCAACGGCATTGTCCTCCGGTGTTTCTCCCGCCGTTTCCGGCAGGTCGTCCAGAAGGATCTCCTTTCGGCGGATTTGTCCCCTGTACCAATCCGCATATTTTCTTCTGGCAATGCTGAGGATCCAGGGAAGAAATGCAGCCTGGTTCCGAAGCAAAGGAAATCCCCGAAAAGCCGCCATATATGTCTCCTGCAGGATATCATCGGCATCTGCAGGATTGCTCAGACGGGATCTGACCCATCGTTCCACCGCAGTCCTGCAGGAAGCAAGCAAAGCTTCGAATTGATCCATCCGCATCGCTTCCCTCCTGATATACTGGAAACGCGTTTTCACTAAAACAGTCGTTCCGGAGCAGGCGAAGGTTCGATTTCAGAAAAATTTTATCAGAATCGGAAACGGGATCCTTTTGCCGCTGTCCGCTCTTCACGGGTGATCATACAGGTATATTGGCCGGCCTTTGAAATCCCTGAACGAACTGTTCTGCAAACGCGTCGGCAAACGTCGGTTTTCTGCATCCGCGCGCGCCGGAAGCAAAGAAAACCCCGGATATTACTTATCGCCCTTTCCTGCCAGCACCTTTGACAAAAAGAGAACCAGGTCATCATCCACTGTGCAGGCCGTCTCGTACTGGACGCATTGCTTATCCCGGTACCAGACACCCGAACCATCCGGAATATACCCGCGCTTGGCATACATTCGCTGGGCTTCGCCGTATTCTTTGCACAATCCGACGCCCAGGCATACGGTATCCGAACAGGCCGACGCAATTTGTTCTGCTGTATCCATCAGTTTACTGCCAATTCCTTTTCGCTGGTATTTCTCCAGCACGCTGAAGTCAACGATCATCGGCCAGCCCTTGCCCTTGAACGGCCCTTCCCGTACAGTCAGGTACAAATATACAGATCCGGCGGGATTCCCCAGGTATACTGCCGTCAGTGCAATGCATTTTCCTTCAGCCTGGTCCTTCAGCCTCATTTGATATCCGGCAGGATCCGGATGCCATCCCTGGGCGGTGTACTCCTTCACAAAAACCGGGCCGTCCGCTTCTTCCATGGTACGGATCACCAGTTTTTCATCCTGATAATAAATCATTTGCCTTCCCCTTTGGCTTATTTAATCAGAGAACTTGATCGCTCATATATTCCACCGACTGATCCGCCTTTTTGAAAGTGCCGAAATGCTGTTTGCCATCATGCCGGTGGGCATCCGCAAAGGCCTTCCGGAAGTGCGGCTGTGTGATCATTTTCATTGCCTCATCAGGCGTAAACCAGCCGGCTTCCAGGCTTTCGTCTGATGCAGTGGGTTTCCCGCCAATATACTTGCATCTGAATACAAAAATGGCTGTCGTAGGCAGGATCATCCCCTCAAACGGTCCGTATCCATCCCTTTTTACAAGATTTTGGCAGAGTCCCGTCATGCATTCCGGCTCAGCAATGATTCCGCTTTCTTCCAGGATTTCCCGTTTCAGCGCGTCCAGGATTGCTTCGCCCTGTTCAACAATACCTCCGGGATACTCCCAGCCTCTCCTGGCTGTGCGGATCAGCAACACTTTATCGCCTTTATATACGACTCCGGCCGCTGATACAAAATGTACCTGCAGCTGTTTCGTTTCCAGCCAGTGATCCATGTTTCCTCCCTGATTTCAGCGGATTGTTTTAGATCCCCGAAACATTTCACGATGAAAACAGCTGTGCGGTCATTCTCCAAACAATTCCGCTGTCCTTGTCATTCTGTCCGCCACCTTGACACTGAACGGGCAGCGGCTTTCGCAGCCGCGGCAGCCGATGCACTCTTTGGCATGGTGTTCCAGGGAAAGATAATGCTGTTTGACAGATGCCGGTACTTCCGGCTGCATGACGGCAAGATCATAAAGCTTATTCACCATGGCAATGTCAATGTCCGCGGGGCAGGGTTTGCAATGACCGCAGTAAGTGCATTCTCCGCCGGAAAAAGTATGCTGCGGTGCACCGGCCAGTACTGTGGCATAATCTTTTTCATTGTCTGCAGCTGTTTCGTAAGCCACCGCAGCGTCGATTTGTTCGGTTGTGTCATAGCCGCAGAGAACTGAAACCACCCCCGGCTTTGTCAGTGCGTAATGGATACACTGAACCGGCGTCAGCGCCACGCCGAAAGGAGAACGCTTTGCGTCAAACAGGCGGCCGCCGGCGAAAGGTTTCATACAGGTGATACCGACATTTTGCTGCTCACAGATTTTATACATGCGAATCCGGACAGGATCCACACCGTTCAGGCCGTCCGCATAGGTGTCCGCAAAATAGTTCTCGATATTGTCTGTCGGCGGCATCAGATCAAAGGCAGGATTGACGCTGAAAAGGATCATCTCCGCCAGTCCGCTTTCCGCTGCTTTGATGGCTATGGCCGGATTATGGGTGGATAATCCGATATGCCGGATCTTTCCCTGTTTCTTCAGTTCCATAACATAATCCAGGTAAGGCCCTGATTGTGAAACAGTATCCCAGTCGCTTTCAAGGTCTACATAATGGATCATGCCCAGGTCAATATAATTCGTCTTCAGCCGCGCCAGCAGATCCTCAAAAGCAATCCTGCACTGTTCAACATCCCTCGTCCGGGTATACTGCCCGTTCTGGTATGTGGAGCCAATATGCCCCTGGACGTACCACCCGGCACGATCCTCTGCAATGGCCCGGCCGATGATATCCCTGGATTTCGGATCAGGCATCCAGCAGTCAATGATGTTGATTCCCATGGTATGGGCATATTTCATCAATGCAACGGATTCACTTTCCGGGTGCCGCTCCAGCCATTCACCGCCGAAGCCGATTTCACTGACCTGCAATCCGGTTTTCCCAAGGCATCTGTATTTCATATTCAACCTCCGTATTTTTCATTGATCGATTATGTATGGAAATAACGTGTTTCCCGCACTTCCGGCATGACTACATTCTCCGTTTCAGGAAATCGAGGAGAAGGTTTCCCATGATTTCACTGCCGACAATATAACTGCCGTGGTCGGCGCCTTTCACAACCGTCATTTCGGCATCCGGGATCGCCGCGGCGATCTTCGCGGTTTCAGTGCGGAGGACCAGGTCATGTTCGCCCGCCGTAACAAGGACGGGAATCCGGATCCCTTTCAGGTCTTCCGGATCAATCCGCGGTTCCTCCAGCATCAGGGTTGTCAGCGGATCCGGATGCTTTTCATTCACGGCTGCGCACTCAGCAAGGAAGGACGGGGACAGTCCCTGCGGCGACAGATTGGCTCCGCTTGCCGCCAGGGCTCCCACGGTGCCCGGATGCCGGATTTCCAGCAGCAGGGCTGTGATTCCGCCGTCACTGTGGCCGAAGATAACAGGCCTTGTAAGGTCCAGGGTTCGGATGAACCCATAGATGTCCTCCGCCATATCAGCATAGTGATATTCCGGCAGGGGCGCATTGGCCCCATGGCCCCTGGTGTCCGGAGCAAAGACCTTGTATCCGGCAGCAACAAGCTGCTCCGTTTCCACGCTGAAGATGGTATGGTCTTCACCGTTTCCATGAAGAAGGATAACAGGCGCGCCTTCTCCTGCAACGGCATAATGCAGTATGATTCCGTTCACGGTCACAGTCTCGGTTGCAGGATACTGTTTCACACTGTTCACCTTCCTTCCCGCTTCTCTTCCGCCAGATCACCGGTCCGGTCCGAATGCCCGGACTGTGCCGGCATGCGCGGCCGCCCCGGATTTATGATTCGCTGACCAGTTTTCCGGTCATATGATCGATGGTCAGTTCCAGGCATTGTACCCTGGGAAGGGCGTTCTCAATCTCGCGCCGGATATATGCCTCGTCGTCGGTGAACTTCCGGCAGAGGCTGGTACAGACCAGCTTTGATTTTTCCGCATCGGTGACCGGGCTGATCCTCCCGAAAACAACGACACTTTTTACATGCCATGCCCATTCGCCTTCTTCCCGGTACCCGGCGTCCCAGATGCAATAACTGACCCGGTTGTCCTTTCGGACCGCGTCCAGCTTGTGGCCTTCCTTCGCGCCGTGGAAATACAGCTTTCCGTCTTCGGGGTTAAACCAATGGTTCATGGGAATTCCGTAAGGATATCCGTCCTCCCCGGACACGGAAAGCACGCCGCGTTTTTCCTCCTGCAGGATCCGGATGCATTCCTCCTCACTGATCTGCTGCCGGAAACGCCTCATAGGCCTGAACATAAATCTTCCCCCTGTTCTTCGTAGCTGCCGGTTAACAGGGCGGCTGCAGCCGCATCCCGGACATCCCGATTCTATATTTGATACATTTTTTGTATCGTTTATATTTCGTTTTGTCAATCCCTTTTCCGGCATACTTTTCAGCGGGATAGCTTCCCCTTCAGCATACCGGCTTGTCAAAATCCGGCTGCCTTCATGGCAGCCTGTACCCGGATTCCCGCGGCCGGGAAGATTGTTTTCCCTGCCATAGGTTCCGGATCTGCGCCGGTTTTCCGGCTCCTGCTTAAAAACTTTTGAAAGACACAGATCCGTGCTACTATAATATGATGAAACGGTGAAAACGGTCCCGGAGGAGGTACAGGATGGAAAAAAGCAGGTATGGCACCGGCCCGGTGCTGATTGTTCTCGCAGGATGCTTCTGGGGCAGTATGGGCATTTTTGTCAGGAAACTTACAGCCATTGGTTTCAGTTCCGCCCAGATTGTTTCAATCCGTGTTTCCCTGGCCGCGCTGTTTTTCAGTATCCTTTTGCTCGTGAAGAACCGTTCCGGTTTCAGGATTGCGCTGCGGGACCTGCCTTTGTTCTTTGGCCTTGGATTCGGAAGTATCCTGTTTTTCACAGTCTGTTATTTTACGGCGATTACAATGATGCCGCTGTCTGCTGCAGCGATCCTGCTGTATACTTCACCGATCTGGATTATGCTGATGTCAGTATTGTTTTTCCATGAAAAGCTGAACGGGAAAAAACTGCTTGCGCTGGGACTTGCCTTTGCCGGCTGTATCCTGGTCTCCGGAATCTCCGGAGAAGGGATTACGGCAGCCGGCCTGCTAACAGGCCTCGGTTCCGGAATCGGGTACGGTTTGTACAGCATCCTTGGAACTGTCGCACTGCGCAGGTATTCTCCCTATACCGTCACAACATATACCTTTTTGTTTGCGGCTGCCGGTTCATGGCTGATCTGCTCCCCCGCGGACATGGTCTCAAGGTTTTCATCCGCACAGGATCCGATACTGCTTCTGGGCTTCTGCTTCCTGACTGCTTTGGTTACAGCGGTGATTCCGTTCCTGGCTTATACGCTCGGCCTGCGCACCGTGGAAGCAAGCCGGGCGGGCATCATTGCCACGATTGAACCGCTGGTGGCAACACTGGTTGGGATTCTTTTCTTCTCTGAACAGCTTACTTTGATATCCGGCTGCGGTATCCTGCTGATTCTTTCCGCTGTCATTCTCCTGAATTGGAAAAAGGCAGCAAAGCATAACTGCCCATGATTCCTTGTTTCGCCTTTGCGCCGACGCAGGAAACGCGGCCGCGCGCGAAATGCAAATGGTGCGATCCCGGCAGGTCGGTATCCGGCGGCTGTCCGGCCCGATACAATCCTGGCATCTTCCGCCCGGCAGGAATACTCCTGCTTCAGCTCCGGATATCTTTCCTGAAACGCTGTTTGTTCAGCAGCAGCAGGGCAACGACCAGCGCCATAGGAAATATACTGCCGACAAGCATTCCCGCCTGCAGGTTGTCCCCTGTTTGCTGGGTAACTGTACCCACAAGGCTCGGCCCAAAAGCCCCGCCCAGGTCTCCGGCCATTGCCAGCAACGCAAACAGTGCCGTACCGCCCTGCGGCAGGCGCGGAGAAACAATGCTGATGGTTCCGGGCCACATGATACCGACAGAAAACCCGCAGAAAATACAACCGATCAGCCCGGGAACCGGGTTTGCGGAAAGGGAAGCGAGCAGGTAACAGCACAGGCACAGGATGCCGGAACCAATCATATAATTCCGGAGATTCATCTTTGCACCGTGTTTTCCGTAAATCACCCGGGATATCCCCATTGTGACGGCAAACAGGCACGGACCGGACAGGTCGCCGACAGTCTTGGAAAAGCCAAGGGCTGCTTCAGTATATGCAGACGCCCATTGGGCCATAGACAGCTCAGATGCCCCGGCACAAATCATCAGCACGATCGCCAGCCAGAACAGCGGCGTTTTGAAAAGGGCACCGATCGTCATTCCTTTCCCTTCCTCTGTCAGCCGTTCAATCGGGCAGGTGGCGAAATTCCAGATATTGAACAACGGAATGAGTGCCCATGCGCAGGCAAGGATCCTCCAGGATTCGATACCGAATACCGCAAAGAAAACCGTTGACACCAGGATAACACCCACAGAACCCCAGCAATAAAATGAATGAAGCAGGCTCATGACCGCATCCTTATGTTCAAATGGACATGCTTCCACAATCGGGCTGACCACCACCTCGATCAGCCCGCTGCCGATCGCATAGATAACCACGCAGATGAGAATCCCGGTAAACGGACTGGAAAAAAGGTCCGGAATCACTGCCAGCCCCGCAAGCCCCAGGCCGCTGGCAATCTCAGAGATCACTACGCTGCGCCGGTATCCGATGGCATCCACAAACCTGGCACAGAAAACATCAACCAGCAGCTGCGTCAGGAAAAAAGCTGTCGGGATCAATGCGATCTGTCCCATTGGAATATGGTAATCCATATGAAACTTCAAAAACAGAAGCGGCGCGAAATTGGCGGTAATGGCCTGGGTGATAAATCCAAGATAACATGCATTCAGTGTTTTCCGGTAATTCTTCTGCATGATTGCTTCCTCCATACTGGCGTCACTGTTTTCCGGCCCCTGAAAGCCCGCGGCTGTCCGCGGCCGGCAGCCTTCCCGTCATTCTAGTCTCCGTCTGCCGCGCAGCTGTTTCGTTCCGGGCCCTGCATCCCCGAGATATACCGGGCATTGAACGCCGCATTAACCTCCCGGAGTTCTTTCCGGCCGTCAATATAGTCCTGGTACATCTCAATGATTCCCGGGCTGCATCCGTCGCAGAGGCCCGATAGGTTTCCAATCGATTCTGCGACAATCTGTTCCCGTTCTTCCCGGGTAGTATCTGCAATACGTATCCTGGCAGCCATCGCGCACACTCCGTTCTCATCCTTTTCTGTCCTGTCCGGGGTTTGGCTGGCATGCCCGGAAGGGCAGTGATTTCTCCGGAGTATGCCCGTTGCTGATATGCCGGCAAACATCCTCCGCATCCATCACATGGAAGCCGGCTTGCCTGGCCTGTTCTGCAAATATGCCGCTGCCCCGGATCCGCTTCCCGGAAAAAGTTCCGTCATAAATCTGGTTTACGCCGCAGCTTGGACTGCGCGGCTGCAGGATTATCAGGTCCGGCTGCTCCTGTATCGCAAGCGCCGTTGCTTTCTCTGCGCCCCTTCGGAATGCGGAATCCACAGATACTCCGTCACGGTTCATAACAATACCGTCCACAATCTCTGCGGGTACGCGCGGTGTAGGCAATCCGCCGAGCACTTCAGGGCAAACCGGAATGACGATGTGGTTCGCAAGCATGCGGAGGAGGTCCTGATTTCGGTTGTTGCCGCCGTTGTATTTGCAGTTTTCGCCCAGCAGGCAGGCGCTGACCATAATCTTCATAGCTTCCGGTAAAATGCAGCCGCCGCGTTGATTTCCTCTTCGTTCGGATGGCCCTTGGCAATGCCGCCGACCAGCCTGAACGGCCCGAATGTATCAAAACCGGTGCAGTGGTAGAAACCAAGCTCTTTGCAATGCTTCTGTTCTGCAATTCTGCGAATGGCTGCCGGAAGGAAGCCCTTGGGCGCCCCGTGGGTAAAAATATAGAATACATCTTTGTTCTCCGGCAGATGCTCCTGCGCAAAGGACAGCAGCTGTTTTGCAAAACTGTTGTAATAAATGCCGGATGCAAAACCGATACGGTCATAACCGGACAATTCAGCCGATCGGTGTTCTGTAACATCAATCAGGGTTACTTCGTTTTTTGCTGCGATGGCATCCAGCAGCTTTTTTGTATTCCCATGGTGCTTTGAATAATAAACAATAGCTGTTTTCATATTTTCCTCCCTGAATCCCGTGTGCCCGGCCCGGATGCGGTCACCGCGTTCCCGCTCTTTTTTCGGTTCCTGCAGAGGGCAGGCCCTGTGCGCCAGGCGTAAAGGACATCCGTTTGCTGTTCCGCGAAGCCTGCCGGGCAGCCGGCAGAACATGCACAAAGCAATCGGGACGGTATGTTCAATGATACCATATTCCGATGGGTTTTGACAGTGCCCTTTTTTCCGGTCCCGTACCGGCCGGCCCGGTTAAGCCGCCGCCGTTCACCGGCGGATAAGCATGCTCCGGCAGATACGCGCATGAAAGATCGTGACAGGATTCTTCCCGCCGGACCGCGAATCATAAACCTGTAATTCTTCCGGAGGAGGTGCTTTATGGAAACACAAGGGTATCCGGCAGTTGCCGGATTGAGCCATGTGGCAATCCGCACGCGCAGCATGGAGGACAGCATTTTGTATTACACCCGCGTTCTTGGGCTGCGGGAGGCTTTCCGCATGTACCGGGAAGACGGTTCGCTGTCCACGGCGTACCTGTACCTTGCGCCCGGGCAGTATCTTGAGCTTTTTTCCGACGGTTCACGGAATGGGATGTCCGGACCTGACGTCATCGGATTCTGCCATCTTTGCCTGATGACAAAGGACATTCACCGCTCCTATGAGTCTGTCCGGAAAGCCGGAGGTCCATTGGATTCGGAAATCAAAAGGGGAAGATCCATGTGCTGGATGTTCTGGACCCATGATCCGGACGGAACCCAAATTGAGGTCATGGAAATGCCTCCCGAATCACTTCAGGCACAGGCAGACCGCAGGCTTGGATGCCAGCCGGGCTGACCGGAGCCTGCCGGCATGGCCGGGCTGTCCATATCATGACACGCTTCTGCCGGCGCCGCCGGATGAAAGAGAGCCGCGTATGACACCGAATCAGAAAGAATGGGCCAGGTCAAGGAATGAACTGGCGGCAGCAGTATCCTCCCTTGGGTATCCGGCTGAATTTGCTGACCTGCTGGCAAAACAGCTGGGAAGTCCCAGGGCGATTGACCGGATGAGTGCTTATCTCTGCCATGCGCGTCCCGGGTCGGTGGAAATGATCGTTGATGAAATGCTCGCAATCTGTGCGGAAATCGATGCATGGCGCGAAAAGAAAACGGCACGTGAAGCACAATACGGATATAATTCATGGCTCAGCAGCGAAATCCGGCGGCAGAATGAAGAAGAATGATACCCTTGCAGGGCTGCCGGCCTTCATTATTTCCATCCTGCCGGTTTCCTTCCGCAGGCCGTACATGCATGGCGCAATCCGCCGGGTATGCGCAGGGGAAGGTTTTCGTACTCCTTATGCATAAAACCGGGCATTACAGCAAAACATAGGTGTTCAACAACAAAAAACTGGCAGAATCAAAGGCCTGCGGATTGTAGAATAATATCATAATTTGGGGGATACAGGAGGAACTGATTATGTACGATGTACGCGGAAGATGGGCGCTGGTCACCGGTGCAGCAAGAGGTATCGGCAGCCTGGCCGCCAGGTTTCTTGCAGGGCAGGGATGCAACCTGATCCTTCACAGCAGGTCACTTTCCCACACTGCAAAAATGCTGTCGGAAATACGTGCCATGGGCGTTTCCGCCTGTGACGTGGAAGCTGACCTGAACGATCCGGATGCTGTCGTCCGGATGCTGGATCAAATCGACCGCCTTGGGATAGATGTCGATATCGTCCTGAATAATGCAGGCCTTCAGGTTGCTTATCGGACCGATTATTTTTCAACCCCGGTCTCCGATTTTGAGACCAGTTTCCGGGTTAATACCATCGCCCCGGCGATGATCTGCTATCACTTTCTTCCAAAAATGATAAAAAAGGGAACAGGCCGTATCCTGAACACCACCAGCGGTATTGCGCTGGATGTCTGCCAGGCAGGCTATTCCGCCAGCAAAGCCGCGCTTGATAAAATCACAATTGACCTGGGCTCAAAAGTGAATGGGACAGATGTCCTCATCAACCTGACAGATCCGGGCTGGTGCAGGACAGACCTCGGCGGGCCGCACGCACCAAATGCCCCGGAAACCGCAATCCCCGGCATCGTCGTAGGTGTATTTGTTGACGACAGGAAATCCGGCCGTTACCTGGGAGCGCAGGAATTTGCCGGTATGGCGCTGGAAGATGCTGTGAAAAAAGCCGAAGCGTCATTTGACAGCCCGTATCCCGTCATTCCCTCTTGACATCCAGCCCTGATTGTTTATGATTCAGGCATGCACAAAATTTGCATATTAAGGAGGTATCATCAAAATGGATAAGCAAAAAAAGAATCCCTATGCCGGCACGCAGACAGAAAAGAATCTTGAAGCTGCCTTTGCCGGTGAATCCCAGGCCAGGAATAAGTACACCTATTTCGCGTCCAGGGCAAAGAAGGATGGTTTTGAACAGATTGCGGCCCTGTTCCTGAAAACAGCCGACAATGAAAAGGAACACGCAAAGATGTGGTTCAAAGAACTGAACGGCATCGGAGATACTGCGGAAAACCTTGCCGCAGCCGCGGAAGGCGAAAACTTTGAGTGGACGGATATGTACGAAGGTTTTGCCGCCACTGCCGAACAGGAAGGCTTCGCTGATCTGGCCGCGAAATTCCGTATGGTAGCAGCGATTGAAAAGCATCATGAAGAGCGCTATCGCGCGCTGCTGAAGAACGTCGAAATGCAGGAAGTATTTGCGAAGAGCGAAGTAAAGGTTTGGGAATGCCGTAACTGCGGCCATATTGTCGTAGGTACCAGCGCACCGGAAATCTGCCCCGTTTGCGCCCATCCGCAAAGCTATTTCGAGGTCAACGCGGAAAACTACTGAGCATGATACCCGATATTGCCCATTCCTTTTGATATACAGAACAGGAGTGTGATTCAATGGATTTTCAGGAATTGATCACTGCACGCAGAAGCGTCCGGAAATATGATTCACCCATCGGGCATGAAGCCCTTGAAGCGATCCTGCGCCAGGCACAGCAGGCTCCTTCCTGGAAAAACCAGCAAACGTCCCGCTGCTATGTTGTTGAATCAGCAGAAAGCCTGGACGAACTCCGCGTTTCCGCCCTGCCGGAATTCAACCGGAACAGTTCCGCGCACGCTGCGCTCATCGTGACCACTTTTGTACGGAATATCGTCGGTTTTGCCAATGGCTCCCCTGTCAATGAGATCGGAAACGGATGGGGCGCGTATGACCTTGGCCTTCATGACGCTTACCTGATCCTTGCTGCAAAAAACGCAGGTTACGATACGCTGATCATGGGAATCAGGGATGCGGGTGTCCTCCGCGCAAAACTGGGTATACCTGAAAATGAAGAGATCATGTCAGTCATCGCAGTCGGAAAAGGAAATGAAGCACCCTCTGTGAAGCCCCGAAAGGGCCTGGATGAAACAGTCCGGTTCCTCTGACCTTTCCCCTCCGCCGGCAAAGAAGCATTCCGTGGATTCTACCGGGCCCGGCATACCGGCCCGGTATTTTATTTCCTTGATTCCTTAACATAGAGTGGGCTTTAGGGTCTAAAATATGTATCACAGTTATGGAAACAAAGACAAATATTCAAAGAGGCAGCTCAAAATGCCGCAAACAGTATTGATCACCGGTACCGGCAGACCTTATGCCCTGGGTTTTAATCTGGTCAGGCGCTATTTACCTCGATTACGGCACAGAAAAAGCAGCCCTGAATATGCTGACCATGACGATGCATAATTATTTCAAAAATGACCCGGACATCAACATCATCTGTCTGCACCCGGGCTGGATGAGAACAAACCCCGGCAACCATGAAGCCCCTCTTGATCCGTATGAACACGCGGAAACGCTGCGCTGCCTGTTCGAAACAAAAAGGCATGACAAAGACGGCCCCGTGTTCATCACCCATACCGGGGAAGCATATCCCTGGTAAGGATTGGCACAGCGCGGCAATCAGCATAAAGCAACAAAAGCATGTGAAACAATCAACGGTTCGGTTGGTTCAGCATTTCCCGCTCGATCCTCTGCCTGAACAGGCCATGCTGATTGCAGTAAACATACAGCCAGCCGTTTCCCCGCCAGAAAAAGCGTGCCCCCGTGCTTCCCTCCGGGTACAGTGCCGCAGTTTCACAGCGGTCTGCGGTCACGTAAGAAACAAAGGATAAATAGTGTTCCTTGCTCATAGGGTGATCGGCAATAACATAAATCTCATCCTCCGCCTCCTGTATAACCGCCCTGTGCTGCCGGTCCGGTTCCTCCGCGTCCAGGGCGGGAAGGCGGATCCCGCAGCATGAAATCATCGCGTCCCCCCTCGCGAAAACAACGTTTCCGCATACCGGGCATGCGTAAAACCTGCTTTTGAGCATATTTGCAGCACGGTTCGTGTTTACAACGGTCTCACCGCAGAGGAGTTCAGGGACGGAAACATGCAGTGCGGCACCGAGGGGTTCGATCAGGGAAATATCCGGGAATCCGCGGCCGTTCTCCCACTTCGATACAGCCTTATCACTCACACACAGTTTCGCTGCCAGTTCAGCCTGTGTCATCTGCTGCGTTTCACGCAATACTTTGATGGTTGCCCCGGTAACGTAGCGGTCCATCCGTATCAGCTCCCTTCCGTCATAACATAACAGGCATCCCGGCAGTACGCAACCTACGTTTCGTAGAATGGCGGCATTTGTTCCTTGCAATCGCGCAGCTGATCATGGATAATAACGGGGAAACGCGGTTACCGGCAGCGATGAAAGAAGGCTTGCAGCATGAAGCACAAGGTTCAGTATTACGAAACAGACATGATGGGCGTTACACACCACGCAAACTATATCCGATGGATGGAAGAAGCCCGGATAGATTTTATGGATCAGATCGGCTTTCCCTATAAACGGATGGAAGCGGAAGGTATCCTGTCGCCGGTAAAAAGCCTGCAGGCGAATTACCTGAAGCCTTGCACGTTCGGTGATGAGGTGGAGATTACTGTCCGGATCACAGATTTCAACGGTGTAGTCATCTCCCTGGCATATGATATGCGTCTGGGCAGTGAACAGGTCTTTACCGGTACATCACAGCATGTTTTCCTTAACCGCGGCGGCAGATTCGTCCGGATGAAACAGGTTATGCCGGATTTCTGCGAAACAGTCAGCCGTCTCGCCGAAAAATAAAATGGTATCTTTCCCCTATCTCCCTTTGCTGAATCCGCTGTTTCCATCAGCCCGGAAATGGACCTGTTCCATCTCCAGGAGGCGGATTTTTCTTTCGATTCCCCCTGCATATCCTGTCAGGTTCCCGTCAGACCCGATGACCCTGTGGCATGGAATAATCAGCAGGATCGCATTATGCCCTACAGCACCGCCGACAGCCCTGGCAGCCATACGGCCGGTGCCTGTGCTGCCTGTAACCTTTTTTGCGATTTCCCCGTATGTCGCTGTCCGGCCGTAAGGGATCGTCAGCAGGATTTCCCACACAGCCCTGCGAAATGCCGTGGCCCGCATGTCCAGCGGCGGTGTAAAGTCCGGCTCCCTGCCGCTGAAATAGGTATCCAGCCAGCGTTTTGTTTCATCAAATACAGGAAGCTGCCGTTCCTTATGATCTGCGTGAAGTGTTTCAGCGAAGTACTTCTGTCCGCTGAACCACAATCCCGATAAAGCGCTGCCGCTGCTGGCCATCATCATATCTCCGGCGGGAGACTGATAAAAACTGACATAATCCATTGATTCATCCTGCGGCTGCGTTGCCGGCGCAGGGACGGCGTCTTTTTCCGGATCTCCGCGGCGGCATTATTGTTCCGCTGCCTTGAGGTAAAGCGCTTCGAGCACTTCCGGTGTAACTGACTGAACACTGTTGTAAACCACTTCCCCGCGCCGGTTCAGTACAACAGTCTGGGGCAAGGTGGCTGTTCCGCCGATCATCTCTTTCACAGGATCGCCTTCCAGGTCTGTTGCGCATGGAACATCAAGGCCAAGCCCTGCCACGAACGCCTCCGGATCCTCCACAACCAGGGACGGGTGGATCACAATCATTGCGATATCGCCCGCATGGGCCCGGTACAGGTCGTTGAAGTACGGGAGTTCCCTGATGCACGGCGCGCACCAGGTTGCCCAGCGGTTGATGACGGTTACCTTTCCTCGGGTATCTGACAGGCGGAAGGTGGAGCCGTCATAGCATTCCAGCGAAAAATCGCCAGGTACCATGCCTTCCTCATAGCCGGCGGCGGCATCGCTTTGCCAGTTCTCTTCAGCCTGCATCTGCCCTTCGGAAAGTCCTTCGTTCCGGATCGAAGGATCAAGGAAGTTGAACCAGACCAGGGCAAAACCCATCACCGCCAGCGCAGCAGCCCACAGGATCCGTTTCCGCTGCCGGTATCTTTTCCTTGTGTTCTCCCCCATAGTGCGAATATCTGCGTCGGGTGCCTTCAGGGTGATTTTCCCGGCTTTCAGGGAGATTGCACCCTGCGGGCAGTATTTCATGCACTCCCCGCAATGGATGCACTCATGGTCACCCACGTGCCTGACATCCATACCGCAGCGGTGTACGCAGGCGCCGCAGCCGTTGCAGCGTGCTGTGTCCACCCTGACCCCGATCATGCTGAAACGGTTGAATAAACTGTAAAGGGCGCCGAGCGGGCAGATAAACCGGCAAAAACCCCGGTAGCAAAAAACGCATAACAGGCCTGTTGCCGCCAGGATCACCCATTTCCGGGTAAAGAGAAGTCCGAGCATTCCATACATTGAAGCATTGCCCGGATGCGCAAGATGTCCTGCGGCCCCTTCCAGGGTTCCCGCAGGGCAGATAAACTTGCAGAATCCCGGATACGGTAAATCCCTGGCCAGTGCATAATACAGGGGAATGGCAATCACGAAAACTGCGAGGATGATATATTTGGCCCATGACAGGGCCCGGGTCATCCTGCCCTTCCGGATCTTCAGTGTCGGAATACGGTGCAGCAGTTCCTGGATCAGGCCGAACGGGCAAAGCCACCCGCAGACCGTTCTCCCCAGGATAATACCGTATAGCAGAATGATCCCGAGTATATACCACCCGGCCCTGTGGCCTGCAGACGAAAGTGCGTTCTGGAGCGCGCCAAGCGGGCAGGAGCCGACCGCTCCGGGGCAGGAATAACAGTTCAGCCCGGGGCTGCAGAAGTACTTTGCGTTACCCTCATAGATCTTTCCGTCAATAAACCCTCTCAGGTATGCATTATGCAGCAGGGCTGCATAAAGCTGGACCATGCGCCGTGTCGCCGGACGGCGGTCCTTCCCGGGAATAATCCTCACCGTATCTTTTCTATCCAAGGCCGATACACTCCGTACAGATATGAATGGCTTTAATCAGGACATCACGGGCGCTTCCGTTCAGGATCCCCGCAATGATCAGTGCGGCAGCTGCGGCGACGAGAACTGCCTGTATCAGTCCTGTGTGTTTCAGCCTGTGGCCCTGCTTGATCCGGAAAAGCTTTCCGGCCGGTTTTTCATACGTTTCGTCCCTTACGCGAAAAACCGCACACAGCACCGCGAGAAGGGCAGACACAAGAAAAAGGGGGAGGAGCATGCCAAGTTTCTCCGCGACCGCATCCGGTGTATAGACGCCTGCCAGCGGATTCAGGATTTTGCGTGCCGATCCGTCTGTCCAGATTTCCACTGCGCCGGCGGCAAGAAGCACCGCCAGGAGGATGCAGCAGGCGGTTTGCAGGATAAGAAAGATTCTTTTGCGGCCCGTCTGGCTCACCTCCCTGCAGGATCCGGAATTCCGGTATCACGCGCTGCTGTTTCACGCGGAAGCCTCATCAGCGCATGTGCCAGGGCCATCCTGGAAAAGCTGCCTTTCGGCGCGTCATAGGCAGCATTGCCGCCGACAATGATGTCAAGATTCCTGAGGATTGCTTCAGCTCCGAACAGGATGCAGCCGGTTTCTATATGATAATCGCTGGTAACAATAACGATCGTGTTTATATTCGGATAGGACTCCCCCAGCAAATCAAGGGTGAACACTGCATTCTGTACGGTTGTCATGGAACGGTCCTCTACGATCAGCCTGTCCGGTTCAACATGCTGCGCCATCAGCCATTCCGCCATCTTCCCCGCTTCCGTCGCAGCCGGATCACCGGCAGCGGTTCCTCCGCCGGTACATGCAATCATTGCATGCGGGTATTGTTTCGAAGCCGTGAGCGCGACTTCCAGCCGGCCGATGAGTTCTTCCCGCATTGTTCCGTCAGGATTCAGCTGATAACCGAGTACGACAATGCACAGGCTGTCATCTTCAGGGAGTCCTTCCGGGAGCATGCTGCTGATTGTAAAGGGCGTTTCCCAGAGTTCCATAATTCTCTCCCATTGATCTCCTGCTGCAGGATAATAAACAGACAGCTGGGCAAGCCCCTGCACATCCTTCTCCCCCGATGAGGCATACGATGTCACAATCTGTTCGATGAGTGCGCTTTCAGGCACCGCAGGCTGTTCACACCCGGCTTTAAAGCTGATCGCAAGCGCAAGGCAGATAACAACCGCAAATAAGGCTTTTCCGGACTTCATACGTTGAGCGCCCTCCGTTTCTCCTGTCTGAAAGCCATGCCGGAAGCTTCCGCCGGAACACCGCGATACCGGAATCGGAAACTGCCGGCTTCTCCGGCCGTTCC
This sequence comes from uncultured Clostridia bacterium, assembly GCA_946527725.1. GTDB lineage: Bacteria > Bacillota > Clostridia > Christensenellales > Aristaeellaceae > Aristaeella. Next base: position 45,216 of record CAMMYM010000002.1, read on the forward strand.
GGCGGTTCATAAAACTCCGGTCACAAAGATTTCCAATCCGATCAGGACCAGGATGATGCCTCCGACCACCGTCGCCTTTCCGGAAAGCTTTTCCCCGACCTTTCCGCCCAGCCTGATGCCCGCGGCGCATAATCCGAATGTAACTCCGCCAATGATCAGTGACTCCGTCAGGGCGAAAACAAATGTGTATTCAGCAATGGTGAAGCCGACTGAAAGTGCATCAATGGAAGTTGCGACTCCCTGGAGAAACAGTGCGCTTCCACGGAGGCTTTCTTTTTCCTCTCCCCTGTTTCGGATTCCTTCCAGGATCATCTTTCCGCCGATATATAAAAGCAGGGCCAGCGCAACCCACGGAATATACCGTTGGCATGCCCTGAACGTTTCTGCGATGGTATGGACACAAAACCAGCCCAGCAGCGGCATGGCTGTCTGAAACAGCCCGAATGTTCCGGCAATCGTTACCAGCCTCGGTGTTGGCATATCCGGATCGTTCAGTCCGTTCGCCACCGAAACAGAAAACGCGTCCATTGCCAGGCCAATTCCAAAAAGAATGCTGTTCAGTATAAAAAGAAAACTGAAGGTCATTTTGTCCTCCTCAGCCGTCAAACCCTGTTTTTCAGGATATCCGCCGCCAGCTCGAGCATATGGAACGCTGCATCCCGAACCGCAGTGATTTCATCATAAACAAGGTCTTCCGAAAGGACTCCGGCCGGAATATTCCCGGGAATTTCTCCCTCCCTGTCCTCATACCAGGCTTCACTGCCGTAATAGGAAAAAAGCTTTGTCATCTTTTCCGCCAGCGCGTCTGTCCGCTGCAGCTGGGCCGTCAGGTCACGCGTTGCCGCGGAACACTCATTCAGGTACCCCTCCATTTCCCTGATACGGTCAATGTTCATGCAGCATCCTCCCCGTCCGGATTCCCTGTTCCCCTTCAGGGCCGATTAACTCTGACAGCTTCCTGCTGAAGAGGAAATCGTGCACCAGCCTGTCCAGTTCTGACCACAGTCCGATTGTTGCGCAGGCATCATGCCGGGGGCAAGGTTCCGACCCTTCCTGAAGGCAGGCCACCGGAGCCAGTGTTCCTTCCATCAGCTCGACGATCTCCCCGACAGAATACTCCTCCGGACTGCGCAGCAGCACATAGCCGCCACCTTTGCCGCTGGAGCCCTTTACAAGCTTCCCCTCTACAAGTGCTTTCATAATGATTTCAAGATACTTCTTTGAGATCCCCTGCCTGTCGGCGATCTCCTTCAGAGGGATGGGACTGCCCGCCTGTTGCTTTGCCAGGTCAATCATTACCCGCAGTGCATAGCGTCCTTTTGTTGAAATCATAGCCCTTCCTCCCGTTTTTTTGCATATTTTACCGCAGGGTAAATGGGGCAGTCAAGCCGGCACCGTTTTCACCGCCAGAATGTAACAGAGCTCGGACAGAATTGTTACATTTTCTTGACAAAATCTGTGTGTCGGCGTATAAAGAAAGAAGGTGTATGATCTGCAGGATCCGGATTCGGTTCCGCAGTGTCATCATCCGGAAGAACCGGAAAGGAGAATCCTGACATGAAGAAAATGATAGCCGCGCTGACCGCGCTGATGATGGTCCTGGTCCTCGTTCCCGCCGCAGCCGAAGACATCGGGCCTGATACCGAAACAGCCAAGGTTTTCGCCAGCCGCTGGGCAAGCGGAAATATCCGGATTGATATTTCAAGCAGTGACGGCATCTGGGAAGTTGTCGTTGATCTTGGTTACGGCGCTACGGTCTGGAATTACACCTGTGTCCACGACAGCGACCTCAATGCCCTCGTATCGGTGGATTCTGAAACAAACACGAAGAGCGTCATAACGCTGGATGATAACCGCTCTGAAAACGGAAGCGAAATCGTGGACGCCGAAGCAAAAGCCGTTTTTACAGTAGATGAAAAAGGGCACCTGGTGTGGAAAGACCAAAAAGAAGATGCCGGAGCCGGTATGGCCTTTGAAAAAATCGGCTGGTATGAAGACGATTTCTATTGTGATGATTACACCCTGAGCTGCACCTGGGATGTGGAGGAATCGACAGACGGCGAGATCTACTCCGGCTACAAAGTCCTTCTTGTCCTGGAGAACGATAAGGGCATCACAGAATGGTATTATCCCTGCTCTTATAATGCGGAAACGGACTCCCTGGTTTCCCTGTTCGGGCACAAGGAATTCAAACCCGCGAATTCCGAAGAGTTTGAAATCATTTATGAGGACGGTTCTGCCACGTTCACCATGGACCGGGAAGGCAACGTCCTTTGGAATGATGAAAAGGAAAACGCCGGCAACGGGCTCTCTTTCCAGCGGGGAAACGGCTGAGCGGAAAAGTTTGTCCGGGAGCTGCAGTTCATTCCTGCAGCTCTTTTTTGATGTGTCCTCCCTTGACTTTTTGCCCGGGGTCTTCTACAATCATTTGTACGGACAAAAGTTGGGAATAACTGAGAAAGCAGGAGGTTACCTGTCATGAAAAATCAATGGCCGCTTGATGTTTCTGTATCCTTTGATCCCTATGCCGGTGAGCCGGGCCGGGATGGAGAACAGTTCGCTGAAATTCTTCCGGACGGGCAGGTGCATTTCAGGATCATCGCCAAAGGCGCAAAAGAAGTCACCATCGATCGTTTTGGTACGCTCTATCCCCTCGCGCCTGCCGGGGAAGGCGCCTGGGAAGGCACCTTCAGCATGGGAACCGGTTTCCTCTATTTCTTCCTGAAGATTGATGGCGCGGATGTTCTCTGTCCCTATCTTCCCATCGGTTATGGCTGCTGCCGTCCGATGAATTTCGTGGATGTTCCCGTTAAAGACATGGCTGGCTGGGACGATCTGGAAGGCGTTCCCCACGGCGCAGTTACCCGGCACTATTTTCTTTCTTCCGTCACCGGCAAGCATGAAATCTGCCTCATCTACACACCGCCGGCGTGGGATCCGGCAAAAGCCTATCCCGTCCTTTACCTGCAGCATGGCTACGGTGAAAATGAAACCGGATGGATCTACCAGGGACACGCCGGCCGCATCGCCGACCGTCTTCTGGCAGAAGGCAAAATGAAGGAAATGATCATCGTTATGGGAAACGGCATGACACGGAAAACCGGTGATCCGTCAGACAGGATGCTTTTCCCGCGAATCGTCGTCGAAGACCTGATTCCTTTTGTTGAGTCTCGCTACCATGTGCTGGCGGATAAATGGAACCGGGCGATGGCCGGCCTCTCAATGGGCAGTTTCCAGACCAGCATTACCACGCTGACCCATCCGGATCTGTTCGGTTATGCAGGCCTTTTCAGCGGATTCATGCGTGCCCCCTGGCCCTCCGATGATGCGCAGGCACACATGGCCCTTGCAGAAAAACCAGAGGAATTCAACAAAGCCTTCCGGGTTTTCTACCGTGCAATGGGTACGGAAGATACATATTTCAATGCTTTCGCAGCCGATGACGCATGGCTTGACGGCCGCGGCCTGAATATCATCCGGGAAACATTCCCCGGCGGCCATGACTGGACGGTATGGCGCCGCTGTATCCGTTCGTTCCTTCCCCGGCTCTTCTGATGAAAACCGCCTTCGGGCGGTTTTTTCAGGCTTCTTCCGTTTTCCCTGTCCTTACTGTATACATTTTTAGGTTTTCCCTGAGTTTTTCGTAACGAACCCGTTTTTCTTCCTTTCGGAAGTGTTCATTCCGCAATTGTTCCGGATGATTACTGTACTCCAGGTTTTTCCCGGGGAACTGCTCACTTGTCAGGTCAAAGACACAGTCCCCCACTGCGTTGTAGCAGTGGAACCCTCCGTCCTCCAGCGGGATCCCGTATACCTTCCCGCCGAAGATGTCCTGGGCCAGGAAAGCCGTTACAGAGCACTGCCCCAGCGTCCGGTTCTCCGCGTTCCAGTCTGTTCTCATCCGCGGCGCACATGTTTCCGCACTCCACACATGCCAGAGTGCGTTATAAAGGTCCTTCGGTGTCACAATTCCGGGATATTCACCTGAACACGCCCTGACATCCGCCCTTTCCCATCCGGCAAAGCCATATGTGTCCATCCGGAAAACACTGCTTGGTTCGCCCTGCAAATCAAGCATTTTTGCAACAGGCTTCGCGCCGTATTTTTCATACAGGCCTTCTTCCCGCGTGCAGATATATACCCCTTCAAGCCCGCTCTCACGCGCCGTTTCCCTGATCCTGCTGAACAGTTTTCCCATCATCCGCTGCCCGCGGTACCGGGGAAATGTATAAACAAAACCGATCCATGGCGCCAGGCCTGTGTCAGGAATGCCATCCTTTTCCCCGTACGTGCAGAAGGAAACCAGGCTGTTTCCGTCAACCAGCAGGAGCAGATCCGCATTCTCCCCGGCAAATTCATGGAATCGGTTTTCCATGAGCAGCCGATGCAGGAACTGTGCTGCAGGCCAGTCCGATTCCCTGATTTTCTCCCGCCACCATTCAGGTTTTCCAGAATCGAAATATGACAGAATTTCCATGGTCTTCTCCTCGCTCAATCCGATATTCCCTTCATTCCGCCTGCACGGTTTTCATCAGGCACAGTCCGGTTTATCCGCCGGCAATTTCCGCTTTCCGCAATCGGGCAGGCCTGATGTTAATGTAGCAAAACAATATGAAATCGTCAATTTGATCTTGACATTATTACGGTACCGAAATATAATTATTTTGTTCGGTACCGAATTGATTGGCCGACTGTTAATGAAAGGAGTCCTGATCATGAACAACGATAACAATGTTATTCTCGCAGCATTGAAGCTCGCGCGGGCGATGCGCCGCTGTCCGCCGGATCCGGCTGAGCACCCGTTTCCGCCCGCGGTCGGCCGCCTCCTTGCCTGCATCGCCGAAAACCGCCGCGTTTCATCACGCGACCTGTGCGAACTCCTCGATGTCCGCCCTTCCTCGCTGAGTGAAATGCTTGCCCGTGCTGAAGAGAAAGGCTGGATCACCCGGACTGTCGATGAGGAAGACCGCCGCATCCAGCGTGTGGATCTTTCAGCGAAGGGAGAATCCCTGATTTTGCAGATGGAGGAAGCCCGGAAGAGGGATCTTGACCGGAAAACCTCCTGTTTTACGGAAGAGGAAAAAGCGCAGTTCTGCGCCCTGAGCAACAAACTGAGCGATCACCTGGAATCCATGGCGGTCGGGCTTCCGCCGCGGCCCCCGCGGCCTCCGCGCGGTCCGCATGGTCCGTTCAGCCGCCCCGGATTTCCCGGCGGTTCCGGCTTTCCGGCTGAGCCGGACCTCCCGGAACCGGTTGATCCTGATGGGTCTGAACCTCCCGAAGCTTCCGGTTCCCGGGACGATTCACGGCTGCTGGAAATCATGAAGCAGGGCCGGCTTCGCTGCTGAGGGTTCAAAAAGGCGGGCTGTTTTTTCAGCCCGCCTTTTTGAACCGCCCGTTATCATTTTTCGGAAGGCTCTTCAACCTGCTCCGACGGTTCAGCACTGTCTTCCGGGAGAGTGGTAACCTGGATCCGGGTCACCCGGAACCCGTCCATCTCCGTCACCGTGAACTGGTACCTGCCAAGGCTGAACACGTCGCCGATTTCAGGCACCTTCTCCAGCATCTCTCCTGCCCAGCCGCCTACCGTATCGGCATCGAATTCATTTTCAATGCCATATTTATCCAGGAGCTCCTGCAGCTGCATATTCCCGTCCACAATCAGCGTTCCGTCTTCCTGCTCGACAACTTCCTCGTTTACCTCGTCGTGCTCATCGTAGATTTCACCCACGAGCTCTTCAAGCACATCCTCCATGGTCACGATTCCTTCCGTACCGCCAAATTCATCCAGCAGGATTACAAGGTGTGTCTTGGCGCTGCGGAACATTTTCAGCAGATTGCTGATGGAGAGGCTTGCCGGCGCAAACACCGGTTCTTTCATGATATCTGTAATCCGGTTATACCCGTCATGCGTCATCTTGTAAAAATCCTTTTCATTCAGGATCCCTACAATATGGTCCAGGTCTTCGTGGTATACCGGAATGCGGCTGTACCAGGTTTTGCGGAACAGGTCGGCAGCCTCTTCCGGCATCGCTGTATCCTCGATAGCAGTCACGTCCACCCGAGGCGTCATAATATCCTCCGCGTTCTGATCGTTGAATTCGATCGCGGAACGGATCAGCTCACCCTCATCCTCCTCGATGTCGCCCTCCGTCTGGGCTTCATCGA
>CAMMYM010000003.1 GCA_946527725.1 uncultured Clostridia bacterium
CGCCCTCCGTCTGGGCTTCATCGATCATGGTCATCAGTTCTTCCTCAATCTGGGTCTCTTCCGGTTCCGGCTTGATCAGCTTGGCCAGCAGCTTCCTCCACAGGGCGAACAGGAGATCGAGCGGTTTCAGCAGCACGACCAGCACACGGATCGCCGGGCTGACAGCCATCGCAAATTTTTCCGGCTGCTGTTTGGCCAGGGTCTTCGGTCCGACTTCACCCAGGAACAGCACCAGCACGGTCATTACGACAGACGCCACCGTTGCCCCCGAATCCCCGCCCAGAATATGAATAAAAATCAGCGTCGCAATTGCCGTTCCGGCGATGTTGACCAGGTTATTTCCGATCAGTACGGTTGTCAGCAGTGAATCATATTTCTCCAGGAGGTCCAGCGTAATCTGCGCTTTCTTTTTCCGCGGGCCTTCCACCGTTTTCAGCCTTACGCGGTTGGAAGCGGAAAAAGCCGTCTCCGTGGCGGAAAAGAAAGCAGACAGGAATATGCAAAGAATAAGGGCAAACCACAATATGCCCATAGGACGGTGATCATTCCTTTCAGTTACGTACCGTAAAAATCCTTGTTCCGATTGCGGAACAGCAGGATTATACCATGCCGGCCCTTTATTTGCAACATTCCGGAGCCTCACGGTCCTTTGCCGCCCGGGAAAAACGGCTCCACAGGCCCCGCCGCCGGCTGCTTTCCGATACCTGTATACTAATCGTTGTGGTTTCAGGCGGTCTGTGATACAATACCTGCGTATGAATGCCTGACATATCACCGGTCATAATGCGCATAAGGAAGGAGGCGCGTTCTATGGATGCACCGCTCCAGGGCGGCCGCTATATCCGTTATGCCTGTGCAGTCCTTACGGATTGCGGGGTATGTTCGCTTCCGGCAGATCCTGTTGGCCTGGCCGCCCGTGCGGGCATCATGCTGCTTCCGCTGTCACAGATCGAGAATTATCCCCTCTGGGTGCCGTACGATATCGCAGACTCCCTGCGCATGACTTCCGCCGTGACCCTCTCGTACCCAACCTTCTGTATCGTTTTCAGGGATATGGAAACAGACGCGGACCGCCTTCGCTTCGCCCTGTTCCATGAGCTTGGCCACATTTTTATGAATCACTACCGGGATTTTCCTGAAGCCATGTCCTCCAACCGCACCGCTGATCCGGCCCTTGAAGCTGAAGCGGATGCCTTTGCGCTCAATCTGATGGCGCCTGTTCCGGTTGTGGATGTCATCCGGTATAACCGCCCGCGCCAGGCAAAAGCTTCCCTCTTCGGCCTCAGCCGCACTGCATGGATGCGCCGGCTCGATTCCATGGACAGTGACCGCAGCTTTATCGATGAGGAAATGGCCAATATCCTCCTTTTCCTCTTCAGGGATTATCTCCTCGGCCGCCGTTGCTCCGCCTGCGGCAAAAGTTTCCGGGATGAACAGCAGAACGATACCTGTCCTTACTGCGGTGCCTCCTCCCCGGAATGGACGCTGTAAAGTATTGTAAAGAAAGGGGCTGTCAATGAAACAGCCCTTTTATGGATGATATCCGGTTACAGTTGCTGGTCAATATAGCGGCATGCAGCCAGTGCGGCCACAGCACCGTCACCGGCTGCAGTTGTCAGCTGGCGCACGCTCTTGCTGCGGCAGTCACCCGCTGTGAATACCCCCGGTGTTTTTGTGCAGCAGCCCTCGTCGCTGTCAAAGTATCCCCACGCGTTCAGATCTGCGAGGTTCCTGAATGCTTCGTTTTCCGGAATCAGGCCGATGGCAACAAACAGTCCGTCGCATCCAACCGTTTCCTGTTCTCCGCCGGCCTGCGGTTCCACGGTAACACTTTTCAGCTCCCCGCCTTCCGTATTCAGCGCTGTAATCCTCACACCGGTCCGCTTTTCCACGTTTTCCCTGGCAAACAGGATATCCTGCAGTTTCTTTTCCCCTGTAAACTCCTGCAGATCCTGCAGCATAATGACTTTTGCGCATTTCCCGGAAAGCAGGATCGCTTCCTGCAGAGCTGAATTTCCGCCGCCGGCTACACAAACGGTTTTGCCTGTATAGAAATCGCCGTCGCACACCGCACAAAAGCTGATTCCCTCGCCGACCAGTTCGTTTTCCCCGGGCAGCCCGAGCATCCTGTGCTTCACACCCGTGGCAATAATCACCGTTTTTGCTTCATGAACCTTGCCGTCGTCAGTATAAACAGCCTTCACGCTGCCCCGATCCTCGATCTTCAGCACCTCCGCCAGGTCCACTTCCGCGCCCTGGGCCATCACCTGATCCAGAAGTGCGTCTGCAAACTCATTGCCGCTCATCTGCACGGTACCCGGCCAGTTTTCAACCTTCGGGCTGTATGTGATCTGCCCGCCGAATCCATGCTTTTCCAGAAGCAATACGCTTTTTCCGTTCCTCAGTCCATAAAGTCCTGCCGTCATTCCTGCCGGCCCGCCGCCGACTACGATGATATCAAACATACTTCCCTCCAAAACAGGGACGCTTTGCGTCCCTGTTTTTCCATACCTGGCTGCCAGCTGCCGTTTCCGGCCGCTCCTGCCATCGGCTGTCTTACACCGCCTGGCGCGCAGTCAGCATTCCTTTGATTTCGGAAACACCCTTGAACTTTGTATACTCGCCGCCGGTGCCGAGTACAACCAGCGTCGGCGCCTGTTTGATTCCATACTTGTTCGTCAGCTCAATATTTTCTGTTGCGACGACTTTCTTGAACAGGAATCCTTCCTTCTCCAGGAGATTCATCGCAAGTTTGCAGTTCGGGCATGTCTGGCTTACAAACAGGAGCGCTTTCCCCATCCCGGTCTGCTCAGGCTTCTTTTCTTCCGCAGGAGCCGCCGGAGCCTGTGCCGCCTGTGTTTCAGCTGCCGCTGGCACAACCACGGGGCCGGTATGGGTCAGATGTGAATGCCCGATATCATAGACTTTCCTGTCCTTGAATTCCTGGGCTTTGCCGTCGTTCCAGTTCTGCACCGGGCGATAGTATCCGGTAATGCGGCTGTATACCTCGGTCTTCTGTCCGCAATGCGGGCATACATACTGTTCGCCCGTCAGGTACCCGTGATCCTTGCATACGGAATAGGTGGGGCTCATCGTGTAATAAGGCAGTTTGTAATTCTCTGCAATCTTCCGTACAAGGCTCGCTGCCGCTTTCCAGTCCGGCAGTTTCTCACCCAGGAAAGCATGGAACACCGTACCTGAAGTGTAAAGCGTCTGGAGTTCGTCCTGTACGTCCAGCGCAGAGAAAATATCTTCGCTGTAACCAACCGGCAGGTGGCTGGAATTCGTATAGTACGGCGTACCGTTCATATTCGCTGTAATGATGTCCGGATACTGCTCCTTGTCATGCTTGGCAAAACGGTAAGAGGTGGATTCTGCCGGCGTTGCTTCAAGGTTGTAAAGGTCACCGTACTGCTCCTGGTAGTCGCTCAGGCGTTCCCGCATGTGATTCAGCACATCCTGCGCAAATTTCTGGGCTTCCGGTGTGGTCAGGTCTTTCTTCAGCCAGCAGGCATTCAGCGCTGCCTCATTCATGCCGACCAGGCCGATCGTGCTGAAGTGATTGGCAAAGGTGCCCAGGTACCGCTTCGTATAAGGATACAGGCCGCCTTCAAGAAGTTTCGTAATAACGGTGCGCTTTGTCTTCAGGCTGCGGGCTGAAATATCCATCAGATGATCCAGCTGGCGGTAGAAATCCTGCTCACTGGTCGATTCATATGCCAGGCGCGGCAGGTTGATCGTCACAACGCCGATGGAACCGGTGCTCTCGCCGCTTCCGAAGAATCCGCCGCTCTTCTTGCGAAGCTCCCGCAGATCCAGCCGCAGGCGGCAGCACATGCTGCGCACATCGCTTGGTTCCATATCGCTGTTAATATAGTTGCTGAAGTAGGGCGTGCCGTACTTTGCAGTCATTTCAAAGAGCAGTTTGTTATTCTCCGTTTCGCTCCAGTCAAAATCGCGCGTAATGGAATAGGTGGGAATCGGATACTGGAATCCGCGGCCGTTGGCGTCCCCCTCAATCATGATTTCGATGAATGCCTTGTTCACCATATCCATTTCCTTCTGGCACTCACCGTATGTGAAATCCATGTCCTTCCCGCCGACGATAGCCGGCAGGTTCTCCAGGTCTTTCGGGCAGGTCCAGTCCAGCGTAATGTTGGAGAAAGGCGCCTGCGTGCCCCAGCGGCTGGGGGTGTTCACGCCGTAGATAAAGCTCTGGATGCACTGCTTGACTTCCTTCTGGGACAGGTTGTCCACCTTTACGAAGGGGGCAAGGTAGGTATCAAAACTGGAAAAGGCCTGGGCACCGGCCCACTCGTTCTGCATGATACCCAGGAAATTGACCATTTGGTTGCACAGCGTGCTCAGGTGTCCCGCAGGGGAACTGGTGATCTTGCCGGGGACGCCGCCAAGCCCTTCCTTGATCAGCTGCTTCAGGCTCCATCCGGCACAATATCCGGTCAGCATGGACAGGTCGTGAATATGAATCGCCGCACTGCGGTGCGCTTCGGCGATCTCGTTGTCGTATATTTCGCTCAGCCAGTAATTGGCTGTAATAGCGCCTGAGTTGGAAAGGATCAGGCCGCCCACGGAATATGTTACCGTGGAGTTTTCCTTCACACGCCAGTCATTGATACGCAGGTAATTATCCACAAGATCTTTATAGTTCAGGAGGGCGGAATTGACGTTGCGGACCTTTTCACGCTGCTTACGGTACAGGATGTAGGCCTTTGCCACGTCGGCGTAACCGGCTTCGGACAGCACCTTTTCGACGCAGTCCTGGATATCTTCAACCATGATCCTGCCATCCCTGATCATCGGCTCATATTCTGCCGTAACCCGAAGCGCCAGCATATCGATCACGCTGGGATGGTACTGCTTTTCAAGAGCCTCAAACGCCTTCGTGATCGCTTTTGAGATCTTGCTGATTTCAAATTCTGTGACTTTGCCGTCACGTTTAACAACCTGATACATATTATTCCGCTCTCCTGTTTTGTTTTTACTTTCGGAGACCACAAAAAATGCGCTCTCCGCGTGCCTGACTACTATATCATGCTGAGAACGCAAAAGTCAATATGTTGGTGGTGAAAAACAATATTCAAACTATATATTGTGTATACAATGCACCGGCGCAGTTCAGTCAACACCCCTGAGCTCCGTGTTTGCGACATAGGATTTCATAATCTCCCTGTATTTCCTCATCTCTTCATCTGCCGGAGCGTGGAATCCCCCAAACGGAACGGTATCCCGGTCCGTGAACTTCTGCAGGTAATACCGCTTCGCGCCCCGGATCCACTCGCCGATCGCATGGAAGCTCTCCCCGTCATGCAGCTCCGCGACCACCGTGGTCCTGAATTCGTACTCCGTATTCCCGCCCGCCAGCAGTGCCGCGCTCTCCCTCACCGGAGCCAGGTCCATCTTCACAAGGCCGCAGGTTTCCGCATACCGGTCCGGTGAGTTTTTGATATCCATCGCAACATACGAAACAAGACCCCTGTCCATCAGTTCCCGCAGCCGTTCGGGATGCGTCCCGTTTGTATCCAGTTTCAGCGGATACCCCAGGTCCCGGATTCTTTCCGCAAGCGCTGTCAGCTCATCTCCCCGCAGAAGCGGTTCGCCGCCGGTAACGGCAACTCCTTCGAGCAGGCCCTGCCGCTTTTTCAGGAAAGCCAGTAATTCTTCTGATTCCATCACCGCGGGGGCTTTTCCGTCAATCAGTTCCGCATTATGGCAAAAAGGGCATCGCAAATCGCATCCGCCAAGGAAAACCGTACACGCAACCTTCCCTGGGAAATCCAGCAGCGTCATTTTCTGCAAGCCATGAATTTTCATATCTTTGTCCTCCGGTTTCTTTCCAGTATATTTTATGGTCCCCGCCCTTGCCCGTCAACCCTCCGTGTTGTATACTCCGGAATGAGACAAACCGGCTGCTGGTCCCGGCGGGATCTCCGGCCGCTGATGCGAGGTATTTATGGCTGGTTTTTCCGTTACCTTCAGCAATGTGCTCCTGACTTTACTGTATCTGCTTCCCGGTTTCCTCCTGCAAAAAAGCGGGAAGACCCGGGCGGAACACCTGAGCAGTTTCAGCGTTGTCCTGCTGTATGTTTGCGGGCCGGCCATGTTCCTTAACGCACTGATTTCGCTGGACTACTCTCCGGAGCTCCTGAAGAGGATGGGCCTTTTCCTTATCTTTTCCCTTTCCGGCGAAATGATCCTGATGCTCCTGATTCTTCTGCTGCTTGGCAGCAAAAGAAAGGAATTCGGCTTTCGCATGCTGTCCATAGCGTCCGTCATGGGGAATGTCGGCTTCTTCGGCATGCCCGTTGTCCGGGCACTTTTCCCGGGCTCCCCGGAAGCTGCCGTCTATTCATGCGTTTTTAACACTTCCCTGAATATCCTGGCCTGGACCGTCGGCGTTTTCACACTGACAGGTGAAAAACGCCATGTCTCCCTCCGTGCAGCTTTCCTGAATCCTTCTGTGATCGCTGTTTCAGCCGGTCTTGTGCTTTATCTGCTGAAAGCGAAGAACTGGCTGCCGGATCTGCTTCAGGCCGGATTCCGGACCGTCGGTGCCATGTCCACGCCGCTCTGCATGGTGATCCTTGGCATTCGGCTTGCGACAATGGACCTTCGAAAGCTCTTCACCACACCCCTGGCATGGATGGTTTCCGCAGGCAAGCTCATCATTTTTCCCCTGTTCTGTTACCTGCTCGTCCTTCCGTTTCCGCTTGACCCGGTCTTCAGGGGGAGCATGCTGATCCTGGCGGCCACTCCGTGTGCAAGCATCATCCTGAATCTGGCTGAAATGCACAATCACGGCCAGGCGCTCGCTGCCAACTGTGCCCTCCTTACCACATTGTTAAGCGTGGTCACAATCCCGCTCCTCGGACTCCTGATCTGATATCCGGAAACTGCAAAGCGGCAGGGGAAGTATTCCTCCTGCCGCTTTGCATGTAACCGGAAACCGGTTTTTGCAGTAACCTTCAACCGCCTCAAAGGCTGGCTTTTCCCGTCCTCCAGTCCGAGAAAGCTTTCAGTTCCTTTTCAGAAAGCTTCAGGGCAAGCCCAAGCACCGCAATATCGTCCAGATGTCCAAGAATCGGAATGGAATCGGAAACCAGGTCTTTCTTCCTGATAAAATACAGGACCGATCCGACCAGGCAGGCAATGACCTTCGGGGATACAACCGTATACTCTTTCTTGATCCATGCCTTGATCATGGAAATCATCAGCGGCAGGTCCGACAGGGTTGACCCGATCACGGGCACCGCTTTCAGCTTTTCCTCCAGCTGTATCAGGATCTCATCCACTTTGGATGGATTGCTGATCAGTTCCTGTGCTTCAATCATTTCCTCATTCAGGACTTCCTGTGCTCTTTCTGTGCTGAATTCCATTGTTTTCCCTCCTCAGCGTTGTCTCTTTGCCGGCATTTCCGGCAGGCAAATCCTGCCTGCCAGGCCGGCTGTTATACCATACTTTCTTCGGAGACTGCGGCATTTCCTCCGTGGCAGTACCCGTAATACCAGCACTCATACGGAATTGTGCATTGTTCGCCGGGATCGGTCCGGATTTCCTCCCGTTCCTTCTGCATACGGTTCAGGTCCCAGATGTTGTCATTGATCCACTGAAAGTATCCCTTTGCATCCCCGGTGACATCCACGGGAACAAAAGGATTCGCCTCGTCCTGTCCGTGGATTACGATGTAAACCTTCCCGATCCGGATCCCGCACCGGCAGATGATATAATTCTGAAAGGCAGCATCCCGTATAAACTGTTCCCGGACTTCCGGGGCATTCTTTACCTCATAGAGGTCATATCCTTTTTCAGTCTTTCGGAGAATATCCGCCGCGCAGTAATTGTTATAATTGCTGAAGGCTGCTTCACAGATTACAGGAACCCCCCGGGCAAGCGCGTCCTGTGTTTTTGCCAGCATTGCTTTCTTGTCCGGTATCGTCGTGCCCGGCCTGTATACAGTCATTTCCTCATACGGACCGAACATTCCCATCGCTTGGTCCCCGAAAGCGTTACCGGCGTCCAGGCGTTCCTGTACCTCTGGGGGAATTACCCGCAGGCCCGGCTTATGCTTATCCAGCCACAGCATCTTCCTGCACTGCATTCCGCGCATGAAATCCGTCTTTGTAATCGCCATATGTTCTCCGCGCTGTTTCTTTGCTTACCGGTCATTCTCCTGCCAGCACTCGTTCTTTGGGCTCCCGTCCCGATAAGTTTCTTCCTGGTCATCCGGCCATTCTTCTTCAAGATCCGGAATCCCGTCAGACCATTCCTTCTCTTCCAGGTCCGTCCTGCGCTCGCTCATTTTTCCCGCCTCCCTGCTGCTTAACGCTTCATTCCAACGATAGAAGCGGCTATCCATCCGGACGCTTTCTGCCCTTTCTTGTCAGTAAAAGTAATCTCCACAAAATTGCGTCCCGAAACGCTGTCATACACCAGCTCGTCGCTGATTGTATCGATGACTGTCCCGTTCGGCAGGGACGCTATCTGTTTCCGGCCTTTGGAAGGGCCGTTCCGGATTGCTGCGTTCAGATTGTCGATGCCTGTATTGACAATGCGCTGTACACCTCCGGCGACTGCTTCCATTTCATTCAGGCTCAGTTCTTTCCTTTCTTCCAAGGTCATTCCCTCCCGTCTGGTTTCCTGGAAGCAGGCCCGGCAGCTGTTGAATTGTGCGGCCTGTTTTCCATGGTTTTATGCTGCCTTTACAGCAGTTTTTTCCGCATTTCCTCCGGTGTCAGCAGGGAAAGGTCGGCCGGGGCAACGTCGAAGAGCGTCTTGCAGCCGTAAATCCCGCGCTTGTTCATGCGGGCAACGGCACGCGCGCATGCCACAAGGACCGATGCCGTAAATTCCGGATTGGAATCCAGCTTCAGCGAGAACTCGACAACGTGTTTATGCTTTCCGCCCTCCCCGGTGGCGCCGCTGCGGATCACCAGCCCGCCGTGGGGCAGCTCCGCATGGTTTTTCTTCATTTCTTCCTCAGTGATAAAGGTAACTGTTGTATTATAGTCCGCAAAATAGTTAGGCATTTCTTTGATCTGCTGCTCGATCAGGGCTTTGTCCGCACCGTCCTCCGCTACAACATAACACTCACGCGTATGCTTCTGGCGCGTGGACAGGTCCGGGTTTTCTCCGTTGCGGACTTTCATCAGCGCATCCTGGACAGGCACAGTATACTGCCGTGCATCCTTTACGCCGGCAATCCTGCGGATGGCATCACTGTGGCCCTGGCTGACGCCCCTGCCCCAGAATGTATAGTCCTTCCCTTCCGGCAGCACGCTGTTCATATAAAGGCGTGCCAGCGAAAACAGGCCGGGATCCCATCCGGCGCTGATCAGCGCAGTATGCGCTGATGCTGCCGCTGCCTTGTCCACATTGGCGAAATGGTCCGGAACCTTCGCGTGGGTGTCAAAAGAATCCACCACATTGAAGTACTTTGCCAGCTTCGGTGTCATCACAGGGAGATCCGAAGCGCTTCCGCCGCAGATAATCATCACATCAATATCCGCTGTGTAGTCAAGTACAGTATCCGCTGAATACACAGGCACCCCGGTGACCGTCTTTACCGCAGCGGGGTCACGGCGGGTAAACACGCCCACAAGCTCCGTATCCGGATTCTGGCGGACGGCAGCTTCCACACCCCGTCCCAGGTTTCCGTATCCATAGATCGCAATTCTCATATCAGTCATCCTCCCGATGGTTTATCGTGAATCATAGGGAATGCCCTGCAGCCGGTCATTCCTTAAGCAGGTCCTTCATATCATAATGGCCTGGCGCCTTTCCCATCAGGAATGCCGCGGCTTTCAGGCTGCCTTCGGCAAACACGCCGCGGCTGAAAGCCTCATGTTTCAGGGTAATCCGTTCATTCTGTGTGCCGATCATCACTTCATGGACACCGACAATATTGCCCATACGCACAGCATGGATACCGACTTCATCCTTTGTTCGCTTTCCCTGCCCTGACCTTCCGCAATGGGCCTCCGCAGCCGGCCGGACTTCCTTCACAGCATTGAACAGGGCCAGTGCCGTGCCGCTGGGAGCATCCAGTTTCCTGTCATGGTGTTGTTCAACAATCTCGATCTCACCGTCCGGATACAATGCAGCAGCACGTTTTACGAGATCTGTGAGCGTAGCAATGCCAAGGGAATAATTGGCAGCCAGGAAAACAGGGATTCCCTTTTCGGCTTCCCGGATCCTCGCCTTTTCCTCTTCTGTCTGTCCTGTAGTGGCCAGGACAACCGGAAGCCTCCGCTTTTCGGCGAAATCCAGCAATTCCCCCGTCAGGCTATGGTGGCTGAAATCAATAATCACATCTGCTTCCGCAGTGCATTCCGCAAAGCTCTTTTTGCAGATCTCCCCGCTCCCGGGAATCATGGGATCCACGCCGGCAGTGATTTCGCAGTTCTCCGTCCGCTCTGCGCAGGCACGCACTTCCCTTCCCATGTGGCCTTCATACCCGACCAGGATAATCTTCATGCCTGCACCTCCAGTCCCTGTTCCCTCATGAGCATAAGGAGCTTCTGCCTGTTGCCCTCCTCCATGGGAACAAGCGGCAGCCGCAAGATGTTTTCCCCGAATCCTATGGCAGCGCAGGCGGCCTTCGCCGGGATGGGGTTTGTCTCAATCATCAGCTGGTTCATCAGTTCCAGCATGCTCAGCTGCAGTTTTGCGGCACCCCGGACGTCTCCGGCAAAAAACCTTCTGCAAATTTCTGCCGTCTTTCCGGGCAGGATATTTGCGATCACAGAGATGATTCCGCGGCCGCCAAGACTCAGCGTCGGTACAATCTGGTCGTCACAGCCGGAATAGATATCGATCCGGTCACCGCACAGCAGAATCTCCTTCGCAACCTGGCTCATGTTCCCGCACGCTTCCTTCACGGCAGCAATGCGCGGATGATCCGCCAGAACGGATAATGTTTCCGGAAGCATGTTCAGCCCGGTGCGGGAAGGTACATTATACAGGATGCATGGTACGCTGCTCGCATCCGCAATTGCGGAAAAATGCGCAATCAGCCCGCGCTGTGTTGTCTTGTTGTAGTGGGGTGTAACGAGTAGAACAGCGTCTGCTCCCGCAGCGCAGGCAGCTTTTGTTGCTTGGATCGCCTTTGCTGTATCGTTCGAACCTGCTCCGGCAATCACCGGGATTTTCCCGTTCACCCTGCGAACCGTGAAGGAAATAACTGCTTCATGTTCCGAAGCGGTAAGCGTGGATCCCTCGCCGGTTGTTCCGGCGGCCACGATGGCGTTGATCCCCTCCTCCAGCTGGAAATCGATCAGCCTGCCGAAGGTATCCCAGTCCACACCGTTCCCGGTGAAAGGGGTAATAATGGCTGTTCCTGCCCCGGTAAATACTGTGTTCTTCATCCCGATCATCCTTCTGCCATCTCCGTAATGATGGCTCATTGTATCATATTCCGCGCCTGTTTTGTGTTTTTCGTACGTACTTCTCCCCGTTACCCGTTCCACATTTCCTTCAGCGCCTGTACAAGCATCGGCAGGTCCCGGGTTCCGGCTGTTTCATATATGGAATGCATCGCCAGCTGTGCCAGGCCGATATCGACGCTTTCCACGCTCACATGGCCTGCTGAAATGTGCCCCAGGGTCGAACCTCCCGCAATATCCGATCGATTGGCAAAATGCTGTACGGGAATGCCCGCCTTTTCACAGATCAGCGCAAATCTCGCGGAAGACATGGCGTCCGTTGTATATTTCAGCGAGGCGTTGCGCTTGATCACGACGCCGCCGTTCATCACCGGCCGGTTCTGTTTATCCCATTTCTCCGGATGGTTCGGATGGATTGCGTGCGCGTTGTCCGCTGATACCATAAAGCTTCCGGCCATCGCTGCGCGGATCTCGCCGTCGGAGGCTCCAAGGGTAAAGCCAAGCCGCGTCAGGGTATCGTACAGGAATCCGGAGTCCGCCCCCTGGCGGCTTCCGGAACCCACCTCTTCATTGTCAAACACCGCGCATACGTTCACCGTATCCCTGGCTGTGCTTTCTGCCAGCGCTTTCACACATGCCCAGGCACATTCAAGATCGTCGATCCTCCCGCAGGAGAAATATGCGTCATCCGCGCCCCAGATACTGGCGCGTTCCCTGCCGTACAGGAACAGGTCATGGCTGAAGATATCCTTCTCCGCGACGCCGGCAATTTCTGATATCTCGCGCATCAGGCCCCCGGCACTTTCCTTGCCGCCGTATACCGGCAGCATATCCGCCTGCGGATCGTACGCAAACCCGCTGTTTGCCTCCCGGTTGAAATGGATCGGCATGTTCGGAATCATCAGTGCGTCCCGGTCCAGGTTGACAAGTCTGGAAACGATCGTATCTCCTTCGCGGACAGCGATGCGGCCTGCGACTGACAGGGGCCGGTCCAGCCATGTGCTCATGATCATACCGCCGTATTTTTCAACATTCAGCCGGACATAGTATTCGGTCTTGTCTTCAAAAATCTGTTTCAGTTTAAATGCCGGGGAATCGCTGTGCGCTGCAGCAATCCTGAAGGAGGCGAAGCCGGTTTCAGGCACCTGGAAAGCGATAAGCGCAGAATCATTGCGCTTGACGTAATACTTCCCGCCGGCATCGACCAGCCAGGGATCCGTTTCCCGCAGTTCTTCAAATCCGCCTGCCTGCAGAACCGCTTCAAGGTTCGCAGCGGCATGGAATGCCGTGGGGGACTGCTCAGCAAAATTCAGGAACTGTTCCAGCATATCCATGGTTCGTCTTCCCTTCAATTTGTGCAAAAAGGGCGGACAGTCTCCCGTCCGCCCTCCGCTCACGCGTTATGAAACTCCAGTGCCGATGTCAGCACCGTCACCTGGTCCTTGTCCACAGTCAGCAGACCGTCTTCGATCGTGCCTTCCTTCCGTTCTCCTTCGGCTGTCACCACCACACAGTTTCCCTGCACCACGGCGGTTACAAAAGGCACATGCCCGGCCATCACGGCAAGGTCGCCTTCTGTGCCGCGGAGAATCAGCAGCTCCGCCTCGCCGCGGAACAGGTCGCCGTCCGGAGAAGAGATAAGCAAAGGATAAGTACTCACGCATTGCCGCCTTTCTTCGCCTTCTCAACAGCTTCATCGATCGTTCCGACAAAGAGGAAAGCGCTTTCAGGCAGGTCGTCATGCTTGCCCTCAATGATTTCCCTGAAGCCCCGGATAGTTTCACTCAGCGGTACATAAACGCCGGGAAGGCCGGTAAACTTTTCGCTGACGAAGAACGGCTGGCTCAGGAAACGCTGGATCTTTCTTGCCCGGTTCACCAGGAGCTTATCCTCTTCCGCAAGTTCGTCCATGCCCATGATGGCGATAATATCGATCAGTTCGTTGTACCGCTGCAGGATCCGCTGCACTTCCCGCGCAATCCGGTAGTGCTCTTCACCCAGTACTTCGGGATTCAGAATCCGGCTGGTGGAATCCAGCGGGTCTACCGCGGGATAAATACCCTGACTTGCAATCGAACGGCTCAGCACCGTTGTGGCATCCAGATGCGCAAAGGTGGTCGCGGGAGCCGGGTCGGTCAGGTCGTCTGCGGGAACGTATACAGCCTGTACGGATGTAATGGATCCCTTGTGGGTGGATGTAATGCGTTCCTGCAGTGTGCCCATCTCCGTGGCCAGTGTCGGCTGGTATCCGACGGCGGAAGGTACGCGGCCCAGCAATGCGCTGACCTCGCTGCCCGCCTGGGTGAAACGGAAGATATTGTCAATGAACAGCAGGACATCCTGGTTCTCCTGGTCGCGGAAGTATTCCGCGACAGTCAGGCCGGCCAGTCCGACGCGCATACGTGCTCCCGGCGGCTCGTTCATCTGGCCGTAAACAAGCGCTGTATTGGCAAGCACGCCGCTCTCCTTCATTTCAAAGTAGAGGTCGTTTCCCTCGCGGGTACGCTCACCCACGCCGGTGAATACGGACAGGCCGCCGTGCTGTTTGGCAATATTGTTGATCAGTTCCATGATCATAACGGTCTTGCCGACGCCGGCGCCGCCGAACATGCCGATCTTGCCGCCCTTGGCATACGGGCAGATCAGGTCAATGACCTTGATGCCTGTTTCCAGGATTTCCGTGGAAGTACTCAGTTCCTCATATGTCGGGGCCGGACGGTGAATGTCCCACCGCTGTTCCGTCTCCACGGGCGGGCCGTCATCCACGACATCGCCCAGCACGTTGAAGATCCGGCCCAGGGTTTCCCGGCCAACCGGTACACTGATTCCCTTGCCGGTATCCGTCACGGTCACACCGCGCTGCAGCCCGTCCGTTGAGCCCATCGCAATGCAGCGTACTGTGTTGTCGCCGATATGCTGTGCCACTTCCACTGTCAGGGTCTTGTCCCCTACCGGCAGTGTCAGCGCATTATAGATCGGCGGCAGATAGTCCTCTCCGAAACGGACGTCCACCACAGGGCCCATGACCTGCGCAACGATTCCGGTATGATTCTTTTCCACTGTCCTCAATCCCTTTCCGTTGTATTGCCAACCGAAAAACCTTCCGCTCCGGAACCGGCGTCCGCCGGTTACATGGTTACATCAAAACGGCGTTTTCGGTTACACAACTTTCTTATTATGTAACTTACATCCGGTTGTCAGTACCTTGCCCGGCAACGATCTCCGTGATCTCCTGGGTGATGGAGTTCTGCCGTGCACGGTTGTACTGCAGCTGCAGCCGGTCGATCATTTCCTGGGCATTCTTGCCCGCAGAATCCATTGCCATTCTCCGCGCAGCCACTTCACTGGCAAAGCTTTCCTTGATGCAGGCACTGATCATGCCGCTGACGTAGACAGGAACGGCGCCGCCCAGTACGGTCATTTCATCCGGCTCGAATATCGGCTCCGACTCCTCGCCTTTTTCAGCCTTTTCAAGCGGGAGGATCCACTTAATCGTGGCTTCCTGGCTCATCATTGATTTGTAGCGGGTATACAGGATGCCAAGCCTTTCAAACTTCCCGTCCAGAAAATCCTTGCACATCCGGTCAGCCAGTTTTTTTGATTCCGAAGCCGGATACCGTTCTGAGGAAGCAAAAGGCTGCCCGTACCGGTCGCACGCACGCTTGCCGATGGCAGTCACCTCCGCGTCCGGCAGCGTTGCTGCCAGGCGGAAGACGTTTGCGTTATATCCTCCGGCCAGTCCCCTGTCGCCCGCGATCACGATCAGGCGGGTGCCTTTCCCTGCCGGACGCATGAACGGCGAGCGTTCGCATTCCGGCGCAGCGCACAACACATCCACAACGTCCTGCATGGCCGACGCATATTCCCTTGTCCTGTTCATATCCCGGGTGGCCCGGCGGATCTTCGAAGCAGCAACCAGGCCCATGGCTTTGGTCAGGTGCAGCGTTGAGTCAACGCTCCGGATTCTGTTCCGCAGGGATTTGATATCTGCGCCCATGCTTCTTCTTACCCCTTATAACCCGAAAGGGCTTCCTTCATCTTCTCGATATCCGTATTGTCCCAGTAACCCTGCTCGATGCGTCCGAGCAGTTCTCCGTAACGCGCGCGCAGGTATTCAAACAGGCCTGTTTCATATTCGGCGACCTTTGAAGGCTCCACGTCGTTCAGATAGCCGTTGATCACCGCGTAAACGATAGCTACCTGGCATCCGATTTCCACCGGTGCAGAACGCTTTTGCTTAAGCACTTCCACGATACGGGCACCCAGGGCCAGCCGCGCCTTGGTATCTGCATCCAGGTCGCTGCCGAACTGGGCAAATGCCTGCAGCTCACGATACTGCGCGTAAAGCAGTTTCAGCTCGCCGGCAACCTTTTTCATGCCTTTCAGCTGGGCGGAACCGCCGACACGGCTTACGGAGATGCCGGGGTTGATCGCAGGGCGGATACCGCTGTGGAACAGCTCCGTCTCCAGGAAGATCTGGCCGTCGGTAATGGAAATGACGTTCGTGGGAATGTAAGCCGAAACGTCACCCGCCTGGGTCTCGACGATCGGCAGGGCGG
Organism: uncultured Clostridia bacterium; assembly: GCA_946527725.1. Lineage (GTDB taxonomy): Bacteria > Bacillota > Clostridia > Christensenellales > Aristaeellaceae > Aristaeella. The sequence continues at coordinate 15,959 of CAMMYM010000003.1, forward strand.
TAATGGACCCTCCGCCGTATTCAGGAGCTACGCACGCCGCACGTTCCAGCAGGCGGCTGTGGAGATAGAATACATCACCGGGGTAAGCTTCACGTCCCGGAGGCCTGCGGATCAGCAGGCTGAGGGCACGGTAGGCAACCGCATGCTTGCTCAGGTCATCGTATACGATCAGGACATCCTTCCCCTGGGCGCGGAAATACTCCGCCATCGCGCATCCGGCATATGGTGCAATATACTGCAGCGGCGCACTCTCGGCGGCAGACGCACTGACGATGATTGTGTAAGGCATAGCACCGGCTTTTTCCAGTTCCTGGGCAATCTGTACGACGCTCGTCCGTTTCTGGCCGATGGCGACGTAGATACAGATCTCATCCTTCCCCTTCTGGTTGATAATCGTATCCACTGCAATGGTGGTCTTGCCGGTCTGCCGGTCGCCGATAATCAGCTCACGCTGGCCGCGGCCGATCGGAATCATACTGTCGATCGCCTTGATGCCCGTCTGCAGCGGCACGCTGACACTCTTACGCTGGATAATGCCTGGTGCGGGAGATTCCACCGGGCGGATCTGGGACGTCTCCACCGGACCCTTGCCGTCGATGGGGGCGCCGAGGGCATTCACAACACGGCCAAGCAGCGCTTCTCCGACCGGCACGCTCAGGGCTTCCCCCGTACGGTAAACCACGCTGCCTTCACGGACAGTGTCCCGCTCGGACAGAATTGCGACGGAAACCGTTTCCTCCTCAAGATTCTGCGCCATGCCAAAACTGCCGTCCTCAAACCGAAGGAGCTCATTCGCCATGCAGGCCCGCAGTCCGTACACCGTCGCGATGCCGTCGCCGACGGTGATGACCGTGCCGTTCTCCTTCATTTCGATTTTGCTCTCGTACTGTTTGATCTGTTCCTTGATGATGCTGCTGATTTCGACTGCTTTGGAGCTCATCCGTTCATCACATCCTTGATCTGCTCAAGCTTATTCCTGATACTGCCGTCAATGACCCTGCCTTCGATCTCAACGCGAACCCCGCCGATCAGGCCTGGGTCCAGTTCACAGCGAAGGATAATCTTCCGGGCGAAACGCCTTTCGAGTTCCGCACGGATGGCAACTGCCTCCGCTTCCTTCAGCGGAACAGCAGAAGTTACCATTGCGACGGACTCTCCCCGGTACTGCCGGCTTAATTCATCGAATTCACGCGCCATGCCGTCGAGGGCATTCACGTGTCCCCGTGATACCATCATCCGGAGAACGCCCAGCAGCACATCCGGTATCTTGCCGCGAAATGCTTTTTCGAGCGCCTCGATCCGTGCCGCTTTTCCGACGGCTGCACTGGAAAGCAGCTGCCGGTATTCCGGCGTCTGTTTCAGCGCGCTGATCACCGTCACCAGGCCGTCTGAAGTTTCCTCCAGTACCTGTTCTCCGGCCGCCAGCTCGAATAACGCTTCCGCGTATTCTTTACTTGTTGTTGTCATCTGTTCCTATCTCCTGCAGGAATGAATTGATCAGCGCGCGATGGTCTTCCTCGTTGATCTCACGCTGCAGCAGTTTTCCGGTCAGCTGCGTGGAGACGTCCGCGATTTCGCGCTTCATGTCATCCTCCGCCTTCTTCTTCTCCAGGACCGCGTCGGCTTCGGCCTGGCGGCGCAGTGCTGTAGCCTTTTCCCTGGCTTCCGCCACAATTTCATTGCTGCGATGCTCCGCCATACGGGTTGCGTCGGCAATGATCTGCCCGGAAGTCTGCTCTGCGGCAGCCATGGCAGCCTCGTAGTTCAGGCGGTTCTCCTCGGCTTCAGCCCTGGCAGCTGCGGCTTGCTCATAGTCCGCGTCGATCGCAGCCCGCCGGGTATCCAGGATCTTCTTGACCGGTTTGAAGAGAAACTTTTTTACGATCCACGTCAGAATGAGCAGATTGCACAGCGAAGCGATAATCGCCCAGATATTGACGGAAATCACATCTAAGTTCTGCATGTCGTTCCCCGTTCCATCCCTTGATGTCGTTCGGTATGCCTTCGATCCCCGGGATTACTTGATCGCATCTTTCAGGATGCCGGTGAAGATGCCAGGCGCGACGAAGATCAGCAGGATCGCGACGATCAGGCCGTACAGGCCGGTGGTTTCTGCGATAGCGCAGCCCATGATCATCGTGGAAGTAACGTCGCTCTTGCACTCCGGCTGACGGCCGATGGCTTCGCAGGCCTTGGCGACGGCGTTTCCTTCACCGATACCGGGGCCGATACCGGCGATCATCGCACATCCGGCGCCCAGTCCCAGCAATCCCAGCATGATACCCATTGCAAGTTCCAACATGTTCTTTTCCTCCGTTTCAGCCTTACGCGGCCGTATTTTGGATTTCAGGTTTATTGTGTTTTTTCCGGCGGGCGTTCCAGTCATCCCATGGAACGGCACCTGCCACATTCAGCATTGTCAGCATTGCGAAAATGAATGCCTGCATAACGCCGCTGAATACATCGAAGTAAACGCTCAGCACCGCGGGAAGTCCGACCCGCAGCAGCGGCATATCCCCCAGCACGCCGGGCAGCCAGCCAAGCAGGTTCTTGCTCAGCCCTGTCAGTGCTGATCCGATCAGCGCGGAAATCACCGCGCCGGAAAGGATATTGCCGTAATGACGGAATGCCATGCTCACCGGAGTCGCGATTTCGCCGATCAGGTTCATCGGGGCGAAGACAGGAATCGGTTTGAACAACCCGATGAAGTAGTTCCACAGTCCGCCGCGGAACTTGTAATACATGATCAGTACAAATACCAGGATTGCCCATCCAAAGGTCACATTGACATCCCCGGTCGGTGAGAACAGCCCGAGCAGGCAGATCAGCGAACTGAATGCGCTCAGCCCCATGATTGCCGCGATGAACGGCCCCCATTCGGCAAAGAAACCGCCCATGTTATCATGCACAAGCTTCTCGCATTTTTCAACGATCCATTCTGCAAAAAGCTGGCGTTTGGTGGCTGCTTTCGCCGTCAGTCCGTGCGTCAGGTAAAGGCACAGGCCGAGGATTGAAATCATGACAGCCCAGCTGTTTACCTGGCTTTCAGAGACATAGGCGTTCATCAGCGGAGCCGGAATCTCAAAATATACAAGGGCGCCGGCGATGCTTACCCCTTCCGAAGCGGGCGTAAAGAGCACCTTCAGCACGATGCACGCCAGAATCGGAAGAATCATCATCGCAATCAGCGCGTAATCCACCATGCGGAATTTTTTGCTCTTCACGTCCGGCACAGCCGTCTCAGTCAATCAGATCACTTCCTTCCGTCTCCGCTGCCTCCGAAGAAACTCCGCGTTTCCTGTCTATCGCGGGCCGGAAAAAAAGCCCGATCCGCGGAAACAGCAGCGGGATCACCGTTGCATATACGTTCGTATGGGCCAGCCCAATCAGCAGGGCAAGCATGCCGCCCGCACCGATCAGCCGCAGTCCGGCTGAAGCTTTCACGCGCTGGGATGCCTGTTCCGGCTTGCCTGAAGCAACCGCCCGGCTTACCGTTACAGCCAGCAGGAAAAAGCTCCCGACTGCTATCGCAGCGCCGCCCAGGTTTCCGCCCAGTACAGAAAGATCCCACTTTCCGATAATCAGGAAAACCGCTTCCATCATGACACTCAGCAGGATGACCCACAGGGCGATATAACCGGTCTCTTTTTTCACCGCGGGATCCATTCAGACACCGGCCCCCTCCCCAATACACAACTAAAGTTTAATATAACAAATCCGGCGGCTTTTTGCAATCTTTCTGCCCCCAAAACCTGCTTTTTTTCATCATAAAAAAATGGTGGAAAAGAAGCGGCTTTTGCGATAGAATTATTTGTTGAACAGAAGAGATCTGTACGGTAAAGGAGTATATTATGGATAATAAGCTGGTCATGGGATACTGGGACTGCCCGATCTGCGGTACAAAAGAAATCCGTGGTGATGTGGTCAACTGCCCTTCCTGCGGCCGGGCCCGCGGGGAAGTCAAGTTCTACGTAAAGGGTTATAACGAAGGGACCCTCCTGCGCGAAGACGAACTGAAACAGTATGAACAGCTCGATGCGAAAAAAGCCGAAGAAATGGGTGACAGGCCGGACTGGTACTGCTCCTTCTGCAATTCGCTCAACAGCGACAAAGCCGAAGTATGCAGCAATTGCGGCGCCACCCGTGCTGATTCCGAAGCCAATTACTTCGAAATGCTGAAAAAGAAGCAGGAACGCGAAGCTGCCGAGCTTGCGGCACAGCCGCAGGCTGCCTCAGGCCCGCAGAAAAAGTCGCGCAGCCCGCTGGCCGTTGCCCTTGTTATACTCCTGGCAATCGTTGCGATCTTCGCATGGATGAACAGCAGTAAGACCGCGTCTGACCTGAAGGTGACCTCCCTGCAATGGGCCAGGGTCATCAACATCGAAGAAAACCGGATGTACAGCGAATCCGGCTGGTCGCTTCCCGCCGGTGCCGAACAAACCGATGCCCGCCGGGAAATCCAGGGGTACAACCAGGTCCTCGACCACTATGAGGATGTGGAAGTTGAACGCTCACGCCAGGTATATGACCATGACGAATACACCCTGGTGGACAATGGCAACGGAACCTTTTCCACCGTCGCACAGCCGGTTTACAGGACTGAGTATTATACGGTAACAGAATCGCGCCCTGTCTATGTGCCCGTACCGTACTATGGAACCAGGTATTACTATAACATCTGGCGGTGGTCTCCTTCCCGGGACGTGACCGCCTCCGGGACAGACCACAACGCGGAATGGCCGGCATTTGAACTGGCCGAGAACGAACGGGAGGGACAGCACCGGGAGGAGTACCGCTTCACCGTGGAGCATACTGAAAAGAAAGAGCCCGCCGCGACCTACCGCATCGCTGAAAGCGACTGGATGAACATTAACGTCGGCGACACGCTGATTATCACATCCCGGCGCACCGGCGCGGATCCCTATATCGCGGATGACAAAGGCAACAGAATCGCCGATATACAGCAGGTCAGGTAACATTCGCACAGAAAAAAGCATCCGGAGCCCGTTGAAGCTCCGGATGTTTTCAGTTTACCTGACGCCCCGCCATTTCCCGAAGGGGAAAACCACCCTGCGTACATGGCCGACAATCATGCTGCGTTCCACAGCGCCGATGTTGCGGCTGTCATTGGAATTGTTGCGGTGATCTCCCATCAGGAAATAATAGTCTTCATCGATCGTAAAACTCTTTCCTGCGAGCACGGGAATTATTTCGCCCAGGCTTTCCCCCACGTATTCCCTGCCGTCGTACGCAATGACAGTGGTTGTTACCGAAGGCCGGCTGTTTCTCGTTTCCTCAGGGTTCCTGCTGAAGATCTTCAGCGTCTTTCCGTTTTCGTCCTTCGCGACAACCGGCGTACTCTTCCTCGACCAGGTGTCGCCGTTCAGCAGCAGCGACATCATGTTGTCTTCCACGGCCAGGGTCAGGGTATCCCCCTTCTTCGGCACACGGTACGGTCCGAAGCTGTTGCCGTCGGAAAAATACTTCACCCGGTATTCATCGTTGATCAGTTCTTTTTCTTCTTCTACCTGTTCCCCGTTCAGGAACAAATAGCCTTCCCGGAGCTCAACAGTATCCCCCGGCATCCCGACAATCCGCTTGACAAAATTCACCGCGCCGCGCGCCGGATAACGGCAGATCACCACATCCAGGAGTTTCGGATTCCCGAAGGTAATGCGCGGTGCATCCTGGGCCGCGTTGTCACTCTGCCAGGGCAGGCTCAGCCAGGTGGAGGAATAGTCATACTTGCTGACCAGCATGATTTCCTTATCTGCCAGCGTATCGTCCATGGAATCGCCGTCCACCCGTACCGGTTCAAAGATCACGGAACGGATCACCAGCGCTGCAACCAGCGCGCAGAGAATTGTCAGGACCCAGCTGAGTATTTCCGCACCCACTGATTTCTTTACCTTTTCTTTCTTCTTTTTATTCTCGCCGGCGATGTCCTCCGGAACGGAATTTGCCTGCTGTTCCAACTCGCTCATTTTACACATTTCCTTTCAGTTTCTCGATTTCCCGCTGTACAGTTTCCTTGTCGACGTAATTCAGCGGTGAAAACCGCCCGTCCAGAGCCTTCTCCAGCTTTTCAGCCGCTGCTTTTTTGTCACCTGCCTCCAGGTCGTACCTGCTCAGGAAATACAGGGTGTCGATCTGGTTCTCCTTGAGTGCCAGCGCCTTGCTGAACCATTCCTTTGCGGCTTCCCTGTCCCCGCGGACACGGTACAGGAACTGGCCCATATTGTCCAGGCAGATTGAATCTTCCTCGTCATATTCCACGGACGCCCGGATAAACGCTTCCGCTTTCGTGATGCCGGCATTCCATGCCTCTTCGGGGGTCATCACGTTTTCCGGAACGTCTTCCGTGCTTTCGGCTTCTTCGCCGTCTCCGTTTTCTGCGGGCTCTTCTGCAGGTGCTTCAGCCTGTGCTTCAGCCAGGGCCTCAAAATCAGGCTTATTCTTCTGGTCATACTTGTCCACATACATGTATCCGAGCGTCTGGTACAGCAGCCCGTTTTCACCTTTCCGGAACTGTTGCTCCAGCGTGCTGATACCCTTGTCCAGGTTCCCCAGGCGCAGGCAGCACACGGCATAGTATACCAGCAGGTCTGTCCGCTGTCCCGGTGTCATGCCCGGCGCTTTCTGGTGTTTCACCAGGAATTCCTTTGCTTTCTGGTACTGTCCGTCCCGGATAATCATCAGAGCATAGGACAGCAGGTAGCGCGGATCATTCAGCCCTTCCGCGAATGTTTCCTCATACAGCTTCTGTGCTTCCTGTATGTTTCCGTTCTTCTGCAGGCGAACCGCCTTGTTGGCTTTGACCGCTGTCATGAATCCCATGTTTCTTCCCGCTCCTTCAGCTTTCTCAATAAGCGTTGCCTGCGGTATTGTAACTCATTTTTCTGTTCTTGTACAGTTGGGCCTTCCCGCAGCGACGGCTCGCTGACCATGATCATGGCTTTCTCGGTCCATTCCAGTGCGGCGGATAAGTCCCTGCGGACATGCTCTTCATATTTTGCAAGTTCGACATACGGAAGGATCCCGCCCTTCTTTTCCCGGACCATTTCCCGCCATACTTCCGCCGCCCGTTCACGCTCCCCGCTTCGGCGGTAGCTCATCGCCAGTGCTGCCCCTGCGGAGCCGCCCATGCGCCCGCGCCGCGCCAGGCGGTAACACTTCCGTGCATGCTCCGTATGGTGGTTTCTCTCAAGCGCCCGTCCCATGGAATAGACATCCTCGCTGAAACGGATCTTCTCCGGATGCCGGTACAGGTCTGCCATATGGTTCAGCAGAACGCACAGGGACGCAATGTCCTGTGCGTTGTGCCTGAGCACATCGTCCAGCAGGGAAATCTGTTTTGTCTTCAGGTAACTGAAGTACCGGGCCGGCACTTCGCTTCCCGGCAGGTCGTCCGTCCGCGGTTTGCCCAGGATAACCTCCTCCAGCCGTCCCAGGTTGCACCGCCCCAGCCGCAATTTCCACAGGCGGCGGCACATATGCAGCAGGTCGAGATGCGGCAGGTCCAGGCAGCTCCGGTCCATCCGGTTCATCAGGAGCCGGCTTTCCAGCAGCGGCACATCAAATGTCGTGCCGTTGAATGTGCACAGTACATCAAACTTCCTGAGCCCGGCAGCCACATGTTTCAGCAGGAACGGCTCTTCCGGGTAATCGCGCATCAGGAACTGGTGCACTTCAAATCCGTTGTCCGTCAGGTATCCCATACCAACAAGAAAAGCCACGGTTCCGCTCCCCCCCAGTCCCGTGGTTTCCGTATCGAGGTAAAGAATCCGCCGGGGATCAAGACCGTCCGGCAGTTCCCTGTCGCTCATCAGGCGCAGTGTCCCGGCAGTAAGGTCATATGCCCCCGGAAACTCTTCCTTGTCCCGGTACACCGCAAAATGCCGGCAGTCCGTATACACCTCCGCCGGCCTGTCCTTTTTCACCTCACTGCCGCCTACCGCGCGCAGCTTGTCAAGCAGGTTCATTTCAGGAGCTCCTTCAGCAGCCGCACCGCTGTTTTCTTCCCGTCCTCACCGATTTCACCGACCGGGCCGACGCAGGAAGGACATCCCTGTTCACACGGACAGTCCTCTGCCACCTGCAGCGCTTTTTCGAGCAGCAGGGTGCGCATGCTGAATGCCTTGTGCGCCAGTCCGATCCCTCCCGGGCAGTTGTCATAAATGATGACGGTCGGCTTATCGGTAATCGGGCTGCGCACCTGGTAAACAACCGCTACGTCCTGCGGCGCGCACATCAGGTACAGCGGGCAGACGATCCTCAGCAGGTTTGCAATCCCCATCATGCCGTTCTTCAGCCGGTCGCCGGCGATCCTGTCAGCCAGCTCATCCGGCAGGGTCCACCACATGGCAGTGGTATGCATATCCGTTTCCGGCAGTCGTACATGGCCGAATCCCAGTGTCTCGTGGGTATCAAACCTGATCTTTTTAAACATGGTCACCAGGGCAGTTACTTTGATCTCCCCCAGCCCCGCCTGCGCCGTACCGGCAAAAGGTTCCTCCCGCTCAACATCCAGCAGGCTCAGGGAAATGTTCAGGTCTGCATCCGTGTAATACCCGACATCCACGCTGCGAATAAAGGCTTTGCAGGCGTCGAAATCCAGTTTTTCCACCTGGAACTGGCGCCCTTCGTGCATGTAAATGGCATTCTCATGCAGAAGCATCGGCGCGGTGAAACGGTCCATTTCCCCGACCACACGGTGGTTCGCCGGATCTGTAATATCGATAATAATGAAGTTTTCCTCCGCAGCAGAGCGCAGTGAGATCTCGCTTGCCGGGAAATTCTCCGCAGACCAATGGTATTTTCCGTCTGCCTCGTGCAGGATTCCCTGTTCGCTGAGGTATTCCAGCAGTTCGCCCGTTCCCGGTGAATTGCCGAAGCTGTCCCCGTCCGCAAAAGGAAGCTCAAAGGCAGCACATTTGAAATGGCTCAGCAGGACATACAGATTGTCCGGATTAAGCAGTGCGTTCTCCGGGCTTTTTTTCAGCAGGTAATCCGGATGGTTGACGATATACTGGTCAATCGCCGCAGATGAAGCGATAAAGAATACAATACTTGTTCCCTGCCTGCGGCCTGCGCGGCCGGCCTGCTGCCAGGCACTGGCAATTGTTCCGGGATACCCGCAGATTACGCATGCGTCCAGTGCGCCGATGTCAATGCCCAATTCCAGGGCGTTTGTGGAAACCACAGCGTCCACCTGTCCGTTGCGCAGGCCGCGTTCAATCTCCCGCCGCTCACCCGGCAGGTATCCGCCCCTGTATCCGCGTACCCTGCCTGCATTTCCCAGCGGATCGCGCACCAGGTCCTTCAGGTATTTTGTCAGCACTTCAACTGTCAGCCGGGAACGTGCGAAAGTAATGGCCTGGATGCCGTTCTTCAGCAGCATCCCGGAAATCGACCGCGTAATCGGAATGGATCCTTTGCGGATGCCGAGCTGCCGGTTGACCACCGGGGGATTGTAAAACACAAAGTGTTTTTCACCCATCGGGGCGCCGTTCTCGTCAACCAGCGTTACCGGACGCCCGATCAGCGTTTCCGCCAGTTCCTTCGGATTGGCAATGGTTGCGCTGCACAGGATGAACTGCGGATGGCTTCCGTAGAATTCACAAAGCCGCAGCAGGCGCCGCAGGACGTTCGCAAGGTTGCTTCCGAAAACGCCGCGATAGGTATGGATCTCGTCAATCACGATATACTGCAGGTTTTCGAACAGTTTGACCCACTTTGTGTGATGCGGCAGAATACCCGAATGCAGCATGTCCGGATTGGTTACAACGATATGCCCTGCCTGCCTTACGGCTTTGCGCGCAGCAGCCGGGGTATCCCCGTCGTACGTATATGTCTTGATATCGACACCCATCTCCTCAATCATGTCGTACAGTTCGCTGACCTGATCAGCGGAGAGGGCTTTTGTCGGGAACAGGTACAGGGCACGCGCATCCTCGTTTTTCAGGATCGCGCTGAGCACCGGAAGGTTATAGCACATGGTCTTCCCGGAAGCAGTCGGCGTAACGACCGTTACGTCTTCCCCGCGGGCGGTGGCCTCAAGGCTCTGCACCTGGTGTATGTACAGTTCGTGGATCCCGCGCCTTTCCAGCGCCGGTTTCAGGCGCGGATCAAGGCAGGAAGGAAAGGGAGCGGTGCGTGCCCTGCGTGCGGGAAGCACCTCCCACCGGGTCACATCCTTCATGAATATATGATCGTGCCGGAGCTGGTCCGCCAGCTGCGTTACATTCATGCTTACTACCCCTTTCCCCCGTATGCGCCGTGCCGGGTCCTCCCCGTTTCCCCGTGAACAGCACAGGACGTTTTTCGGAAAAACACGAACCGCTGATAATCCATTATAGGTTTATCAGTTGCCCTTTTCAAGCGAACAAACGAATTTCCAGAATTTGCCTGCAACGCGACGCCGTCATATGCAGGCGCAGAGCAGAATACGGTATTCCCGCTCCCGTGAACGGCCAGATTGCCAAACCGTCCATGAAATCCGGTCCGGAAAACGGAGGGCCGGAAAAGGAAAGCCGGGAAACTTCTTCCCATGATAAAAGAGGCTGCAGCTGCAGCCTCTTAAGAATTTCCGCTGGTCACAGGTCACTTCTCTTTGAGCCGCTTGTCGCTCTGCCTCGCCAGCCACGTCCCGAAGGACTGTATCACCTGGGTAATAATCACCAGAACAATCACCGCCAGGTACAGCACCGCGAAACGGTACCGCTGATAACCGTAGGAAAGGGCAAGCTTTCCCAGTCCGCCTCCGCCAACAGCTCCTGACATCGCCGTATAGCCCATGATGGTCGTAATCGCCAGCGTGAAATTGGTAATCAGGCTCGGTACGCTCTCCGGCAGCATAACCCGCGTCACGATCTGCCAGGTGGAAGCACCCATGGACTGGGCTGCTTCAATGATGTTCGGGTTCACCTCCCGCAAACTGCTTTCCACAAGCCGGGCGATAAACGGAAATGCTGCCACCGTCAGCGGGACAATGGATGCCACCGTGCCCACCGAAGTACCGACAATCGCCCGTGTCAGCGGGATGATCATCACCATCAGGATGATGAACGGTACAGAGCGCAGCAGGTTGATCATAACGTTCAGGAAACTCATGACAGGCGCCGGCAGCGGCCGGATGCCCTTTTGTTCCCCGGTCACCAGCAGTACACCGAGCGGCAGGCCGATGACGATGGCAAAAAAAGTCGCAAGGAGCGTTGAGTACAGCGTTTCCCAGATGGCAAAAGGGAATTCATTCAGCAGGCAGTCCCATGCTTCCTGCAGTTTCTCGGGCGTAAAGGCGCTCGCAAAATTCATTTCTCCGCCTCCTCTGCTTTATACTCAGCCTCCACCTGTACGGTAATATCCGGAATCCTGCTCAGGTATCCGACTGCCTTCGCCAGATCTTCCGGCCCTCCCGGAATATCCAGAAGCATATACCCGTATGCGCGGTCACCTACCGAACGCGTGGAAGCGCCGAGAATGCTGGCTGCGATGCCGCAGTCGATCGCCATCCTGGCAATCAGCGGTTCTGTGACCGCACCGTTGAACATTACGCGCAGGCGCTGCCCGCCCTTGGAAAAGAGCATAACGCCTTCTGTCATCTCCGGATAGATCAGGCTGCGGGTCGCATTCGTCCGCGGATTGGAGAAAACTTCACTCACTTCGCCTTCTTCCACAACCTCCCCGTTTTCCAGGATTGCCACACGGTTGCAGATTTCCTGTACAACGCTCATCTGGTGCGTGATCACGATCACTGTGATCCCCATCTTCCGGTTGATCTCCCGGATCAGTTCCAGGATTGCATGCGTCGTTTTCGGATCCAGCGCAGATGTCGCCTCATCACACAGCAGTACTTCCGGTTCCGTGGCCAGGGCGCGTGCGATGGCGACGCGCTGCTGCTGCCCCCCGGAGAGCTGTGCCGGATAGGAATTCGCCTTGTTCGGCAGTTCCACTGTTTCCAGCAGTTCCATAGCCCGTGCCTTTGCCTGCGCAGCAGGCACCCGTGCGAGCCTCAGCGGCAGCATGATGTTTTCCAGGCATGTGCGCTGCATCAGCAGGTTGAAGCTCTGGAAAATCATCGTAATCCTGCGGCGAACCTTCTGGATCTCCTTCTTGTCCAGCGTCCCGAGGTCCACCCCGTCCAGCAGCACAGTGCCTTCCGTCGGCCGTTCAAGCATGTTGATGCAGCGGACAAGGGTGCTTTTCCCGGCCCCGCTCATACCGATAATGCCATAGATATCCCCATTGTTGATGGTCAGGTTAATATGCTTGAGCGCGTCCACCGGGCCATCCGTGGTTGTGAACAGCTTGGACAGGTTGCGTAATTCGATCATTACTGGTTCCTCCGGGATGTGAGCTTTCCCCATTATATCCGAAATGGATTTCTCAGGCAATGAAAAATCCGGGCCAAAGCCCGGATTTACGGACGAACCTGAATCTTATTTCTTCAGGCCCAGTGCAGCCAGGTCAGCCTGCTTGCCGGCGTAAATGCCCATGGGCTCCACGTGCACACCCGCGATGGTAACCAGCTTGGTTTTATTCTGCGCATTAAAATCATCCTGGTAGGGCTGGTGTGCAAAATAGTTCGCAAATACGTCGCCCGCGTCCACCATGGTGTTCGGGGTTACGTAGTCATCGACCACGACGATCTCCAGGGTAATGTCCTTTTCAGCCAGGATCTTCTTGGCAACTTCCAGCACGTAGGAATGGGGATCGAGCGTGCAGGCGATCTTGATGGTCTGTCCGGCCAGGGCCGCATAATCCACGGAAGCGTCAAAGCCGTCGGTGGGATTGTCGATGGTGGCGATGGCAGAGCCGTCCTGGTATTTTTCCGCAAAGTAATCAACAACCTGCTGGCTCAGCACAGCGGCTGCCAGGGCTTTCGCCATGTCGCTGTCCTTGTTCGCTTCGTTCACACACACAACATTTACATAGGGAGACTTGGAATCTTCATACAGCAGCGCTTTGCCCAGGCCGGCAGCCAGTGCATAGTTGCCGTTGATGATACCGTAATCAGCGTCCTTCAGCACATTGGGCACCATGGCAGCTTCAACTTCGTTGAACTCGATACCGAGCTTGTTCTCAACGATGTCCGCTTTGGTGGCAGTAATGCCGCTGCCGTCCTTCAGCTTGATCAGCCCCTGCGCCTGCAGCAGCAGCAGCGCACGGCCTTCGTTGGTCGCGTCATTGGGCAGCGCAACGGTGATTTTCTGCTGTTTCTTTCCGCCGATCACGCCGGTAAGGAGCAGCACAGCCAGCACGATCACAATCAGCGCGGCGATCGCTGCAATCAGTGTTTTCTTATTCTTCATATCCTTTTCCCTCTCTTTCTTCCTGCTTCTTCCGAAGAAGTAAACACGCGAATTATAGTAAAACACGTCCTTCCTGTCAAATGCTGTCATGGCAGTTTTCCCGGGATTTCGCCGCAAACAGCCCTGTCCTCATGTCTTTCCGTTGTTTTCTTGGCATAAACGGCATATATATTCCCGGCAATCCGGGTTCCGTAATCAACAGATCATCCGGCAGCGAAAAAAAGCAGGAACATGTTCCGGCATGTTCCTGCGGAGGCGGTATATCAGCCGTCCGTTAACCGTTTCCGTTTAAGGTCGTATCATAGATAAGATCTTCGACGATTCCGGTTTCGGCATCAATAAAAACGATATACTGGCCGTCTTTCTCCGTCCACTCGGGAAAGCCGGAACCATCGTCCTTCTGGCAGAGGGAAAGCAACGCCTGGTAAATCAGTTTGCCGCCTTCCTCGACATACATGAAATCCGGTTCCATATCATTCAGGGTTAACAGTGCTGCCTGCTCTTCATTCAGTGCATAGATTTCCCGCACTGCCTCCAGGGCGCTCTGTCCCATCGCTTCAGGAGTAATTTTGCCTCTTTCCGCGATGATTTCCGGATCTGCAGGATGTTCCGGAAGCATGTACAGCCCTGTATCCTCATGGAAATAATAGTCCGGGTCCTCCTGCCGGGCGACAGCCGTTGCCAGGGGGAAATAGGAATAATAACCGTTGTCCCTGATTGAAATCCTGACCATATCTTTCAGCTGGACATAATTCCATGCTTCGGCAGCAAATCCCCCGTCTGTGTTTTTTCCTTCATTGCTCCAGGAGGCTGTTGCCCCTTCCCCGCTGACAGTAGCTGTGTATGTTCCAAGGACATAGTAGAAATCGCTGTCTCCTGACAGCGTCAGGGTCAGGGAACCGTCTTCATGTTCCTCAACCGTTCTGGCAAAAAAAGTATACATGGCCGGCTCCAGCTGGTATTTCTCCTCAATTGCGTGCTCTGCCTGCTTGATCTTCATGCAGCGTTCCGAATAAACAACCTCCCCGGCAAGCGCCGTGTTCAGCATCAGGGCAACAATGAAAACCGTAAAGAATAATGTCCTGGTAATATGTTTCATCATCTTTCCTCCTAACGTGTGTATCGAGCAATTGCCTTACCAATATATCAGACGAATCCGGCAGCCGTTTTCTTTCATCAGCCGTGAATCTTTTTCCTGTTCGGATTTCAGCTGTGTAATGCCGGCTGTGCCGGACGGAAGCGGCAGTTCTTGCCCGGAATTGACTTTTCGAAAAATCGTTCGGAAAAGCTTGACAACCCGCTGAAAGGAGCGTATGATACAGATAACAATTAAACAATTGTTTAATTGTTGAAAAGAAAGGAGCGATTCCTGTGAAGAAGACCTATAAGATCGAAGTGGACTGCGCCAACTGCGCCGACAAAATGGAATGTGCTGCCGCAAAGGTAGCCGGGGTGGAGGAAGTAACCGTGAATTTCATGGCGCAGAAAATGATCGTCACCTTTCATGAGGATACGGATCCCGCTGCAGTGATGAAAGATGTCGTCAAAGCCTGTAAAAAGGTCGAGGACGACTGCGAAATTTACCTCTGATACCGGTGCAGTCCTCCGGCTGCTGGAATTGCCGGTCACTAACTGCATTTACCCCCGGGAGGTATACCATGACAAAGAAGCAACGAAAAATGCTCATCCGGATTCTTGCGGCCGCCGTTTTGCTTGGCGGTCTCCTGCTGGTTCCCGAAGGGACTCTGGATCGCATTCCTTTATTCCTGCTGTATCTGATTCCCTACGGAATCATCGGCTATGATATCCTGAAGAAAGCTTTTAAAGGGATCCTGAACCGCCAGGTTTTTGATGAGAACTTCCTGATGGCCGTCGCCACCGTCGGCGCGCTGGCCATTGGGCTGCTGAAAACCGGCGACTTTGTGGAAGCTGTAGCCGTCATGCTGTTCTACCAGATCGGCGAATGGTTCCAGAGTTATGCCGTTGGCAAAAGCCGGAAGAGCATCAGCGCCCTGATGGACATCCGCCCGGATTTTGCCCGGTTGGAAACCGAAAACGGGCAGGAAGAAAAGGATCCGGATGAAGTGCCTGCCGGAAGCCTGATCATCGTCCGCCCAGGGGAAAAAGTCCCGATCGACGGAATCGTGGAGGAAGGTGAATCCTCCCTGAATACAGTTGCCCTGACCGGGGAAAGCGTTCCGCGCGACGTGAAGGCGGGAGACGAGGTCTTCAGCGGCTGCATCAATATGAACGGCCTGCTGAGGATCCGTACAACAAAAGAATTCGGGGAATCAACCGTATCAAAAATCCTTGAGCTTGTGGAAAATGCATCCTCACTGAAGTCCCGCTCGGAAAACTTCATTTCCCGCTTTGCACGGGTTTATACGCCTGCGGTTGTCCTCAGCGCGCTGGCGCTGGCCGTGCTCCCGCCCCTGGTCCGCACCCTTTTCCTCGGGCTTGTCCCGGAATGGGGCGACTGGATTTACCGTGCGCTGACCTTCCTCGTGATCTCCTGTCCCTGTGCACTCGTGATCAGCATTCCACTGACCTTTTTCGCCGGAATCGGCGGCGCGGGAAAAGCCGGCATCCTGGTCAAGGGTTCCGTCTGGCTGGAAGAGCTTGCCCGTACAAGCACGGTTGTCTTTGACAAAACCGGTACCCTGACGCAGGGAACCTTTGAGGTCACTGCTGTCCACCACAGCAAACTGGCCAGGGAAGAACTGCTGGAATATGCTGCGCTGGCAGAATCCTCCTCTTCCCACCCGATTGCTGTCAGTATCCGGAAAGCCTGCAGCAAGGCATTGGATCTGAACCGCGTTACCCGCGTGGAAGAGATAAGCGGCAACGGTGTTCTTGTGCAGATTGACGGGAAGGAGGTTGCCGCCGGCAACACCCGCCTGATGGAACGTATCGGTGTTTCCTGCATGGAATGCCACGAAACAGGTACAATTGTCCATATGGCGATCGATGGCAGTTATGCCGGACATATCGTCATATCAGACAGGGAAAAGCCTGAAGCCAGGGAAGCTGTTGCCGCATTGAAAGCTGCCGGCATCCGGCAGACCATAATGCTTACCGGAGACCGGGACGCGGTTGCGCAGCAGGTAGCTGAGCATCTGGAACTGGACCAGGTCTACAGTGACCTGCTGCCGGAGGACAAGGTTTCCCTGCTGGAGGAACTCCTGAAATCAAAGCATCCGAATGAAGTGCTCGCCTTTGCAGGCGACGGGATTAACGACGCGCCGGTGCTTACCCGGGCTGACCTTGGCATCGCCATGGGCGCCATGGGTTCTGATGCCGCAATTGAAGCCGCCGACATCGTCCTGATGGATGACAATCCGCTGAAGATCGCCAAGGCGATCCGGATCTCCCGCAGGTGTATGCGTATCGTCCGGCAAAATATTGTCTTTGCGCTGGCTGTCAAAGCTGTCTGCCTGGTTCTCGGCGCGCTCGGCATCGCCAATATGTGGCTGGCTGTATTTGCAGATGTCGGCGTCATGATCCTGGCCGTACTCAATGCCATCCGCGCCTTGTTCGTAAGCCGTGTTTAAGGAGGAAATACCGATGCCGCATCTTCCCCATCCCCATGGCGAATCTGCCGGGCGACTTTTCGACCATATGCCGGCTCCGGAGGAGTTCACTGCCTCCGCAGAACTGTTCCGCCTGATGAGTGACGGTACCCGGATCCGGCTGTTCTGGCTGCTTTGCCACTGTGAAGCATGCCTGCTGAATCTGTCTGCAATGATGGATATGTCCAGTCCGGCATTGTCACACCACCTGAAGCTGCTGCGTTCCTGCGGGCTCATCGTTTCGCGGCGCGAGGGCAAGGAAGTATACTACAAGGCTGCTGATAACCTCCGGGCAGAAGCACTGCATCACATGATCGAGCAGATTGCGGAACTGTCCTGTCCGCGCTGAAGGTTGATCCGGTTTGTATGGTTTTCACACAGATTCCGTGGTACAATTTTCGCATTCAGATAAGCCATAAGGAGGCATCGCCGATGTTTACGGCATACAGTCCTTTCCCCGGGGTCACGCACATCACCGATGCTATGGGCGTCAGTTTCACCCTCGTGGAAGGAGACGATTCGGCCCTGCTTTTTGATGCGGGCTACGGTCTGGAGGACGTGGCAGGATTTGTCCGGAAACTGACGGATAAGCCGGTCGAACTGGTCCTGTCCCACGGGCACCACGACCACGTGCTCGGCGCAAAATGGTTTGGCCGCTGCCTGATGGATCCGCAGGATCTGGAAGAATTCAGCCTGCGTACCGCGCCGGAACAGCGTGAAAAAGTAAAAGGCCAGGCGAAAGAAAAAGGACTTGCCGTACCGGAAGACTTCCTTACAGCGCCTGTACCGAAGCCGGAAAGCCCGGCGTACTCCCGGAAGCTCGGGCAGTTTCCCTGCTGCCGGTTCGACCTGGAGAACCGGAAAGCCTGGCTTCTCAACGTTCCCGGCCATACTTCCGGCAGCCTTGTCCTGTTCATTCCGGATATGCAGCTCCTGCTGACCGGCGACGACTGGAACCCCTGTACCTGGATGTGGTTTCCCTGCTCCCTGCCCGTCCGGCAGTGGCACCGGAATATGCTCAGTCTCCTTGATGTGCTGGAAAAAGAAACCCATATGAAAGTCCGGAACGTACTCTGCTCCCACCAGCCAAACCTCCGTGAAGCCTCCGAGCTGGAATCCTTCCTTTCCTATATGACAAACGACCGCCTGGAAACAGCCGAAAAAGTCGATATGGGTTCGCCCATCGATACCCGCCGGGTGTACTGTCCTGAAAAAGACTGGATCCTGCTTTTTGACGCAGCCAAATAAACGATCGGTCATGAAAAGCCCGCTCACAGCGGGCTTTTCATGTCTCCGTCCCGGTCAAAAATCACCTGATCAGTTCAAATCCTGCAAACTGCAGGTGACCGTTCCCGGAAAATGTGAAATACAAAGACTGTATACCGTCCGGCACGGCAATCTCCGCTTCCGTATCATGCCAGACGTTCGCATAGCCAATCGGAAGGGAGCCGATCGATTCCCCGTCCCAGCTCGTCCGGATTTCCATTCTTCCGGTTGCGTATCCTTTTGTGCGAATGCTGACTTTTTTCACGCCCCGGCAGTCAAAGTAACGGAAACCGGCTGTCGCGGAATTCCGCATGTTCGCAATATACCCGATTCCCTTTCCGCCTTCTTCAATTTCCTGGGTAATCTTCGGAAAACGGTCATCCATCCATCCGGACCAGGGCACATAAGTAACTTCCGTATCGGTAAACAGATGGCAGGCAATATAGGCAGGATAGTATCCTTCGCCCTCCAGGGGACAGACGCTGCCGCAGGAGGTAATCTCCGCCTGGCGGATCGTGCCGTCTCCGTTGAATGCCAGTCTTTCAAAGCAGCCCTGGCGGGAATAGTTCGTACCGTTGGTATGCCGGTGATAGAAGATATACCAGTCTTCCCCGATCTTCTCCATGCTGCCGTGGTTGTTGGCAGTATAATACATGGGTTTTTCAGCCGGTTTGTAACTGTCGATGCCCTTGTCGCAGGCGCTGACAATCACACCCTTGTATTCAAACCCGCGCGTGGGTTCCCTGCTGACAGCGTAGCACAGTTCATGGAACTGTATAGAGGAGTAGATAAAGTAGTAAAGGTCACCGCGTTTCCGTATTGAAGGCGCTTCAAAGAATTCATGGCCTTCAAAGCCGCTTCCCTTGCTGTACATCACGCCGGGCGCCACGAATTCCGGCGCTTCCGCAACCGTCAGCATATCTTTTTCCAGCACAGTCACCATCGCGCCGTGCCGGCTTTTGTCACCGTAACCGCAAAAGCCTGTATACAGGTAAGTCCTGTCTCCCTCCGTCAGCACACCGGGATCGAACTGCGGTTCATCGCCTTCTTTTTCTCCCAGGTTTGTACCGTCCGGATAATGTACATAGCCGTAAAATGAAAACGGACCGGCGGGTTTGTCCGCCACCGCCACGGAAACGACTCCCCAGGAGCTCAGCACATAGTACAGGTAATACCGGCCGTCCGGGCCGACAGTGACATCCGGGGCATACAGGTTTCCCTGCAGGTCTGTATTGTGCGGGTCCTGGTCCTTCCGGTAAATCACACCTTCATAACGCCAGTCACCGAGGTCATCCTTCGGTGCGGACCAGCAGACATAATCCCCCGGGCAATACACATCACCGCCGAAAAAGTCATGGGAGCCGTAGACATACACCCGATTCCCGAAAAGATAAGGTTCTCCGTCCGGCACATATTCCCAGTTTGGAAGATACGGATTCACCACCTGTTTGTTTTTCATATTGCCGCCTCCTGCTTTTTGCTGCTTCCGATAATATACACAAACCGCATCTGTGTCAAACATCCCGGACCGTGCCGTAAAAAAACTTGGAAAACATTTGACATGTATCCTTATATGTGCTATATAATAATTGTTAGAAATATTATTTTCAAAATAATATTTATTAAATAATATGAGGTGAATAATATGCGTCAGAAAAAAACAGCCGGACCAGACAAGCGCCCTGTCACCGTGGAAGACCATAAGGAACTGAATCGTATCCATATTGCCAGGAAGACCACCGCCGTTTCCGATACGCTCAGGTTCCCCGGCGGAGAGCAATTTGACGATGACCTGGCGGAGATCTTCGCAAGTGATGCGGAAGCCAATGGTGAAATTGCCGCTGTCGCGCTGATCGACTGCGATAAGTTTGACCATATCAACCGCGATTTCGGTGCAGACGAAGGTGACCGCATCCTGATCGAAGCCGGCCGCTATATCCAGGGCAGCCTGCCGGAAGGCGCAAAAGTCTACCGTATCGGCGGGGACGAGTTTGCCATCCTTTTCCGCGGTTCCATGGAAAGGGAGGAAATATTCCTTTACCTGAACGGGCTGAAGGACGGATATGCCGTGAAGGCACCCGACGGAGTACGCCAAACCATCACAATCGGCATGGCAACAGCCTTTGAGGATGCTTCCCGCGCGCCCGAACTGATCCGCAAGGCTGACAGTGCGCTCTTCCGGGCCAAAGCTTCAGGCGGCAACCGGGTTGCCCTGGCTAAGGAAGAAAAAATGGTTCCGAAGACCAGCCACTACACGCAGGACCAGCTCCATCGCCTTTCCCGTGCAGCGAAACAGGAAGGCATCGGTGAGGCAATTCTCCTCCGTGAAGCGCTGGATATGCTGCTGAAAAAGTATGATGTCTGATCGTCGCAGCAGGAAAACGCGCAGCGATGGAAGGAACAGCCGGCAGAGCCCCGAAGGCCCGCGCCGGCCGTTCTTTCCGCAGCATTTCCCGGCCGCTGCATTCCGCCTTTCCGGAAACTTGTTTCATATGCCGAAAAAAAGCAAGCACATATTGACGAAATGTGTTATACTCTCTGATTGGAATGAATGCGATGAAAGCGTTCATTTTGATATCAAATGTAAAGGAGAAACAAGATGAATCTTTCACCACTTCAGAAGGCAAGATATGAATACACTCCCAAGCTTCCGGGAATGCTTCGCGGCGGTATCTCCGAGATCTCTGTCCGGGTCGGTGCTCCGACTGAAAGCGTTGCAGACCAGGCCAGGATCAAAGCCCTTTTCCCCAACACTTACGGCAAGGAAGAAATCACATTCACGAAGGGCAGCAACACCTCCCCTGCCAAAAAGCAGGTTGTCGGCGTGATTCTTTCCGGCGGGCAGGCTCCAGGCGGGCATAATGTTATCTGCGGCCTGTATGACGCCCTCAAGGCAACGGACAAGGGCAACGTCCTCCTCGGCTTCAAGGGCGGCCCTTCCGGGCTGATCGATGATAAATACATCGAGTTTGATGACGAATATATCAATGCCTACAGGAACACCGGCGGATTTGATATCATCGGTTCCGGGCGTACAAAGCTGGAAACGGAAGAACAGTTCAAAATCGTGACCGAAGTTGCGAAAAAGCACGGGCTGACTGCCATTGTCATCATCGGCGGCGATGATTCAAACACCAATGCTGCCGTACTCGCCGAATATATGGCTGCCCACAGCACCGGTGTTCAGGTCATCGGCTGCCCCAAAACGATTGACGGCGACCTGAAGAATGAAGATATCGAGGCCTCCTTCGGTTTCGACACTGCCACCAAGACTTATTCCGAACTGATCGGCAACATTGAGCGTGACGCGAATTCCGCCAAAAAGTACTGGCATTTCATCAAGGTTATGGGCCGTTCCGCTTCCCATGTTGCGCTGGAGTGCGCCCTGGAAACCCAGCCAAACATTTGCCTGATCGGTGAAGAAGTTGCCGCAAAGAAGATGTCCCTGGCACAGATCACGAACTATATCGCAGATGCGGTTGAAAAGCGCGGCAATAACGGCGAGAACTTCGGCGTTGCCATCATTCCTGAAGGCATCGTGGAATTCGTTCCCGAATTCTCAAAACTGATCGCTGAAATCAATGAGCTCCTGGCCGGAAAGAAAACAGAGGAATTCAACGCCCTCCCCGACTGGGATGCCAAGTATGCCTTCATCAGGAAAGGCCTTTCCGGCGAATCCTTCAAAGTGTTCGACATTCTGCCCCAGTTCGTCCAGCAGCAGCTCTTCCTTGAGCGGGATCCCCACGGCAATGTGCAGGTTTCCCTCATCGAGTCTGAAAAGCTCTTTGCTGAAATGGTAAAAGTCGAACTCGCAAAGCGGAAGGATGCCGGTACCTATAAGGGCAAGTTCGGAACACAGCACCACTTCTTTGGTTACGAAGGCCGCTGCGCTTTCCCCTCCAACTTTGACGCCGATTATTGCTACTCCCTCGGATACAATGCTTTTATGCTGATCCAGTACGGCTACACCGGATACCTGTCCAAGGTTTCAAACATTTCCCGTCCTGCTGAAGAGTGGGTCGCCGGCGGAATGCCGATTACCAAAATGATGAACATGGAACGGCGGAACGGCGAGGATAAGCCGGTTATCCGCAAAGCGCTTGTTGAACTGGACGGTGCTCCCTTCAAATACTTTGCAGCGCACAGGGACGAATGGGCAGTGAAAACTTCCTTCACCTATCCGGGCGCAATCCAGTACTACGGACCTGCCGAAGTCTGCGATCTGACCACCAGAACGCTGGCGCTTGAAAAGGGACAGGCCTGATCAGCCGGTGTACTGTCTCAATGAAAACCGCCCGGCGGCTTTTGACAGCCTGCCGGGCGGTTTTCTGTCCGGAATGCATCCCCGCTGCAGCGTTCAGGGCTCATCCTGCATCATCCGAATCAATCAGTCGGAACGAAACCCTGTACATGGCGGTCAGGTCTGCCCGCGGCGGATGATACTGTGGCGTTCAGGCCCGACAGAAATCCACTTGACCACTACGCCGGTCGCTTCTTCGATCCGCTTTACATAATTCTGTGCTTCCTCCGGCAGGTCCCACCAATTGCGAACGCCGGAAATATCGCATTTCCAGCCGGGCAGCATCTCATATACCGGCTCGCAGTCACTGAGGATGGATGGGAACGGCAGTTCTTCGAACTCCTCGTCTTTGTACCTGTAGCGTACGCAAACCGGGATCTGGTCCAGCGTGCCGAGCACATCCAGTTTCGTCAGGGCAATCTCCGTTGCAGCCTGCACCTTCACGCCGTATCGTGTCGCTACCAGATCCATCGGCCCGATCCTGTGATGCAGTTTTTCCAGCTCTCCGGTCGCTTTGCGCATCTTTTCCGCTTCCTCGCCCTGCAGTTCACTCACGAAATGCCCCTTGCCGACGCAGGTGGAGTAAGCTTTAACCACACCGATGATCCTGTCAATTTCCACCCCGGGCATACCCGCGCCGACCGGTGCGTAGGAGGCCAGTACATTGGAAGATGTGGTATAGGGGTATACACCGAAGTCCAGGTCCCGCAGGGCACCCATCTGTGCTTCAAACAGGATCCTTTTATTGTCGTCCTTTGCCGTTTGCAGGAAGCTGCGTGTATCGGTAATAAAAGGCTTCAGCGGCTCGCAGTATTCCTTTATCCAGGCATCCAGCTCTTCTGTGGAAACGGGGGCCGTTCCGTACACACCGGTTAACACGAGGTTTTTCCAGGTGCGCAGGTTCTCCAGGTTCTTGCGGAAAATTTCCGGATAGAACAGTTCACCGGCCAGGATTGTCTTTTTCGCGTGTTTATCCGAATAGAAAGGCGCAATTCCGAGCTTTGAGGATCCGTACTGCTTTGGGCCCAGCCTCGCTTCTTCCAGCGCATCCTGTGTCCTGTGCCACGGAAGCAGCAGGGATGCCCGGTCACTGATCATCAGGTTTTCCGGCGTAATGGAAACACCCTTGTCCTGGATCGACCAGATTTCTTTCATCAGCATTTCCGGATCCAGTGCCACACCGTTTCCGATTACGTTTACTACACCTTTGCGGAACACACCGGAAGGCAGCGCATGGATCTCAAACTCACCGAACTGGTTGATGACCGTATGGCCGGCGTTGGCGCCGCCCTGGTACCGGATCACAACGTCAAAAGCTTCGGTCAGCAAGTCGACCATCCGGCCTTTGCCCTCGTCACCCCAGTTGATCCCAACAATCGCGGTACAAGCGTTCATGATTTATCCACCTTTCCGATCCGTTTCCGGGCGAAAATCTTTTTTCTTTATCTAGAATATTATCCCTGATAGCATGACTTGTCAATTGTTCCATGTCTGCTTTGTCAGCTCCCTGCAGAGCGGTAGTACTGCATTGTTTTCCGGAACCAAAGCCAGATCAGCCCGAAGAGCGCAACACCGGATAACGGTGAAACAAAGGCTGTCCAAGCCGGCCAGTCGAACAGGGGCTTATCCAGGATAACCGACCCCGGCTGCTGCATTGTCAGCGCGAACGGAACCAGTACCGTAAAAAGCGCCCGCAGCGGCCGCGGATAGGTATCCACCGGATATTCGCAGGCACTTCTTCCGCCGTATGTGAGTGCGTTGACAAGTTCCACCGACTTGACAGCATAGATACAGAAGATGCCCTCAATTGTAAAAAGGCCCAGGAGCAGGAAGAAACCGCAGGCAATGGCTTCCGCCATAAGGAAAACCTTCGGGACGGTCCACAACACATGTGACATATTGCAGCCCATGACCAGGGCTGCAATCCCGACAGCGATGCAGGTAATCCGCCGGGGATCGACAGCGCTGCACAGAACCTGGGTCAGTGTTCCGCGCGGACGTATCAGGAAAGTATCCAGCTGTCCCGTGCGGATCAGATGCGGGAAATTACCGGTAATTCCCCGCCCGAAACACTCTGTCAGGTAAAACGTCACAGACATCAGTCCGAAAAAGAAGAAAAGGTCTCCCGCTTCCCACCGGTTCAGCCGTTCAAAACGATCCACCAGCAGGATCACGGCCATCATCTCCCCGCCTTCCATCACCAGCTGCGCCAGCGTCTGCATGAAAAAGGAGGCCGGATACTGCATCTGGCTCCTGATCAGCATCCGCATGGAATGAAGATACAGCCTGATCGTCTCCATATGCTTACCCTCCCTGTATCTCGATGCGCCGCTGATTCCGCTGCCAGAACAGGATCCCCAGGGCAGTCAGTAAAAGTGTCCAGCACAGCTGGATCAGCAGCATCCGCGGTGCTTCTGCAGGAAGTGCTTCTCCGGTATAAAGCCGGATGGGCGTATCCAGCAATTGTGCATAGGGCAGCAGGGTAATCACATGCTGCCAGCTGTCCGGAAACAGCGTCAGCGGCAGAATATTGCCGGAAAACGTCATCATCAGCAGGTTCAGCAGGCCCTGCATTCCCCGGGAATCAAGCGTACGCATGGTAAAACCCATCGTAATGTTTTCCAGGGCGGAAACACACAGGAGCCCGAGCATCAGCCCCGCCAGTCCGAGGCACAGCCCTGCAGGCGACGCGGGCATCGACAGTCCCCAGCCTTCCGGCAGGATCAGCGCAAACACGAGCATGGGTACTCCGCGCATCAGGCTGCCTGTCAGTTTCTGCGCCACAATCCGGACATAGTAAAATCCGTACAGGTTCAGCGGCCTGCAAAGATCGTATGCGATGCTGCCTGTACGGATTTTGTCCAGCAGGTCCGGGTCAGAAGCCAGAAGCATACGGAAAAAAGCCTGCTGCAGCCATACATAACTTGCAATATGGCTGAACGGCATGCTTTGGGGTTTCCCGGCATACAACGCCTTGTATACAGCAATGAGAACCAGGCCGAAAAACATCTGGCAGATGATCCCGCCAAGCACCGCGCCGCGGTACTGGACTTCCAGCCTCCGCCTCATGCGAAACGCGGACAGGTATGCTTTCATAGGTCCATCTCCCGATACATATCCGCCACGAGGCGGTCAATATTCCTGGGCTGGACTGTCAGTTCCCGGATCGTTCCCGCACCCTGGAGGCGCGCGATCATCTCCGCCGTCGGGTATTCCGCCGGGGAATATGTAATCACAAGGTTTTCCCCGTCACAGACAGCCGGAGCATTATCCGGCAGTTCAGGCCAGGCATCCGCTTCCTCATACCGCACCGTCACCGTGCGGACTGTATCATACCTGCCCAGCAGGTCGTGCAGTGTACCGTCGAACAGTTTTCGTCCGTGCCCGAGCACCATAACCCGGGAACAAAGCGCAACGATATCCTCCATATCATGGGTCGTCAGCAGGATTGTTGTTCCATACCGGCTGTTTTCCCACTTTAGGAAATCCCGGAGCGCCAGTTTGCTGACCGCGTCCAGGCCGATTGTCGGTTCGTCGAGAAACAGCAGTTCCGGCCGGTGCAGCAATGACCCGCACAGTTCTGCGCGCATCCGCTGGCCCAGGCTCAGTTGCCGCAGCGGTGTGCGCAGCAGTTCATCCAGCTGCAGCGCTTCCGTTAGTTCTTTCAGGCGGGCTGTGTATTCTTCTCCCGGAATCCGGTAGATATCCTTCAGCAGGTCATAACTGTCCCGGACCGGTACGTCCCACCACAGTTGCGTCCGCTGGCCGAACACCACACCGATCCGGCGCACATGCTCTTTGCGTTCCTTCCACGGTACAAGTCCGCCGACCGTAACTTCTCCTCCGTCCGGCGTCAGGATGCCGGAGAGGATTTTAACGGTTGTGGACTTTCCTGCGCCGTTTGGCCCGATATACCCCAGCAGTTCTCCGTGTTCAATGTCGAAGGAAACGTCCTGCAGTGCATTTATCATCTTCTTCTCCCGGAAAAAAGCGCCTTTCTTCCGTTTTTCCCGGACGATAAAGCGTTTTTCCAGGTCCTTTACGTGAATATAACTCATTTTCCCTGCCTTACCTGCTGAACTGTGAGATAAATTTCCAGGCGTTTTCAATACTGTGGTGCCTGCACTCGTGAACCTGGCCGCTGACGCTGGCAAAAGCAGTGCGGCACACGCCGTCCTCGCTGTCATAATATTGCACGGTCAGGGTGCTGCCGCGGCTCGGATCGAAAATCTCTTCTTTCCGGTCGCCGTTCAGGCCCCACAGCGGATTCTCCCAGCTCTCCTGGCGGCTGAAGTCAACGTCTGCAAAATGCTTCTTCAGCCTGTTCACTTCCGCCACATACACAACCCGTTCGAGGGCGGAATCCGCCTGCCTCGGCAGTTCCGGTACATGGGACAGTTCTCCGCCGGAATAGAAAACAGGAATCTGCACAGTCTTGTTGATATATCCGACCGGTGCGCCGAAGAAAGATTTATAGACACCGAAAAGTGCGCTGGCGGGCATAACTCCTGCAAAAACCTCCGGATGCTGCGTCGCACAGTCCCAGGTCTTCCCTGCGCCCATGGAGAAGCCTGTTGCATAGATCCTGTGTGCGTCAATGTTATACTTCTTTTCCAGGTCCTTAACGATTTCAACCGCTTCCGTCGCCGTCACGTTCTGGTGGTTTTCCACAGAGACAAACAGGAAGCCATACCTGTGTGCTATTTCCCACCACCCGGCAACAAACGTCAGGTACATGGAAGAATCGCCGCCTCCGTGAAAGCCGAGCACCAGCGGTACAGGTCCTTTGTCAAACAGGTTGTTGTTATAGTATGCAAACCAGCCAACCTTATGGGTTTTCTGTTCCTTAAAGGGACTCATGTTGTCCGGGGAAGTATTCACAACGGTACTGCCCGCTTCCTCTGTCATATCCATTGCGGGAAAGTCCGGCTCCAGTTCAATTTTCCCGCACCACATTTTGAATTGTTTCACAAAACCGTAGTAATCCTTCTCATACTCAGCTTTTGCCTTCACCATCAGGTGTTCGCAGCCGTCAAACGCCCGGTTTGTTTCGTCGCTGTTGCCGATGCTCAGTACAGCAATATCCTTCCGCTGCACATCCGGCAGCACGCTCAGGCGTTCCATCGAGCACATGGCCGGAGTGATCTCGCCGGGGCCCCAGAGATATTCGCCCTGCAGGGTCGTCAGCAGGTTTTTTGCCACATAATCTGCCGAAACGCCGTAGCTGTAAATATCGGCACGGAAAATTGCACCGCGTACGAAGTAACCCCTGAATTCCCGGGCAAAAAAATCATAATTTTCAACAATCCCGTCCCTGTAGACCTGGATCATCTTGATTTCAGCAATCACTGATGCATAAAGATCCGCTCCGGCGGCAGGCCATCCGCCTTCCGCTGTCGGATAAACAAAAAGCACGCTGGAATCAGCATCCGCCGCAATCTTTGCAAGGCCGCTTTCCCGCGCAAAACGGACCGCGCTGTCCATCTCCTGCTTCTCTTCCTCAAAAACCAGCAGCAACGGTGCACGGAAGCCGTAATTGTTTATCTGTCCGTCCAGTCTGTTGTCCGGTACATAAACCTTCAGGAAGAACTTTTCAAATGTATGCTCCCAACATTTACCGCCGGTTGCTTCCCGGACTTCCGGCCTTTCCGTCATTGCCATATGCAGCGCCCTCCGTATCCGTTTTTTCTCATCTTATCAAGAAACGGTACTCCGTGCAATATGTCCGGACAATTTTCCATGCTGTGCATCCGGGCAATTCTCTTCCTTGCCTTTTCCCGGCTGTCCAAATATAATAATCTTACTTTGGAAAGAGGAGGCGGCGCCTGTGGAGGAAATCACCTGGGAACTGTTTGACAGGCAGGTGGAAGCATGCAGGCTTTGCCCCCTTTGCCGTAATATCCGGCATAAAGTCCCCGGTCAGGGTGATCCCCGATCACCGCTGATGCTGATCGGTGAAGGCCCGGGGCAGGTGGAAGATGAAGAAGGCCTTGCGTTTGTTGGCCCGGCCGGGCAGCTGCTGACAAAGATGCTGGAGGCGATCCGGCTTCCCCGGGACCGTGTCTATATCTGCAATATTGTGAAATGCCGTCCGCCGAACAACCGGGTCCCGACGCCGGAGGAAGCGGAAGCCTGCCGGATCCACCTGCGGATGCAGACATGGCTCGTCAGGCCGAAAGTAATCGTACTGCTCGGCAGCACCGCGGCAAAAAGTATTCTGGATCCGGAAATCCGGATCACGAGGGAACGCGGGAAATGGACGGTGCGGAAAGGCGTATGGATCATGCCGACATATCACCCGTCTGCGCTGCTGCGTGATCCGGCCAAAAAGGCCGAAGCGTGGGAGGACATGAAAAGCCTCCGGAGCAGGCTGATGTCGCTGGGGCTTTACCAGGACCTGTATTCCGGAGGCAGATAAACCGTACCGTTTTTTAAGGCAGGCATCCGGCTGGCTACCGGATGTCTTTTTTGCAGTATTTTCCGTACGCCAGGGCAATGCCTGCCGTGGCGAAAACCGCGCCGATCAGCAGCTTCGTTCTGTCGATGGCTCCGTTTGCCAGGATATCCGCCCCGTCTGCATAACCGAAGGGAGTAATGTATTTGAGCACTTTTGCCTGATCGGAAAGGTTCGCGATGATGCTCATGAAGTACAGGACGATCGCGAGGCCGAGGCCGATCCCGGCTCCGCCCTTCCACAGGAAAGCGGAGATGCCGAAACATACACAGCCAAGCTCAGCCTGCAGCAGGAAAAATGCCAGGTGGAGAAGCCCGAATTCCTTCCACGGAACCGGTTCCCCGATCATCGCAACAGATCCCATGGACAGCAGCCATACGGCCGCGTTCATCACCAGGATCTGGATGATCATGGCTGCCAATTTGGCGGAAACAATCTGCGCCCTGCTCTTGGGATGGGTCAGCAGGAATTCTGCAGTACCGTTTTTCTCCTCGTTTGCCAGGGCGGCAATACCGATCAGGGCAGCAAACAGTGCGCCGCCGATACCGAGGATATTGCCGCATTCAATCCCATAAAAGCCCCTGAGCGTACCGAAATCAAGCGTATCCAGGCCGAATGCGGCGGTAAAAGCACCCATGGATGAAAACATTGAAGTAATGCTGTCCATCTGCCCTTTCATTTCGGGATACATGAGCAGGCAGATCACGATAAACGCACCGATGGCCAGCGTCCAGACCAACAGTGATTTCCAGGCTTGTCTGAGCTCATGCCGGATCAGTGTCATACCTGCTCACCGCCTTTTTCATAAAAATGGAGCACAATTTCCTCCAGGTCCGGTTCTGCGACTGTCAGCTCCCGGATATCCCTTCCGGCAAGCACGCGGATCAGCCGGTTGGGATCCCCGTTGTAAAGGAAGCTTACCGTGTCTTCCTGTTCTGTCCAGTTCCTGATGCCTGGCAAATCTTCCCGCTTCAGGTCTCCCTTCAGGGTAATCCGCCGTGCACCGGCCTTTGCCAGTTTTTCCACGCTGTCGCTTGCAATAATGCTGCCTTCCCGGATGACCGCCGCACGTGTGCAGTATCGTTGGATTTCAGAGAGAATATGGCTGGAAAGGAACACGGTTGTCCCCTTTCTGTTCCGTTCCTGCAGGATACTGAAGAACTCATGCTGCATCAGGGGATCCAGCCCGCTTGTCGGCTCGTCAAGGATCAGCAGTTCCGGATCATGCTGCAAAGCGCAGACAATCCCGACCTTCTTCCTGTTGCCGAAGGACAGGTCTTCCGCCTTCCTGTCCCTGTCAAGCTGCAAACGTTCACAAAGCTCCGCTGCGTCAGCCCTGCAGTCCTTTTTCCTGAGTTCTGCAGAAAGCTTCAGGATATCGCGAACCCGCATCCCACTGTAGAACGCAGTATCCGACGGCAGGTATCCGACCCGCTGCAGGATCGTTTTCCTGTGCCGGGCAATATCCATTCCAAGCACCTTTCCATTGCCGGACGTGGGGGAAATCAGCCCGAGCAGTGTACGGATTGTAGTGGATTTGCCGGCGCCGTTGGGTCCGATAAATCCGAAGAAATCACCCTCCGCCACAGCCAGGTTCAGGTTGTTGATTCCTCTGGTTTTACCGTAATACTTGGTCAGGTTTTCGGCAAGAATCGCTGTGTTTCCCATATACCTTCCTCTTTCCGAATGCTTTTACGCTTTCATTATACCTGCCCGCCTGAAAAGATACAGGAAAAACAGGCAGGAAAAAAAAGTCCTATTCCTCCGGTCCGGAAAAATAGAACAGGAAACAGGTCAGGATCGCTCCGTCCTTTTCGCCAGGAGCCAGGCAAGCGCATGCACCGCCTGCCTGAACTCTCCGCGGCTGACCATTCCGTCGATTTCCTGCCCGGTATGCTTCCGGACGCGGAGAAGTTCCATTTCGTCGAGTTGCTGCGGCGCGGCAAGCCTGCATTTTTCGGCAACAAACAGCCAGGCATAGTTGTCTGAGATTGTTGCGTTGGAAGGGATGGCGAGGAGCGGACGCCAGCAGTCGGATACATACCCTGTTTCCTCCCGCAGCTCCCGCCTTGCTGCTTCCAGCGCGGCTGCGGCCGGGTCTTCCCCGTCTTTTTTCTCGATGGCACCGGCAGGAAACTCTGTCGTTACCTCACGGATTCCCTGCCGGAACTGGCGGACACATAAATAGCGGCCTTCTTCATCCGACGCGACGACCACGGCATAATCCCTGCGGGTATAACTGTAATAAGGCTGAAAAATCCTGCCGTCCGGAAACCGGAAGGCGGATCTCCTGAAATCGATCCATTCATCCTGGACAATATGTTCTGTGGAGATCTCCTCCCACGCCAGGTTTTCTTCAGGGGTATTCTGTTGATCCATGCGGCCTCCTCAGGAACAAGCTTTTTCTCCTTTTATTGTACCGGTCTTTGGAGGAAATCACAAGAAAAAACGAAAAAAAGGGAAAAAGTGTTGACGCACAGGCATGCCTCGTTTATCCTGTCAGCAGCAGGAAAAAGCAACATAACACACCGGGAGGTATGACCATGAAAAAGGCATCCGTCACCCTTCATCCCGATTTCAGAATCGGCAGTATTTCACCGCGCCTTTTCGGAGCATTCCTGGAACCTATCGGTTCCATGGTCAACGGAAGCATGTACAACCCCAAACATCCGGCGGCAGACGCCCAGGGCATGCGGAAGGATTTCTACGAAGCTTTGAAAAAGACAGGGCTTCCCGCCGTGCGTCTCCCGGGCGGCAACTTTGTTTCCGGCTGGCAATGGAAAGATTCCATCGGTCCCATGGCAGAACGGAAAACCCATCTGGACATGGCATGGTTCCAGTATATTCCCAATGACGTCGGTCATGACGAATACCTTCAGTGGGCAGAAAAAGCCGGTGCTGAAGCGATCTATACAGTAAACCTGGGCACCGGCACCCTCCAGGACGCTGCCGATTGTGTGGAATACACCAATCATCCGGAAGGCACCTGGTGGTCGGACCTGAGGAAAAAGAACGGGCATGCCGCTCCTTACGGGGTAAAGACCTGGTGCCTCGGCAACGAGATGGACGGCCCGTGGCAGATCGCGTCATATGAAAAGGATCCCCGGGCTTATGGCGTGCTTGCCCACGAAACAAGCAAAGCAATGAAATGGGTCGATCCGTCGATCGAAACAATTGCCTGCGTTTCCAGCTCTCCTTTTTTGAGCCACTATCCGGACTGGGACAGGGCGGTGCTTGAAGAATGCTACAGCGCCGTAGACTATATTTCCCTGCATCATTATCATTCAGTGCCGCCTGATCTGCCCCGGGCAGTCCTTGCCGGATATCAGGCATATGAGGATTATATCCGCACGGAGATTGCCCTGTGCGACTATGTAAAGACAAAACTGCGTTCAAAAAAGACACTGATGCTCGCACTTGACGAATACGGAAGCATGATCCGGCCGCGGGGCGAATCGCACCTCGGCCTGGCAGGCCGGCAGGAACCGGAGATGTTCGGCGTTTTCGTACCTGGCAGGACATACATCCGCCATGATCCGGATGACTGGTCCACCCGGCGCATGCCTCCGCGCTCCCATGAAATGCTGCAGGCCCTTGGCATGGCTGGCGTAATGCTCGTGATGCTGCACCATGCGGACCGGATCAGGATCGGCTGCGCCACAGGCGGTCTCGGCGCACTGTGCGCCACAGACCGGGAGCACGTCTGGAAAGGTGCCGCGCATTATCCCTTCATCCAGATGATACAGTGGGCAAAGGGCGATTCCCTTGTGTGTGAAGTGAAATGTGACTGTTACGACGTACCGGGATATGCAATCGATGACATGAACCAGTACGGCGGATTCACCGGTGTCAGGACCGTCCAGGCCGCTGCAGCGCTGAATGAAGAAGCCGGGGAACTGACCGTCTTTGTCATCAATGCCGACCTGGAGGAAGCACAGGAATTGGCCATGGATATGCGCTGTTTTGAAGGATGGAAGTTTGACGGGCATATCGAAATGTATTCGGATGATCCGGAAGCAGCCAACACCTTCGAACACCCGGACAGGATCCTGCCTCGGAAAAATGCAGAATCCCGCATGGAAAAAGGACACCTGGCCGCTGTACTTCAGCCGGCGTCCTGGAATGCCTTTCGTTTCAGGAAGTAAAACCCGGTTCCCGCCCGCCGCTTCAGCGGCGGG
>CAMMYM010000004.1 GCA_946527725.1 uncultured Clostridia bacterium
CCTGCTTGATCCCTGCGCGCAAAAACAATATAATATCCGCGAAGACTGAACCCCCGCAATTCGGGTCCTTTATCTCCGCGGCAAAAACCGAAAACCCGGCCGGACCGCCGGAAGCATACATAGAAGCGTGAAAGGATGTGTTTGAAGCATGCGTTTGGGAGGAACTGTAGCCGGCCGCTGGTCATCTGCCGCAGAATGGGAAAAACTGCTCATCAAGTCGCATTTCAGGGCGATTACCGCACCGTTTACGTTCCGGACGCCGAGGGAGGAAATCGCCGAATACACCGCCGCGTGCGCGCGCAATGACGTGCTGATTGCGGAAATCGGCGTCTGGAAAAACATTTTCGATCCGGATCCGGAAGCGGCAAAGGAAGCCCTTGCGTATGCGGAAGGGCAGCTTGCGCTGGCGGACGAGCTCGGGATCCCCTGCTGCGTGAACATTGCGGGAACAGCAGGCGCGGCCGGATGGGATGCCGCCGATCCGTCCAATTTCACGGAGGAAACCTATGCGCGCATCGTCGGCAGCGTCCGTGAAATCCTGGACTGCGTAAAGCCTGCCAGGGCGTTCTATTCGCTGGAACCCATGCCCTGGATGGTCCCGGACAGCCCGGAAGGATACCTGCAGCTGATCCGGGATGTGGACCGGCCCCAGTTCGGGGTTCATATGGATTTCATCAATATGATCAACTGCCCGCGCCGGTACCTGGCAGCGGAACAGTTCATCGAGGAATGCTTCTCCCTGCTCGGGCCGATGATCAAGAGCACGCATCTCAAGGATACAAGGATGAATCCCGTCCGCCTGACCACGTTCCTGGAAGAATGCTCTCCCGGGGAGGGGTCCCTGGATTTCGGCAGCGTGCTGCGCATCCTGGACAAATACCTGGACGCGGACGCGCCTGTCCTCCTCGAGCATATGTCCGCCTTTGAAGAATACGCAAAAGCCTATGACTATGTCAAAGCCGCCGCAGACCGGATCGGCCTCGCTGTCTGACTGCGGAAGCAGACGGCTGTTGACGCGATCCCGTAATTTTGCTATACTTAGTTAGACGCATTTAACTTGAGATGCGCACATGGCTGAAGGGGGCCTTCCGATGAATATTTACGAATCGGCAGAAGATTACCTGGAGCAGATCCTGATGCTCCTGGAGCGAAAAGGTCATGCGCGCTCGGTGGATATTGCCGCGGGGCTGAATGTTTCCAAGCCCTCTGTCAGTGTGGCCATGAAAAAGCTGCGGGAAAACGGATATATCACCATGAGCAGCGACAGCATGATTTCCCTGACGGATAAGGGGTATGCGATCGCCCGGAAAATCTATGACCGCCACCAGGCGCTGACGAAATACCTGGTTCAGCTCGGCGTGCCGGAAAACATCGCCAGGGAAGACGCCTGCAAAATTGAACACGACCTTTCCGAGGAATCCTTCGCGGCCATCTGCAGCCAGATTGTATGAGCAACGGATTCCGCCTCCGGGAAAACGGCTGCTCCGCCTGGGGCAGCCGTTATTTTATGCCAGTGGAAAGACCTCTCCCCTGTCCATCCTGAAAACCCGGTCCGCGTATTTTTCCGCGTCATTTTCGTGGGTCACGATGAATACCGCTTTGTTCTCCCCGTGTGCAAGATCGTGCAGGGCGGACAGGACCCTGTGCGTGTTTTCATCGTCCAGGTCGCCCGTAGGCTCGTCGGCAAAAAGGAGGTCCGGATCCCGGATAACAGCCCGGATGATTGCCATGCGCCGCAGCTCGCCCCCGGACAGCTCCCTCGGAAACACCCCGGCCAGATGGGCGATTTCAAAATTCTCCATCCACCGGCGGGCTTTCTCCGCAGGCGGGTCTTTTCCGTACAGCCTTGCCGGAAGCAGGATATTCTCTTCCGCCGTCAGGGTGTCGACCGCGC
Source organism: uncultured Clostridia bacterium (assembly GCA_946527725.1). Classification (GTDB taxonomy): domain Bacteria; phylum Bacillota; class Clostridia; order Christensenellales; family Aristaeellaceae; genus Aristaeella. The sequence continues at coordinate 1,895 of CAMMYM010000004.1, forward strand.
TCCTGGCCTGGGGAATCACGCCGATATGCTCGTTCCGGAAACGGGAAAGGGCCGCGTCGTCCAGGCTGTACAGGTCTGTCCGGTCCATCAGCACGCGGCCTTCCGTCGGCTGGAGAATCCCGCAAAGCATATTCAGCAAAGTGGTCTTCCCGGATCCGCTCCTTCCCGTCAGGACAGTGACTGTTCCGGGGCGGATCTCCATGCTCAGCGGGGAAACGGCATAGAAATAATTGGCACTCCCCGTATTGCGGAAAAAAGTTTTGCTGATGTTGTCGGCCTGAAGGAGCATATTCTTTCCCCTTTTCAATGCATCGTTTTCTTCCTGTTCCGCGGAACCCGCAGCCTGTTTTTTGCCCGATTTCTGCCTGCCGCCGGCCGCGTCAGGCCCCGTCCCTCAGTGCGGTTCCCGGGTTTACCCTGCTGAGGCGCCACGCGGCGAAAGCGCTGGTCAGGGCGGAAACCGCAACGGACAGCAGGATCGTACCCGCCGCCAGGCAAAGGATGGTACTGAATCCCGGAATCAGGTACGGAAGCCCCAGGCTGCCCTCGATCAGGGCCGAAAAGGAGAAGACGCCGACGGCTGCGATACCGGTTCCCGCAATGCCTCCGATCAATCCGCATACCGCGGATTCGTACAGCGCCATCCGGCCGAGCATGTTCCTGGACGCCCCGAGAAGGCGCAGGACGGCAAATTCCCGGGAACGTTCCCTGACGATCAGGGTATAAGCGAGCAGGAGAATCACAAAGGCGAGAACCCAGATCACAACGATCATGGCCGTCACTGTCCGGCTGATGCCCGCAAGGCTGTCCGAAACGCCGGTGAGCATGGACCGGGTCCTGACCGCTGTGACCTTCCGGAGTTTCCCGGTCAGCGCAGTATTGACATCCCCGATGTCATATCCGTCACGGACCTTGATATAAACCGCGGAAACGACCGAATCGTCCCCGCTGGAAATCCTGTGGCTGACGCCCTTGGCTTCCGCGGCTGCCAGCAGCGTATCCATGGTCTTCATGTTGCAGTAAACAGCCGTATCCAGCCCTGTTCCGGTCGGTTCCAGGCATGCCGTCACCTTGCAGCGCTGCTCGTAAATCCGGATGGTTTCCCCGATGCCGGCTCCCACCTTGCAGCCGACAGCTACTTCCATGTCTCCCAGTTCATTTTTCAGGCTGCGTGCAATCCATGGCTGGACCGTGAAGTCCCTGGACGGGTCTATCCCGATGACCTGGATTTTGACGGAACAGCAATCCGCCTTCAGCGAGGCCAGGAACGTCTGGGGCGCGGCCTTTTCGACGCCGGGCACTTCCAGGGCTTTCTCCGCCACGGAAGCGTCCATATAGAACGCGCCGGTGGTTCCCTGCAGGAACATATTCCGGAAGCTGACCTTGCTCTCGGCTTCGGACGGCACCAGGATAATATCCGCCCCCAGCCGTGCTTCCAGGCTCCGGAGGCCGGCGCGCAGGGATAAGGTAATCACCGATCCCCCGAAAACAGCCAGCGCCAGGAACGCCGTCAGCAGCACCAGGGCGGTGGTTCTCCCCGGTTTCCTTGCCAGGTTTTTCACCGATAACGGAAGGATTTTCATGGCAGGCTCACGCCCTCCCCTTCTTTTCCCGGATGCACGCTGCAGCTCCGAACAGCGCGCACAGCGCGGCAGCTGCAAAAAGCACAGTCATGGCGGGCTGCATAACCGCCCGGCAGTGCATCGTGCTCATTTTGCACAGGCTGATCAGCGTTCCGGGCGTCAGGATGCCCAAGACGCAGGCCAGGAAACTGCCCAGGTACAGCCCGAGGCGGGCCATGCGGAACAAAACCGCAAGCAGCGCGAGCATCGCGGCCAGCAGGCCGGTGCCCAGGAGGGAACGGCCGGCCCAGTGGCATGCGCCGACGGATCCGTCCTCATGGACGCACGGGCCGAGGAACGAGACGCTGCCGACGGAAGCAGCCAGGGCAAGGATAAAAAGAACGCATCCCGGAATAACCTGCTTTTTCATGCATGCATCCTTCACTTTCCGAAATTCTCATTGATCACTTCCCGCGCAATGCGGCCGTGTTCCAGGACAATGGTCCTCTGCGCAGCCTCCGCGACTTCCGGGTCGTGCGTGACAACGATCAGCGTCGTCCCCTCCTGATGCAGCCGAGCAAACAGGTCCAGGACAATATTCTCGTTCGCCTCGTCCAGGTTTCCGGTCGGCTCGTCCGCCAGGATCAGTTCGGGATGGTTGATCAGTGCCCTCGCAACGCAGACGCGCTGCTGCTCGCCGCCGGAAAGCTGGCTGGGCAGGTGCCTGGCACGCTCCCTCAGCCCGACGCGCTCCAGTGCTTCCAGCGCTTCCTTCTCGTCCGGCATGGAGTGGTAATACTGGCTGACCATCACGTTCTCCACCGCTGTCAGGTAATTGACCATATGGAACTGCTGGAAAATCAGGCCGATTTTGTCGCGGCGGATATCCGTCAGGGCTTTGCTGCTCTCCCTGCTGATATCCACCCCGTCCAGGAGCACTTCCCCTTTCGTCGGCTTGTCCATGCATCCGATAATATTCATCATCGTGCTTTTCCCGCTGCCGGAAGGGCCCATGATGGCAACCCATTCCCCCTGGTCCACATGCAGGCTTACGTTATCCAGCGCCTTCAGTTCCCCGTAAATCTTGGATATATTCTTCAGCTCAAGCAGGCTCATGTTTATTCTCCTTTCAGTACGATCGCAGGATCAACCGCCACGGCGCGTTTGATGGGAAGCAGGCAGCTCAGTGCCGCAATCACCATGGAAACAAGGATGGCTGCAGGCAGCAGCAGCGGCTGGAACGTAATGGATGCGCCGAACACGTTCACGCTGACCGCCTGGGCGAAAACAAAGCCGAGAATACCTCCCATCAGGCCGCCGAGCAGGCCCAGGAACAATCCCTCGCCGAGGAATTCAGCCCGGATGGAGCCGTCGGACGCGCCGAGCGCCTTGCGCAGGCCGATTTCCCTGCGGCGTTCCGAAACAACCGCCATCATGGTGGTCGACACGCAGATCATCGTCAGCAGGAGAACGACCAGCGTCACCAGGAAAACCAGCGCGGTCAGCTTTTCGAGCACCGACGCTTCCGAGCGGGTAACCCGTTTGACCAGGCGGGCCCGGACCGCACCGTTTTCCTGCGAGATCGCCTCCGCGTATGCTTCCAGCTGTTCCGCGGGTGCGGAAACGCTCAGCTCCGCCACATCCAGCTGTTCCGATCCGGTGAGCGTTTTCATGTCCTCAAGGGATATGAACAGGTATTCTTCCTCTTCGCCGCCTGTTGTCAGGATCCCCGTGACCGTAAAGCTCAGCGTCTGCGGTTTGGCCGCCTTTTCCGCCTTCCGGGCGGAATTGACCGCCTGCACAACCGCTTCCGAGGTAACCGTCGCGCCGGAAAGCGCATCCACGTCTTCCCCCAGAGTGAGCGGCAGCGTTTTTCCGATGAACTGGCCCAGGAAGCCTTCATCCTCCGCGGTGCGGCCGCCGTATTCCGGGGTCTGGGTTCCTGCGTCGATTTCCAGGGCCGCAACAGCGCCGTGATCGTCGAGCTTCACGCTGACATAGACGATGCCGCCGCCGAAGCCCTCTGCATTGCCGGCCAGCTCCGCCCCCGGAACCCGGCTGTCTTCGGGGCTGACGGCCTCCGTGCGGGCAGCCGGCTGGTACGTGAGCTCCATCGTGGATCCGGTTTTCAGGCCGATTGTTTCTGCTATTTTCTTTCCTGCCAGGACTTCCCTTGTATGCTCAGGGTAATTCCCTTCGATGCTGAAGTACGGGCTTGTTTTCGGAACCTGCGAAAAATCGGTTCCGGCAGCCGTAAATGACTGCTGGCGGGACGTCATATCCAGGCGGACGTAACGGTATGGCGTAGCCCCGATCACCTCGTCCGGCGGAATCTTCTCCAGGGCGTCCGCCAGCCCGTCCCTCTCCATCACGGTCCCCTCGGCGGGGAGGACCAGCATATTCGCGCCGTAGGAGCGGAACTGGGCGCCCATCTGCCGGGGAACATCGACGTAGATCGTCACCAGGCCGGCCAGTATCGTTGCGCCGATCCCGATGGAAAGCAGCGCAATCAGCATCCGCGACCGCCTGCGCAGGAGGGACGCGGTGATCATCCGAAGGAACATTCTTCTTCTCGTCATAATCTATCCCCTACAATCCTATTCGTCATCCCTCAGTGGCCCCCGTGCAGGACCTCCGCCGGCCGCAGGCGCAGGACCATGCGGATGGCGGGAAGGCTGCCCGCAACCGTCACCAGCGCAATCAGCCCCGCCACGATCGGCGCGACCTTCGGATCCATCTGGATCGAGGAGCCGAAAACGCTGTGGCCGATCAGCTGCGCAAAACCGAAGCCCATCACGTAGCCTGCGGCAAATCCCAGCAGCGCGGTGATCAGAATTTCCGTCATGACCACGCCGGTAATGGACCGGTCCCTGGCCCCGATGGCTTTCAGCAGGCCGATTTCCTTGCTGCGCTCCATTACGGAGGCCGTTACCAGGTTGGAAATGCCCAGCGCGGAGCCGACAAGGCTCAGGGCAGTAATCAGAATCATCAGCAGCTTTGTTTTGTCCAGGATCGTTCCTTCGCTTTCAGCAACTTTCCGGACAGCCGAAGCGACCGATCCGGTAATCACTTCCTGGATCTGGTAGCAGATTGCGGAAACGTAAGCCGTGCAATACCATGTTTCATAATCCCGGCTGCTGAGCGCGGCCGGGTTCTTTGCCGCGCGGCGGGCAAGCTCGTTATCCGGGGTTGTCAGCGCGGACACTTCGATGGATGCCACCTCGTTTTCACGTCCTGTCAGTGCCTGTACCAGGTCCAGCGTCGCGTAAAGCTGTTCGTCCTCGTCCCCGCCGGCGTCGTAAATACCGGCAATCGTCACATCCTTTTCCCCCTGGTTTCCCTTCAGGCGGATGATGTCCCCGGCATGCCATCCATACTGCGCCGCCAGGGCCGCGCCTGCCATGATTTCGCCGGAAGCGTTCGCGTCCTTTTCATCCAGCCAGCGCCCTTCCGTGATGTCCCACCAGGAGCGCATGCCGACAATCCCGGCGTCGAGGCTTTCCCCTGTCGGCAGGTCCAGGTGATGGTTGAACCAGGTTCCCGTCAGGCTGGCCGCGGCGTTGTCCGCAACCTGGACCTGGGTGTCCAGGAAGGGGGTAAAATCCACGATGTTGAACGCCCAGAAAATCGTCTTCAGCTTTCCCAGTTCGTCCTCCCGCAGGTAGGCTGTGTTCAGCTCCGCTCCCCCGCCGACATCGTAGATATCGGAAAGCAGCGAGGAATCCTTTGGTTTGACAACAATATTGGCCCCGTAATTCTTCAGTTCCTTGTTAACCTTCTCTTCCACGCCCAGCACGACGTTCAGCATGCCTGTGGCAAGCGAAGCGCCCAGGGCGATGGTCAGCGCGATCAGCAGCATTTTCCCCTTCTGGTGAAAGAGTACGCCCCGTATCATTCTGAACAGCATTCTGACGTTCTCCTTATCTGAATTCTTTCTCGCCGGCAATCAGGTCTTCCAGCCTGAAAACAAGGTTGCCGTCCTTCACTTCGTAAGCCAGGGGGATAGGATTGCATCCGCCTTTGAATCCGATCGTATTGATGTTCATAACGACGTCGCAGCGTTTGCATACAATCTGCCCGTTCCGTTCGTAGTAACCGGCATTCCCGCATACTTCACAGGCGTCCAGCCCCACGCCGTAGCTGGCTGAATTCGGCTTTTTCACCACAATCCAGCGCACCTCGATGTTCTTCTCCGTCCTGTACTCAAAACGGTGCAGGTGCCCGTCGTTCACCGCTTCGGAGGCTACCAGGATCACGCCGGCGTCCCGGTCCACCGTGTAGCTTTCCGGGGCTGACAGCTCCACCTGCCTGGTATCGTTTGTTTTGACCGTCGTCAGGATCAGGGTAACCAGCAGGAGGCAGGCCAGTGTCCCGGCGGCTGTCCTCCGCCATCGGCGGTTCCGCGCCTTCAGTTTGCGCAGCTGGGCAGGATTGTCGTATTTTTCCCGGAGGATTGTTCCCTGCCGCCAGAAAAACACAGCCAGGAGGACAGCCAGCCCGGCAGCCAGCCAGAGGAAGAGCATCGCATGGTTGGCGGTGAACATCATCCAGTTCCCGATCCAGCCGTAAGCTTCGTCGCTGTATTTTACGGGCCACTTCAGCCACTTTGCCCGGTTGACCCAGGGCACAAAGAAGCGCCCGAAGCAATAGGCGGCAAAAATCCAGAGATTGGCCTGCAGGATCGCGGGGATCCATGCATACGGCTTTATTTCCAGCGCACAGCGCGAAAGCAGGCGCGAATAGACGAAAAGCAGCACCAGCGCGCCCAGCCAGCCGGCCATGCGCACCAGGTAATAGGATGAGAGGTATCCCTGTCCCATGGTATTGAAGCTGAACGGGTACAGCATCACGCCGGGCAGCGCGTAAAAAACGAGGACAGCGGACAGCAGCGAACCGGCAATGCACAGCATTGTACTGCCGGCGTTTGATGCCCGGTTTTCTTTCCGGCCGAAGCAGGCGGCCAGGACGGTAAACAGGGCCGTCAGAGTGATCACAACCGCATAGATATAATGATTCCAGTGGCTGGATATAATCAGCTTCGTCGTATATTTCACAACGGCGAGGGCTGCAGAGCCAAGTACGCCTGCACAAAGCCCCGCGCTGTGGATCAGGCGTCCTTTACGCCCGGCGGTACGGGAAAGCATCGTATGCATCAGCGCCGCATACGTAACTGCAAGGAAAAGATCCTGGACAACCATCCAAAGATACTTGAACACAGCAAGACCTCCGAATAATACAGATCATAAACATGCCAAATGCCGGCGCTTCATCAACGCGGGCACCGGAAGGTGCCCGCGCCCCCGCAGATGAAGCGCCGGTATAAAAGGAGTTCCTTGGCAGGCCGGGCAGATTACCACTCTTTGACAAATTTCCAGCCGGTCCAGGTAGCGGTCAGCGGTTCAGTCCAGAAGCCGTCCTTCGCTTCGACGCCGGTTTCCGCATCCACGTGGAGCAGGTAGCCGTTCTCAGCCGGGCTCTTGATATACAGGGTGATGGTGTATTCGCCCTCGGGCAGCGGGATGTTGTTTCCGTAGTGGGGACCGTCGGATGCGGCCATGGGCATCATGGAACCGGAATAAACTTCTTTGCCTTCCAGGTCCTTGATCACGAAATCGATGCTGAGGTAGGGTACCCAGCCATCCACCGGGAAGCCGTAGGGATTCTCATTGGCGGTCAGGTCCACTTCAATATGCAGGTCAGAGCCTTCCTTGGGGGTCGCGTTCTCAGCGGGAGCCATATCCACCGGCTGGAAGTAAACCATGGCCATGGTCATGAAGCCGACTTCCTGTTCGCCTTCAACACCCAGTTCATATTCATCAAAACCAGCTTCCTCTTCCGCCAGGGAAACAGCGGAAACAGCAAAGAGCATCATTGCAGCAAGCAGCAGGGCAACCAACTTTTTCATTTCGGGGTTCCTCCTTACTCAGGTTCATTGTATATCCGTCGCGTCATGTGCGGGGTACAGGCTCCTTCGGGCCTGTGGTTTACATGCCGCGTGGGTATCAGGATTGGGCGGACTGCGCCTTCAGGGCGTTTATTTTCCCGCGGTAATGGGCAATCATGAATGTGACCAGCAGGATAACTGCCAGGATCAGCTGGGGTACAAGCGTTTCCAGCCACGGATAGATGCCGAAGATCTGGATTACGTCGTTTTCCGGGATTCCCGGCACGCGAAGCGCAAGGTCAAAAGCGTTCCCTTCCGCCAGTTCCTTGATGCCGCTTCCGAGGAAGCTGACGCACATGATTGCCATCAGGATGGACGTGGCGGTGAAGAAAACCTTGATCGGCAGCTTGACGGACAGTTTCGTAATCGCCAGGTATACGAAGACAAGCAGGACGCATCCCGCGCCGAAACCCGCCCAGACCATGCCGGGATTTCCTTCATTGAGCATCGGCTGGTAAAAGAGCACCACCTCGGCGCCTTCCCTGAATACGCTCAGGAAAGCCGTAAAAGCGAGAGCAAAAGCGCTCCCCTGTTCCACCGAAGACTGGACTTTCCCGTCGATAAAGCGGCTCCAGCTGGCAGCCTCGGCTTTGGAAATCATCCAGTTGCTGACGTAGAAAAGCACGCAGACGGCAATCAGCGCGGTGATTCCTTCAATGATTTCCTGCGCAATCCCGGCTCCGGTGAATGCCTGTTTTGCCCAGGCCAGGACCGCGGCTGCCGCGAAGCTGGCCGCGATGCCGGCAACCGCCCCGATATAGACATTTTTCACACTGCGGCTGTTCCCGCTCTTGACCAGGTAAGCGATAATCGCTGCAATCACGAGGATCGCCTCCAGGCCTTCGCGGACGATAATGCCGAAAGCGCCCAGGAAGGTCAGCAGCTTCGGATCGCCCGGTTTTTCCTCCGCGGCTTCATCCGCCGCCGCAGCGTCCGCGCTTTTGCCCGCCTCCGCTTCCTTCGCCTGCGCATTTTTGGTGTCAATGGCTTTGGCGTACTTCAGGATATTGTTCTTTGCTTTATCCGTCGTGGTGCGGTATTTGTTTTTCTGGTATTTTTCGCTTCCTGACGCAACCAGGCTGCGGAGATCGGAAAACCCTTTCTCCATGGACTGCCTTTCCCGGATGGAAAGGTCGGTATAGATGGTGTGGTCCAGTCCGGATTCTTCATATACAGAATAATAGGCCGTGTTCAGGTTGTCCGCCGCGGCGTCAAAATCCTTGTCAAGGTAAGCCAGGTATGCCGTATCCAGCAGTTCCTTGGTCAGCGTCGCCGCTTCATACCAGTTCGCATACTTCGACGCAGCGTTGGGATCGGCTGAATATTCCGCGTACGGGTCAGCCTGCACCCGTTCGCCGCGCAGGTAGAATTTGGTTTCGCTTTGCACGCCGCCCTGCATGGCCGCCAGCTTGTTCCCGTCTTCGCGGATCATCGCCTTGAGCTTGGCCAGCGCGCTGCGGACAGATACTTTTGTTTCTGCCGTTTCGTTTTCCTTTTTCACAGCAGCCTTGCATGCGGAAAACTGCATTTCAACAGCGTTCTTGCGGTTCCCGCTGATATAGCTCATCGTCTGCCGTTCAAAGCCCGTCGTCTCATAAACCCGGAAATATGCGTTGCTGACATTGTCGTAGGCAGCTGCGGAATCCCCGTCAAGGTATGATTCAAAAGCAGCGTCCAGGAATTTGTCGATCTTATCCGCCGCGTCGGCCCAGCGTGTGGAAACGGCTCCTTCGCCGAATCCGGCCTGCGGGAAAGCAACCAGGATCACGGCCAGGATACATATTACGCTCAGGAAAACCTTCTTCTGCATGCCCTTATTTCCTCCGTTCACGCATACATTGTTAGATGTTCCTAACTCGTGTAGAATCTTAGCACATGTTTTCGGATTCTGTTATCCTGATATTGACTTGTTGATAATAAAACGTTTGTCTGATATCGACCTTTTGCTTTTTCATGCGGTGAAAGAATGGAAAAGTCAGTTAGTTTGTGCTAATATACGAAACGGGTTAGAGATTGCTAATCGCAACGCAGTCAACAGGAGGCGATCCGATATGGAAAGCAGGCCGATCCAGCCGCGTCCATTCCCTGAAGCAGAAAAGCAGAAGTCCGGGGGAGATACCCTCGCCCAGGCAGCTGCCGGATACATCGAGGCGCATTATAAAGAGAAGTTTTCCCTGCAGAAAATGGCGGACAGCCTGTATGTAAACGGAAGCTACCTGCTGCGGGTGTTCAGGAAGCATAAGGGCTGCACGCCCCTTGTGTACCACAACCGCATCCGCTGTGAGCGGGCAAAGGAATTGCTTGCCCAGACCGGCGAGGAAATCTCGGAAATCGGGGAAATGGTCGGCTTTGTCTCGTCAGCCCATTTTTCCCATGTATTCAGGAAAACCGAAGGCTGCACGCCTACCGAATACCGGATCAGGCACCGGGTATATTGGGAAAGGAAAGGATTATAACCAGCGATCCCGGCCAGGCAGTTTTCTCCTGCCGGCGCTGAACAAAGGAGTAAAGACAGTATGGCAATTGTGGAATTCAAAGATGTCTCCAGGGTTTACCGGAACGGCGACCATGAGCAGCGCGCACTGGATCATGTGAACCTGAGCCTGGAGGAAGGCAGGTTTATCGTCGTCCTGGGCCCAAGCGGCGCCGGGAAAAGCACGCTCCTCAACATGCTCGGCGGGCTCGACAGCCCTACGGAGGGCACGATTACCGTCAACGGAAAGGATATTTCAAAGCTGACACCGAACGAGCTTGCCGAATACCGTGCGGCCACCGTAGGCTTCGTTTTCCAGAGCTATAACCTGATTCCGACCCTTACCGTCATTGAGAATGTCGCCCTTGTGAAAGAAATCGCGCCGAACCCCCTCAGCAGCCACGAAATGCTGAAAGCCGTCGGCCTGGAAGACCATATCCACCAGTTCCCGTCGGAGCTCTCCGGCGGTGAACAGCAGCGCGTTTCCATTGCCCGTGCGCTGGCAAAGAATCCGCATATCCTGCTGTGTGACGAACCGACCGGCGCGCTGGATTCCGAAACCGGCGTCATGGTGCTGAAGCTGCTGCTTTCCATGGCGCGGGATATGGGGAAGACCATCATTATCGTGACACATAACCAGAACATCGCAAAAATGGCCGATGTCGTGATCCGGGTCAAGAACGGAAGGATCAGGTCCTGTGAAGAGCAGGCTGCCCCCCTGTCTGTGGAAGAGGTGGACTGGTGATGCTGCTGAGAAAACTGTTCAGGACGCTGTGGAAATACAAGGCGCAGTTCATTTCCATGGTCATCATGGTCGCGCTGGGAATCGGCGTTTTCCTGGGATTCAACGTGGAATGGTATTCCCTGGAAATCAACACCAAAGAGGTTTACGACGCGACCGGGTTCGCGGATTACCGGATTTACAGCGACAAAGGCTTCAGCCCAGAGGACCTGGATGCGGTGAAGGGAATCGCCGGCGTGGAAGATGCAACCCGTTTCCTGTCCCTGGATGTCTCGGTAAAGGACAGTTCCGATACGCTGGCGCTGACCGTCAGCGAGAATATGGCCGTATCCGGTGTGCTGGTCACTGCGGGCGAACCATACAGCGCAGAAGATCCGGACGGTTTCTGGCTGTCGGATTCCTACGCGAAAGCCAACGGAATCTCCCTGGGGGATCCGCTGACGCTGTCTTATCAGGCGATCACGGTAAGCGGTACGGTCAAAGGGCTGGTCAAGTCCGGCGAATACCTGATCTGCCTGCCGGATACGAACCAGATGATGCCGGATTATGATACTTACGGCTTCGTCTATATTTCCCCCGCCATGCTGGACCGTTCCGTTCCGGCACTGTACAAAATGATGGTCGGGTCCCTGTACCATCAGATCAACGTGAAATCCTCCCTGGACAAGCCGGCTTTTGTTGCGGCGGCGGACAAGGCCCTCGGAAGCACGCGCCTGGTCCTTTCGAAGGGCGAAACCGTTTCCTGGGCTGAAGCGCAGGGCGAGGTAAATGAAGGAAAAACCATGGCATCCATCCTGCCGGTGCTGTTCCTGGCCATTGCGATCCTGACCATGGTGACCACCATGCACCGCATCTGTGCCAGCGAAAAGACGCAGATCGGCACCTTCAAGGCACTGGGATTCAAGGACCGGCGGATCCTGGTCCATTATTCCGCCTATGCGCTGATCATCGGCCTGCTGGGCGCGCTCCTTGGGATTGCTGTAGGTTACGGACTCGGATGGTTCATTATGAACCCGGACGGAGCGATGGCGACCTATATCGATGTACCCTCCTGGAAGCTGTACGCCCCTGCTTTTACATGGGTTGTGATTGCAGGCATCATCGCTTTCCTGACGCTGATCGGCTTCCTGTCTGTGCGGAAGATGCTGCAGGGTACGGCAGCCGATGCGCTGCGTCCTTATTCCCCGAAGCGCATGAAGCATTTGCGGTTTGAAGAGACAAAACGGTTTAAGCGGCTCGGTTTCGGGACCAAATGGAACCTGCGCGACTGTGTCCGGCATAAATCCCGGAGCCTGATGACGCTCTTCGGGATTATCGGCTGCATGGTCCTGCTTGTCGGCGGCATCGGCATGAAGGATACGATGGATGCGTTCCTGGATGTGTTTTTTGAGAAGGCGATCAACTATGCCACCCGGGTGAACCTGGATGAGAAGAACATGACCCTGGAGGAAGGGAAAGCGCTGGCTTCCTCCCTTGACGGGGACTGGGCGGCCTCCCGGGCTGTCCAGATCGGCGACAAAGGGTACACCCTGGAGATTTATGCCATTACCCATGACAAAGTCCGGTTCGCGGATACGGAGATGAAGATCATCCCGCTGTCGGATGAAGGTGCGTATATCTGCTCCAGGATCGCAAGGGATTTCCGCCTGAAAGCCGGGGATGAGCTGTCCTTTACCCCCTATGACGGCAATGAATCCTATACGGTTCCCGTGGCCGGTGTGCTGGATTCCATGACGGAAGGGATTTTCATGACGGATGCCTTTGCGGACAGGATCGGCCTTACCTATAAGGTATCTTCCGTGTTCACGGACGCGGCGGAAATCCCGGACGATCCGCACATCCTGAACAGGCAGAGCAAGCAGTCGATCATGGATTCCTTTGACATATTCATGGACCTGATGAATAAGATGATCTGGCTGCTGGTGATCGCCGCGGTCATCCTGGGCATCGTGGTCCTGTACAACCTGGGGATCATGAGCTATACGGAGCGTTACCGGGAAATGGCCACCCTGAAGGTCGTCGGTTTCAGGGATTCCAAAATCGGCAGGCTCCTGATCAGCCAGAACCTGTGGCTGACCGTGCTCGGGATCCTGATCGGCATCCCGGCCGGCGTCGGCATCCTCCGGTACCTGCTGGACGCGCTGGCTTCCGAGTACGAACTGAAACTGGTGCTCGGCCTGCCCACCTGGCTGGTCAGCATCCTGCTGACCTTCGGCGTTTCCCTCCTCGTGGGGCTGATGGTAGCCCGCAAAAACCGGCATATCGACATGGTGGCGGCGCTCAAGACATCTGAATGAGGTTACGGGGAACATTTGCCTTTCCAATCCCGTGCCCGCATGGTAGAATAGGCAAAAGATGTCCTGCCGCGGGGCCTTCCCCCGCGGTGCCCGGAGGTGTCCTGCCGTTGCCTGTCCGAATCCTGTACTGTGACAATCACCTTGTGGTCTGTGAAAAACCCATCGGCGTATCGTCCGAATCCCCCGGCCTTCCTGACCTGGTTTCCGCTCAGGAAGGCTTTCCCGTGTTTCCGGTGCACCGGCTGGACCGGACAACAGGCGGCGCCTGTATCCTCGCCCGTTCCGCGCAGGCTTGCGCAGCGCTGCAGCGCCTGTTCCGGCAGGATTGCATCACGAAGGAATACCTTGCTGTCGTTTCCGGTGTCCCCGAAACGCCTGCCGGTACGTACACGGACCTGCTGTACCACGACCAGCGGACAAACCGGTCCTTTGTGGTGGACAGGCAGCGGAAAGGCGTCCGGGAAGCCCGCTGTGAATGGCGCGTGCTGGAAACGGCCGAAACGCCGGAAGGCCTGATGAGCCTCGTCCGGGTCTGCCTGCACACCGGGCGTACACACCAGATCCGCGTCCAGTTTGCTTCCCGCCGGATGCCGCTGGCCGGGGACCGGCGCTACGGCAGCCGGATCAAGGCGGAAGCGCCTGCGCTCTGGTCTGCGCAGATCCGCTTCGCCCATCCGTTTGCCGCCGGGGAAACGGTCGACCTGGTTTCCGCGCCGCCCGCGGTTTTCCCCTGGTCCTGTTTTGCCGGAACGGACGCAGCGTTACCCTGTTCCGCGGAATAAGGGAAAGCCCGGTTTTGATTCATCTCCCTGCCTGCCGTCCGGCAGGCAGCCGGCGGGGGATCCCGCTCAGTAAAGTTCCATAACCTCTCCCGTTTCCCTGTTCCTGGCAAACCTCCGCAGGAAGGACCAGGCAAGCACGTGCATGAACCGTACGGTCGTATGCGGTACGTTTTCCATCGCGACTGTCCGGAAATGATACTTCCCGTCAATATTCCTGATATCCCCGATATAGCATTCACTGCCTTCTGCATAGAAAACATCGGTACGGTCGCACGGGAAGCCAAGCATCTTCTCTGCCTTATCCCGGCCGGCGCTGATGATTTCCCCGTCGGACGGCACCGGGCAGCGCATCGCGTAAAGCCGGCGTTTCCAGTCGCTGATCCGGCGTTCCCTGTCCATCGGGAAAACAAACCTGCGCATCGGACTGTCAGGAGCAACGCCGGGTGCATCCTCATTGATCGGGAAGATACCGACCATTTCGGTCGTTCCCGATACATTGATCAGCGGAAGGTCGTAGCTGTGCATCAGTTCAACGCTTTCTTCCGTTACGCCGTAAAAGTCCATGATGATCCCTGCCGTATCTCCCATCTGCGCACATGCCGCGATGTGTTCATGAAACCTTCTCGTGAATTCCATGGCCAGTTCCCCGTAATGGGAATGGCCTGTGACGTAGACGCGGGACGGATCTGCCGGAAACTCCCGCAGCACTTCCTGCAGCATGTCGAAGAAGACGTTGTTGGTATCCGCGTCTTCGTCCGAATAGATCATCGCGATATATTCCCCCTGCGCAGCCTGCTCAATCATGTACTGGTAGAAGGCTTCCGCCAGGAGCCCCACAGGCCGGAAGATCATCATGACCGGGTATTTTCCATCTGTTTTTCCGTATGCTTCCATAGGCACAAAGCAGAGCCATTTCTGCCCTTTCGTTTCCCGGATCTCACAGCGTACGCCCATGTCCTCCCAGTATTCCAGCAAAGCCGGGTCATCCACATCGCTGAAGCGGGTCATCAGGCTTCTTGCATTCATCAGGTGCATGCCTGATTCGCTTTTCCGGAATTTCTCCAGGTCAAAACACATGTTCCCGGAAAGGTATCCGGCGTCCCCCCATTCCTCATAATAGGGATACATATATTTTCTGTTCACGGTGTCTCCTCCCCCGTCATTCTGCGATCGTCCTTCATCTGTTTTCCCGTTCCGGCCTGCTGTGCAGGAACAGATACGGAATGCGGGGGCGGAGCCTTGCCCCGTCCCCTGATCCTGTCAATCCCTTTCCCGGGTTTACCTGGCAATGACAATGCTTCCGTCCGCACTGCGGGAGAAGCGGCTGATGAAATCCCACGCGATCCACGCGTTTCTCGGGCTCTGGTTATGGGCCATATTACGGTCCGTTGCCAGGCATGTGTACACATTTCCGTCCGGACTGGCATACTCATCGATCACCAGCTGCTGGATGACGCCTACATTGTCGAAACGGTCCAGGGCTTTCGTTGCGTCCGGCGCTTTGCCCCACCTGGATCCGCATGTTTCGTCAAAGGAATAGTCCCCCAGGTTGTTCATTTTCCACAGTGCGGCGATCACAGCATTCACATTGGTCGGTTCCGCCGCGGGAAATTCAGGCAGCGGGGAAACGCCGCCGCCGATATAGAAGGCAGGCAGGATAATGCCGGCTTTGATGATGCTCTCATCCATCGGCTGCCCCCAGCCGCCTTCGCCTTCATTCATCCATCCGGCAGCGGTGGGAATGACGCCTGCCAGCCGGTCCGGGTATTTGACCGCGAGATTCCATGTTTTGCCGCCGCCCATGGAAAAGCCGGTAGCGTAGATCCGGGTCGTATCGATCCATGGATTCTCGGCAATCAGCTGGTCCAGCAGGTCAATGACTTCCTCCGAGGTGAAATTGTAATGCTGGTCCACGGAAAGGACCGCAAACCCCTTTGCTTTCGCAACCTGCGGCCAGTCTGTCCAGGCCAGCATGGCCTCGCCTTCCCCGCCGCCGCCGTGGAAGTACATAACCAGCGGAACGGAACCGGCTTTCGTCAGGTCCAGCTCTTCAGGAATGTATTCGTAGAATTCCAGTTCGTTTCCCGTTGCAACTTTCCGTTTTCCGTTGATTTCTTTGATCCCGTGTATGGTATACTGCGGAGACTCACGGAAAGACACCATGGCGAAATGGTATTTGCTCACGATCTCGTCATACAGTTCAACCACGAGCCGGGCATCATATCCGGTGACTTCCGGCGCTTTCACCAGCTTGTAGCTTACACTCCCGCGGTTGTAGGAATCCGCAACCTCCTGGGTGTTCGCCGGTCCGTTGACAATCGCCAGCGGGATTTCAGGGCCGTCCTCTGCATTGGCTGTCAATGCGGTGGGATTGAACAAAGCTACGCCTCCGGGCGGAATCTGCCCGGCAAAGCCCTCCTGCGGGCCGTAGTTCGCTACATAGTCGTTCATCTTCAGCCAGTTCCTGGCGATAAAGTCTGCGCCTTTGCCTTCCCCGAAGAATTGGCTTCCATGCAGGGAACCCGGATAAACAACGGTTTCCTCCCCGGTTTCCGCATTCTTGCGCACCGCTTTGCCGTCCGTAAACACAAGGGCGGGCATGCTGGCGTAAGTCGCCCAGTAGGCAGCCATCAGATCACCCGCCGCCGCGTCGTCCGCTTCGGAATCCCATGCCTCCACAGGATTTACAAACAGAATACAGCTCCCGTCCCTTTCAGCCAGGGCGGCAAACCCTTTTTCATGGGCAGTGGCAAGTACGGTATCCGCCGTGTAAGCTTCATTTCCCAGCACCATGATCATCGGTGCAAACCCAAGGAAATTACCGACCCGGTCACTGGCCGGCACATACATATAGCAGGTCCTGCCTGCCAGCTGCAGTTCATCCACCCGTTCCGTTGCATTTCCAACCATCTTCCCGGCCTCCTCAGCTCCTGATATACCTGCACATCCCAGCATCATTGCCAGTACGAGCCCTGTGCATATCAGGCATCTCCACATTTTCCGCATTGTTCTTCCATCCTCCTTATACAGTTGTTTTCTCTGTCCGGGCTGCACCGGGCTTTGCTGTTCTTATCGTATCAGCCTCCCGCTGATGATTGCTTTTGTTTTTGGTCCATGTTGTTTTGAAAACGAATCCACTCCCCCCGCCCGGTGTTTACAAAAACGAAAAAAAAGTCCCTTTTCTCAGAAAGGTGCCTGCGTTTACGGCAGTGCTGTGTTTTCGGAACATCTGCCATTGACGGGCCGGTCGTTTCATGATAAATAATTGGTTGTTGCCATTGTTTCCCTTCCGCCGGCTTTATTGAAAGGAGCATCCTGACATGGATTTCAGCAGGCTGACCGCTTACCTGGATAACCTGAAAGCAACGTATAACGTGCCCGGGTTTGACATCTGCATTACCCGGGACCATGAAACCGTTTACCGGCATATGGGCGGCTGCAGCGATTATGACGGCCGTGTTCCGATGAACGGCAGGGAACTGTACTATATCTATTCCGCCACCAAAGTGATCACCATGACAGCTGCCATGCAGCTGATCCAGGCCGGCCGGATCGGGCTGGATGACCCGGTCAGCCGTTACCTGCCGGAATTCACACAGATGCAGGTTTCCGACCTGCCTTTTGAGCCCGGCAAATGGCCGCCGGTGATTCCGACGCTGGACGACCCGCATCATCCTGCCACAACGCCGATCACCCTCCGCATGCTCATGAGCATGACAGCCGGCCTGAATTATGCAACGTCCGGAGCGCCTGTGCTGCGGCTGAAGGAACAGACCGCAAACAAAGCCACCACCCGGGAAATGATGGGCGCCATTGCAGAAATGCCCCTCCTTTTTGAGCCCGGTACCCGTTACTCCTACAGCCTCGGGCACGATGTGATCGCCGGGGTGGTCGAGGTGGTCTCCGGCAAGCCTTTTTCGCAGTACCTGAAAGACCATATCTTTGATCCGCTGGAAATTGAGGATATGTACTTCCACCCGTCGGAGGCCGAGCGTGCCCGGCTGATGGCACAGTATGTCAGCGATTACGAGTCCGGCGGAATCACGGCAGTTCCGCAGGAAAACAGCTATTGCCTGTCCGACTGCTATGACAGCGGCGGAGCCGGCCTTTGCTGTTCCGTGGAGGCTTACAGCGCGGTCATGGAGGCGCTGGCCAACGGCGGCGTCGGGCGGAGCGGAAAACAGATCCTTTCCCCGGCAGGCATTGCCCTCCTTGCGGAAAACCAGCTGAACGACCGCTGCCTCCGGGATTTCCAGGTACCCTGGCGCATGGAATACGGTTACGGGCTGGGCGTCCGTACCCTGGTCCATCCGGAGGATTCCCCGTCCCCCGCCGGTGAATTCGGATGGGACGGTGCCGCCGGCGCTTACGCGCTGGTGGATCCGGTCAACCATATCAGCATTTTCTACGCCCAGGAAATCCTGGCGATGCTCAAAGTATACCAGGAAATCCATCCGGCAATCCGTAACCTGGCCTATGAGGCCTTCCGGTCCTGAACCGGCGGCATCGGGCAGAGAATAGCGACAAAATCAAAAGAAACGGCATTATTTCCAAAGAAAGAAACAACCTCCGGATGATATACTGATAACAGTGAAAAAAGAAAATCGGGAGGTTGTTTCTTTATGTCTGAAATCAAAACAATCCAGCTCGGTGACGTCACCCTGGCATATAAGGAATACGGCACCGGGGATAAGTATCTCCTCTCCTGCCAGAACTTCTTCTTTGAGGATTGCCATATGGCCCTGCTTGGCCAGCCACCCTACGATTACCATTGTTTCCTCGTTTATATGCGCGGCTACGGCAAATCCTCCCACATTACTGACGGCGTCCGGAGGGATTACATCCGGATCTGGGGGGATGACCTGATCCGTTTCGCAGAAGCGATGCATATCCCCTCCTTCTATTACACCGGCATTTCCCATGGTAACTTCTGCGGCTGGCATATTGCTTTCAACCGTCCGGAACTGATCCGCGGCTATGTCTGTGTGGACGGGATTTGCCAGTACCGGGAAACGCCCTTCGGCGAAGGCAGCGCCCGCTATGAACGTCCGGATCCCGCAAAGCTTGTAGGCAATTACGAAGCGCTGGAAAAGATGGCCTGGATGGAAAACTGGCCGACGAAGAATCCGCAGCGCCTTGCCCGCAGGGCAGCAAACCACAGGGAACACACGGAAATCCTCATGGGACGTTCCCTGGAAGAGTTCACGGTTCCCTTCGGCGGGGATATGACCTGCTGCGGTGCAAAAAGTGCGGAAGAATTCTACGCAAAACTCGCTGCGATCCCGTTTCCTGTCATGATCTGGATTGGCGGGCTCGATCCCCTGGCCAGGGCCGAGGATGCGCTGAAGATTGCCCAGACGATTCCCGGAGCGTCCCTGCTGACCTATCAGCACCTGGGACACGGCGGAGCGGATGAGTGCCCGGAAATGGCTGCCCGGGACTGCGACCGTTTCTTCCGCGACATCGAGGGCCGGATCCTGTAAAAAAGGAGGAGATCATCCATGAAACTGCAGCCCGCACTGATCTTTGGCGAGCATATGGTCCTTCAGCGTTCTGTTCCGCTCCCCGTCTGGGGCAGAAGCGTCCGGAACGATACGGTTACAGTCACCCTCGGTGCAAACAGTGCCCAGGGTACGACCGTCAACGGCGGGTGGAAAGTAATCCTGCCGCCGATGGAAGCATGTTTACGAACCAGCATGACAATCACCTCCGAAAAAACCGGCGAGCGGATCGAATTCCGCGACGTCGCTGTCGGCGAAGTCTGGCTCGCCGGCGGACAGTCCAACATGGAATTCCTCCTGAAGTATGATGAGGAAGCAGAAGCCCTGTTTGCAGAAGATGAAGACCCTGATCTCCGTTATTTCCGCTATCCGACCGCAAACTTCACCGGATGCATCGAAAAAGATCCTTATCCCGAGGATGGTTTCTGGCGCCGCTGGACCGACAGGGAAAACAAAGGCATGTTCTCAGGGCCTGCCGCCTATATGGGACGGAAGCTCCGTGAAGCGCTGGGCGTTCCGGTTGCTTTTGTCGGGGTGCACTGGGGCGGGACGCCAGCTGCCGCGTGGACTGATATGGAAAGCCTGCAGGCAAATCCCGCGCTGAAACCGGTACTGGACTGGTACCGGGATGAACTGCAAAAGATTGATCCGCTGAAATACTACGCGGCTTCCGACCGGCCTGTTCCCGAGCAGGATGAACGGATGCGCGCAATGATGGACCGCTTCATGATGGGCATCGGGCTGCGTGAGTTCCTTGAAAAAGGTCCGCCTCCGATGCCGCCGATGGATTACACGCCTTACATGCCAGGCCCCCGCTCTGCGGTCCGCCCTTCCGGGCTTTATGAAACCATGCTGTGCAAAACAGCGCCGTACGCTGCCCGCGGAATCATCTGGTACCAGGGTGAAGATGACGATTTCCGCGGCTGGGCAGGCTTCTATGATGAGAGCATGAAGACGCTGATCCGGAGCTGGCGTACCTTATGGCACGCGCCCCTGCCTTTCCTGCAGGTGGAGCTGGCGCCTTTCTGCGGCATGGGGCCGACTGCCGCAAAACAATACTTCCTGATGCGGGAAAACATGCGCAAGGCCGCCGACGCGCTGCCGGATGTCCATGATGTCTGCATCATGGATGCCGGCGATGAGATCAATATCCATGTCCGGAAAAAGCGCCCTGTCGGAGAACGGCTGGCACTGCTCGCACGGAAATATGTCTACGGGGAGGCGGATCTCCTGGCAGACAGTCCCAGGGCCCGGGAACTGGTGCGGGAAAACGGCCGCCTGCGCATCCGTTTCTCTGACGCCGGGGATGGGCTTTCCCTCCGCGGCAGCCTGGATCCGCTGCTGCATGTATTCGCCGACGGAAAAGAAATTGGCTGCACCTGTGCCGTGGACGGGGACTGCCTGCTGGTTACCGCGGATTGTGCTGCAGCATCTTCCGTCAGGGTTGAATACATGCAGGTGAATTACTGTGAAGCACCCCTGTTCAGTTCAGCCGGGCTGCCGGCATTTCCGTTTGTCCTGGAGGTGGCGCCATGATCCTTGATGCGAAGAAAGCCCTTCCCTGCCTTGAGTGCCACGGGAGGACACGGTTCCAGGACGGCCGGAACGCGCTCTTTTTCGACTGGACCTGTTCCGGTTTTACCGTCCGCTTCCGCGGCACCTTCCTCCGCGGTGTCTTCCTCGCTATGCCGGATCGTCTGCCGTTCCCGCCTGATTCACCTGAAGACCTGCCTGTGATCGCGGCCGTTGCGGAGGACGGTGAAGCCCTTTCCGGCCGGTGGCTGCTGCAGGAAGGTGAAAACAGCATTGAACTTTTTGCCGGCACGGAAGGAGACCACGCTGTCCGGATTGTAAAGCTGTCTGAAAACATGCGCGGAAAAGCCGCCCTGCTCTCCCTCGAAACGGACGGCGAACTGCTGCCCTGTCCCCCTTCGGATCAAAAGCCGGTCATTGAATTCATCGGCGATTCCATCACCTGCGGTTTCGGAAACGAAGCGCCCGGCAGGGACAGCCTCTTCGACACGCGGGAGGAAAACGGCTGGATTTCCTTCGGGGCCGTTTGCGCAAGAAACCTTCATGCGGATTTCAGCATGATCAGCGTTTCCGGAATTGCCGCCTGCGCTGCGAAATACCCGCTGTTTCCCGGCAAAAACATGGAAGATATCTATGAATTCACAGACTGGTACTGCGATGAACGCTGCGGGATCGAACCGGAAAAATGGCATTTCACGGATCAGCCGGACTGGGTTGTCATCAACCTCGGCACAAATGACTCCGCGCGGATCTGGGCAAGTTCCGACCTGACCCGTGCCGATGAGGAAGCAGACTGGTTCCAGGAAAAATACGAAACCTTCCTGCGGAGGGTACGTACGCTCCGCCCATCCTCCCGGATCCTGTGCATCCTGGGGCCGATGGATTATTTCCTGTATGACAGGATCGAAAAAGCTGTTGCGCATTACCGTGCCGAAACCGGTGACAGCAAAACCTTCGCGTTCAAGCTGCGGGGCATCAACCTGATCACCGAGGGCTTTGGCGCCGTCTCCCATCCGTCAGCCAAAACCCATCTTCGGATGGGCCTGGAACTGGCTGGCCGTATCAGGAATCTGACCGGAACAGGAGGATGACAACGATGCTGAATAAACTCGAGGACGCAATCCATACCTGGGTTCCCCATGCTCCCGCCGGGGAAATCATCTGCGGTGATATGCCGGGCGATTCCGTCCGGATCGGAGAAGAACACATCCGGAAAGCAGGGACGCTATTCCCTGCGCTGCTTCCGCTGCTCCGCCGCGCGCTGGAAGAAAACAGCGGGCGTGCTGTGATCTCCGTTTTCGGCGGATCCGGCGTCGGGAAAAGCGAAATTGCTTCCCTGTTGTCCTGCTACCTGCGCGAAATCGGCGTGGGTGCCTATACGCTTTCCGGGGACAACTATCCCCGCCGGATTCCCATGTACAATGATGCGGAACGCCTGCGGATCTTCCGTGTATACGGGGTGCGCGGCCTGCTGGAAAACGGGTTTTACAGCGATGGCGTCCGTGCTGAACTGGTTTCGCTCTGGCAGGCCGGAACCGACGCGGATCCCGCCGCCGTCAAAGCCCATCCGTGGCTGGCTGCTTATCAGCGGTCCGGCCGCCGGGCGCTGGCTTCCTACCTTGGTCAGGAACCGGAACAGGATTTTGATGAACTGCGTGAAATTGTGGAACGTTTCCGCGCCGGTGACAGGCAGATCTGGCTCAAACGCATGGGCCGGACAGATGACGCCCTCTGGTACAGCCAGGTGGATTTCACCGGGATCAACGTCCTGGTCATCGAATGGACCCACGGCGGAAGCGGCCGTTTCGGCAAGGTGGATGTCCCGATCCTGCTGGCCAGCACGCCGGCCGAAACGCGCGCCCACCGTATGGCCCGGGCCAGGGATTCCGGGGCGGACAGTGCCTTCACCACCATGGTGCTGGAAATTGAACAGAAACTGATCGAAGAGCGTGCCCCGCAGGCCTCCCTGATCATTTCCAAGGCCGGCAGCCTGGTGACCCCGGAAGAATACAGGCAATTGATGGAAGCCGGGAGGTAAAGGACAATGGAACAGAAACTGAACTTCGGCCCGATGCTCAACGCCTATCCGGACAGTATCGGCGGAACCCTGTCGGACGCCGTGGCACTTCTGCGCTCGCCGGCCATGGCGCATGCCTTCTCATCTTTCTATATTCTCCCCAGCCTGTTCAACACGGACCTGGACCGGGGATTCTCCGTCATTGACTACCGGCTGAACGAACTGCTGGCAAAGCAGGACGACCTGGATGCCCTGCAGGATCTCGGCATAGATCTGAAACTCGATTTCATCCTGAACCACGCTTCCGTCCTTTCGCCCCAATTCCAGGACATCCTGAAGAACGGGCCGGCCTCCAGGTATGCCGATTTCTTTATCGACTGGAACAAGTTCTGGAAAGGTGCCGGCGAAATGACGGACCGGGGCTATATCCAGCCGGATCCGGAAAAAATCAAAAATATGTTTTTCCGCAAAGCCGGCCTGCCGATCCTCATGGTGCGGATGCCGGACGGGCAGGATGTCCCCTACTGGAATACCTTTTACCAGGAGATCCGCTATCCGGCGCTGGATCCGCAGGATCTGCTGCCGCTGACCGGCGGCCGTTACGGCATTGCGGAAAAACTCGCTGCCGCTGCCAATCAGGCAACCGCTTCCGGCCGGCTGCCGGAAGCGGCTGACCTGGCAGGCCTGGAGGACTGGCAGGCTCCCCTTCGGGAACTGCTCGAATCCCGCCGCCGCTATCTCGGCCAGATGGACCTGAACATCCGTTCTCCGCTTGTCTGGGAATTCTATGCCGATACCCTGCGCCGCCTGCATGATTACGGTGCGCGAATCGTCCGCCTGGATGCCTTTGCCTACGCGCCCAAGGAAGTCGGTTCCCGGAATTTCATGAACGATCCCGGCACCTGGGACCTGCTTGCCAAAGTACGCGCACTCGCGGACCCGCTTTCCCTGACGCTCCTGCCGGAGATCCATGCAAGCTATGAAGAAGGCGTTTACCGGACCATCGGGGAAAAGGGGTATATGGTCTATGACTTCTTCCTGCCCGGGCTGATCCTGGACGCCCTGGAGGAAAAGAACGGCGAAACGCTTGCCGCGTGGGCGCAGGAAATCATCCGACGCGGCTTCCTGACCCTGAATATGCTCGGATGCCATGACGGTATACCGCTGCTGGACCTGAAAGGCCTCCTGCCGGAGGAACGGATTCAGAAGCTGATCGATACCGTGGTGGCGCGCGGCGGGATGATCAAGAATCTGCACGGTGCAAAAAATGTATATTACCAGGTGAACGCAACCTACTATTCCGCGCTCGGGGAAGATAACCGCAAAATGCTCCTTGCCCGCGCGCTGCAGCTCTTCATGCCCGGAAAGCCGCAGGTCTGGTACCTGGATCTTTTTGCCGGCAGAAACGACCTGGAAGCAGTCCGCCGGGCCGGGGCAGGCGGACACAAGGAAATCAACCGCACCAATCTTTCCCTTGCGGACTGTGAAGCACAGCTCTCGAAGCCGTTGGGCAAAGCCCAGCTTGCCCTGCTGAAGATGCGCAGCAGTTCCGCCGCTTTCTCGCCGGATGCCGAACGCGGTGTATCATGTACCGGTTCTTCCCTGGCCTTTACCTGGCGTGCCGCCGGCGAAGAAGCCGTCCTGGCCGCTGACCTGGCGGACTGTTCCTTCGTTGCCATGGTCAGGGATTCCGCCACCGGCCGGGAAAAGGTGCGGATTACATCCGAAAGCTGCTGAAAGCTCCTCCCGGAGGCAGTCCGGCTTCACTTTTCCGGCAAAAAGGAGTATACTGCTGGTATCAACTGACAGGGTGGAAAACATGAGGTCTTGGCGAAAACAGGTCATTTCTCTTCTCGCACTGATCCTGGTGATTGTGCTGGCATTCCTTGCCTGGCTGGCTTTGTCGTTCAACAGGCAATATACCGCCATGCTCCGCCGTGAGAACGAAAGCGACCTGACCTTGTGGATGGATATGGCAGAGCAGCGGCTGAACGCCGTCCATGATCACGTCTATGAAATCCTGCTGACCATATATACAAAGACAACAACGGCGCCGGGTTCAGGCGCGCTGCCGGTCAGCGTTTCGGTGGAATGCCAGGACCTGATGGAAAACCTTCTGTTGGTCAGCACCGACTCAAGCTGCTTTTTCCTGACAGATACCGACAGCGTCAGCAATCTGATCAGCGCGCCGAATACGCAGCCTTTCACACGCACGCTGGCGTTGAAGGAGTATGTGCGCACGCTGCTTCCGTCAAACGCGCGAAGCACTTCAGACAAGCACTGGACACCGTGCATCATTGGCGGGGAATCCTATTTCCTTTGTTATCTGCACGTCGGGAAATATGCTGCCGGCGCGCTTTGCCGTGCGGAAATTTTCAACGATATCGGCCATACAAACCTTTTCCTGGATGATACGTCCCTCTTCCTGGCGCTGCCTGACGGGTCTGTCAGCGCCATCCATGGGAAGGCTGACGCATCATCGCTCATGTCTGCGGACGGCCGGCAGCCAGCCAGTTCAAGAAACCGGATCATAAGAGATTTTCCGCTGCTGGGCTGCCGGGCAGTGCTGAGCTGGAAAACCCCGCCGTTGATCAGCCGCTGGGGTATCGCCATTCTGCTCTTGCTGGTGATGGCTGCGCTCTTTTCCCTGGTGGCACTGCTCTCGCTGCTCATTCTGCGCAAAGTTGCCGATCCGACCCGGAAACTGCTCCGGGCGCAGGAAGAGATTGCCGCGGGCAACCTGGATTACCGGATCACCTCCCGTCCCGGCAGTTCCGAATTCAAGGCCCTGTATCACAGCTTCAACGATATGGCAGATCAGATCAGGTCACTCAGGATTGCCTCGTATGATAACCTGCTGAAAGAAGAAGAAAACAAATTCCGCATGGTGCGTGCCCAGATCCGGCCGCATTTTTACCTGAATTCCATCACCGTTATCCATAATATGACGTACCAGAACCGGCTGGAAGACATACGCAGTTACGTGCAGGCACTGGCCCGGCATATCCGCTATATGCTGAACATCCAGAGTCCGATGATCACGGTTTCCGCGGAACTGACGCATATTGAGAATTACATCAGTATGCAGGACCTGCGCTTCCCGGGAAGCGTCAAGGCTTCCTACCGCTGTGACGAACAGGTCGCCGATACGGAAATACCCTTCCTGATGCTCTTTACGGTCGTGGAAAACTCCTTCAAACACGCCATGAACCTGTACAGCACCATGGAACTGAATATTGTCTGTGAGCCGTACAGTGAAGAGAACTTCTCAGGCATGCGCATGATCGTAGAAGATAACGGGGACGGCTATACGCCTGAAGTCCTTGCCAGCTTTTCCGGCCCGATGCCGGAGGAGCTGCCTACGAAAGACCACCTGGGCCTGAGCAACGTGCAGTATACACTGCGTTATGTCTACCGCCGTGACGGGCTGCTCCGGCTGTCCAACCTGGAGCACGGGGCGCGGACGGAGATCATGATCCCTGCGGAGGTGAAAAAAAGTGAAGCTGCTGATCTGTGACGATGATATATCCACCATTGATGTAATCCAGAGCCAGCTGAACTGCCAGGAGCTTGGCATTTCCAGCATTCTCCGCGCCTATAACGGGGAAGCCGCGAAAGAAGTGATCCTGAAGGAAAAGCCTGAACTGATCCTCTGTGATATCGGCATGCCGAAGGTGGACGGCATGGAAGTACTGAAATTCATCGACGAGCAGAAAATCCATACTGAATTTGCCTTTCTCACCTGCTTTGACGATTTTGAACACGCCCGCAGCGCCGTACGTTTCGGTGCCTGCAATTACCTCACAAAGCCCGTGGATTTCCGCGAGCTGAACGAAGCGCTGCACCGTATGGCCGATGCGGCCGTATCCTATCGGAAGCAGCTTTCGGAAAAAGAAAGCGGCCCGCAGAACGACGCCAGCATAAACAACTTCCTCCGCCAGCTGCAAATGGGCGTTTTCGGCGCTTCGGCGGAACGGGTCGGCGAAGCGTTGAAGAAGAATGGAATTACGGAATTCCTGGGTGATACCCCGGTCCGGATCATCCTCTTCTATGCCGACCTGACGGAATCCAGCCGGGACATCCAGCTCCGGGACCGCATCATCGGCAGCTTCGGTACAGATGTGGAAGAAGCGCTCACCGGTTATACCGGCCTGCGCAGCACGGTTGTGGATATCAGTGACCGGTATATTTCATCTGTCACGCCGGTGCCTTCCGGTCTTTTTTCTGAGGAGGACTGCCTGGCCCGCGCCAGGGAACTGGTACGTTTCTGCTCGGATAATTATGCACTGCATCCGGTGGGTTTGGTTGGTCGGGAATGCCCGCTTTACGCAATGGGGGACGCCTGCGCGGAACTGCGCACACAGATCCGCAGGGTGCTCCTCCGCGCAGGCAACGTCTTCCTGCAGCGGGAAACTGAAAGGGTCACCGGTTCTGATCTTTCTGTCATCAACGAGGAAAAGCTCCTGCGGGTCATCCGCCAGCGCGACCGGGATGCATTCCTTTCCCTGGTCAGCGAGGCGCTCAGCAGTATCCCTTATACCCAGAAAGACACCAGTTCCCTCATGGCCGTTCTCCACAAGGACATAACAGCCGCTGTTTCCGTCTGCCTGCAGGATAACCGCATCCCTGTCCGGGATCTCTTTCAGAATGAGCAGTTCCGGAAACTTGAGCTTTTCGCTGAACGCTCCCCTGCGGATATGATGGATTTTGCAGCCCATCTGTTTGATGCCGCGCTCATGGAGCTGGAATGTTCCGCCGATGCTGCCGGCCTGATCGATGCTGTCAAGCACTACATCCGCCAGCATTACCGGGAGGACCTGACCCGCAACGAACTGGCGGAAGTCGTGCATATCACGCCCAATTACCTTTCCAAACGCTTTCATACCGAAACCGGTATGAGCCTGCGGGAATACATCAACCAACTGCGGATTGAGGATGCCAAGCGCCTGCTGCTTTCCACCAACACAACCATCAGCGAGATTGCCAGTGAAGTTGGTTTTGATAACATCTCCTACTTCTCGACCGTTTTCCGCAAGCTCTGCGGCGTAAGTCCGATTGAGTGGAGCAGCGGCAAGGGCAGTGAAGGAGGCGACGGCCCATGCGCCTGATTGAAACGCTCCGGCGTGACCGGGAAACCCTGCGTACGCTGGACCGCAAAGCCCGCCTGCAGATGATCTGGGATTACTACAAAATTCCGATCATCAGCCTGCTCTGCGTGCTCATCCTGACCGCGCTGACGCTGGCCATCCGTATTTCCGCCTCGGGCACTGTTTTCTATGCGGTCCTGGTCAATGCGGAAGAAGGCGGTGAAAAAGCCGGGCTGGAAGAGTTGCTCACACGCGGCGGCGTGGAACTGAACGGCCGTACCATCGATGTCTCCGCAAACTATACCCTGCGCTATGACGATCCGGCCAACGGATACGCAGACACAGTTCACGTATTGGCCGCCCTCTTCGGCATCGGCGACCTGGATTTCTTCGCCGCCGACGAACCGGTGTTCGCTGCCTATGCGGATAAGGATGCTTTCGTGGATCTGAGCCTGTTTATTGAAAAGGAAGACCTGGACCGGATGCGGAAATATACCCGTTCCGGTGACGGCGGGCGTGAAATTGTTGCGGGCCTTTGGCTTACCGCGCCTTCTCCTTTGCATGCAGCCGGCTACTACAATGCGCCGGTCATCATCGGGATCGCGGCCAATGCCCGGAACCTGGATGAAGCGTTGGCTTTCGTAAAGCAGCTGGTAAAAGAAACCGTCTGACAAGCGAAGATCCGCCTGTCAATCCAGGCGGATCCCGGTTTGCGGATGGAACAGGTGGATGCGGTCCGTTTCCGGCATCACACGGACAGTTTCCCCGCGGCTGTACGGCCTTCCGGATGTCTTCGGAACGACCACGGTAAACGCTTCATTCCCATGTTTCAGGTGCAGGTGGCATTCCGCTTCAATCGATTCAGTGTAGTCCACCGTGCCTTCGATTCCCCGCGGATCCGGAACAAAGTGGACCGGCCGGATCCCGACGGTCACGGCAGCCATACCGCCGGCTGCTTTTTTTATGCTTTCGGGCAGGCTGATGTCCCGCCCCATCAGGCGGATTTTCCCTTCCTGTACCGGAATGCCCCGGAAAACATTCATCTGCGGTGTACCGAGGAATGTTGCGCAGTAGAGGTTCCGTGGATGCTGATACAGTTCCTGCGGTGTGCCTGCCTGTACGATCATGCCGTCCTGCATCAGGACAATCCTGTCCCCCAGCCGCAGCGCGTCCGTCTGGTCGTGCGTCACATAGAGAATCGTTGTCCCCAGCTTCCTGTGGATCCGCTTCAGTTCCTCCCGCAGGCGGGCCTTCAGCGCCGGATCCTGGTTGGACATAGGTTCATCCATCAGGAAGATTCCGGGATCCCTCACCAGTGCCCGGCCGATCGCTGTGCGCTGCTGCTGTCCTCCGGACAGTTCGGACGGCCGGCGGTCCAGCAGCGGCGTCATTTCCAGCAGTCCGGCAACGGCCCGCACCTTTTCGTCCACCTGCGCCCGGGGCATATGCAGGTTGCGCAGCGGGTATGCCAGGTTATCATAGACCGTAAATCCGGGATACAGTGAATAGTTTTGGAAAATCATCGCCATGTTCCGATCCGGCGGAGGTGTGTCGTTGATAACCTTCCCGTCCATCCGGATCGTCCCGTCCGATACGCTCTCCAATCCGGCTACCATGCGCAGCACGGAGGTCTTCCCGCTGCCGGAAGGACCCAGGAGCACGACGAATTCCCCGTTTTTGATCTCCAGGGAAAACTGCTGTACGGCAATGACGCCCTCGTTGGTGGTATAGGGCATCGCCTGTTCCCGCGCAAGCATATCCCGGGCCTGTTTTCGTCCGAACAGGCGGCGTGTACTGGTAAAAGGGTAAATCTTCACCAGGTTCTCCAGTGACAGCTCACTCATTCCGGTTGTCCTCCGCTGCTCCGGCTGCCCCGCTCAGTTCCCTGTCCAGGTCGATGCTGGGCATGGTTATTTCCGGGGCTTCCTGTACAGCCTCCGGAGCCTGTGGATCATCCGGCTCCGGGGTGATGCCGTTGTCCGCCATAAACCGGTCTGCCATCTTCTTCATGCCCGGGGAAACCAGGTCCATATAGACCCCGGGCAGGATCAGCAGGGCAATCGGATAAAAGTCAGCCATCAGGGCCACAAGGACCAGGAGCAGCAGCCGCAGCAGGGTTTTCAGGATGTTTTTTCCGCCGAAATACATGGCAAGCCGCAGGTACATCCCGACGCTTCCTTCAAACGTTGCCAGTGCCGGAATCAGGTGCAGGATGCCGGCAATCAGCAGGAACGCAAGGCCCAGGCCAAAAACATAATAAAATGTGCCGGCCAGGCTGCGTTCCGCCATCTGCCTGCCGATATACAGCGCATATGCAAGCAGGGTTCCCGCCCCGGCAGCAGCCAGGGAAAGCGGGATCCCTTTTTTCAGGGAACCGGCAAAGGCATGGAAAAAGTCCTTTGCAACGCCGTTTCCCTGCCTGTGCACCACCTTGACCATCGTGTGGTACATGGCGGCGGAGGCAGGGAGTGCGGTAATCACCGGAATGCAGCAGATGAGCCAGAAGAAACTGAGGATCATCAGGTTTGCGATCCGGACCATAATATTCATGAACGGATTGTCATACCGGAATGCACCCATTGCAGCAACCTCCGACGATTATCCTTTCACGCCGCCGACGACCATACCTTTGACCAGTTCCTTCTGGATGAAAGGATATACGCAGAGGATCGGCAGGATGGCAATAATCGCGATCGCCATTCTTGCACCCTCTGTGGGCATGGTCCTGTAAGCCAGGGCAGCGGATTCTGCCACCGAGTTGCCGGACTTCAGGAATGCAATGTTATCCATCAGCTTCTTCAGGTAAACCTGGATGGTGTACAGATGTGTCTCCGTAATATAGTACAGGCCGTTTGTCCAGTTGTTCCAGTATCCCAGGGCGGCGAAAAGGCCGATCGTCGTCATAACAGGTTTGGACAGCGGCACCATGATCGAGGTATAGATCTTCATGTCGGAGGCGCCGTCCAGCAGCGCCGCTTCGATAATCGCGTACGGAATATTGGCGTTGAAATAGTTGCGCACCATCAGCACGCTCATCGCGCCCATCAGGCTGCCCGGCAGGATCAGCGCCCAGATGGTGTTCTTTACGAAGAACAGGCGGGTCCATACAATATAGCTGGCGGTCAGGCCGCCGTTAAACAGCACGGTGAAAAACAGCAGGAACGCGAAGAAGTTGCGCGGTTTGAAATCCTTCCTGCTCAGCGGATAGGCAAACAGGGATGTCAGCAGCAGGTTGCCCGCCGTGCCGACAACCGTGACAATAATCGTCATCAGGTAACAGCGTCCGATGGTTTCCCGTTTGGCCCACATGTAGTCGTATGCCGCGAGCGAGAACTCACGCGGCCAGAAAGAGTATCCGCCCTTCGCCAGTGCCTGCTCGGACGAGAGTGAAGTCGACAGCATCAGGATGAAGGGGATGACACAATAGATCGCCAGCAGGGTCATCAGGATCAGCGCCAGGTTGTGGAAACCGCGCTCGTCCTTGATTTGCGGGGCTTTCACCTTTTCTTTGCTCATCTTTGTCCCTCCTCAGAAAAGTGCGTTCTCACTGTCGACCTTGCGGACGATCGCGTTGGAGATAATGACCAGCAGGAATCCGATAATCGCCTGGAATACGCTTGCGGCGGAGGACATGCCTACATTGTTCATCTCCAGCAATGCGCGGTAGACATAGGTATCGATTGTCTGGGTTGTCTTGATCAGCAGGCCCTGTCCCAGCGGCACCTGGTAGAACATGCCGAAGTCTGAATTGAAGATCTTGCCGATCGCCATCAGCATCATCAGCGTAATCATCGGCCGGAGCATCGGCAGGGTGATGTGGCGGATCTGCTGCATCTTGCTGGCGCCGTCGATCCGGGCGGATTCATACAGGCCTTTGTCGATGCCGCCGATACTCGCCATATAAATGATGGAGCTCTGGCCGGAAGACTGCCAGAAATGGACAATCGTCAGGATAAACGGCCAGTACTGGGCTGACGCGTACCAGTTGATCGGATGGTCCTTGTAAATCGTCGTGTTCAGGAATCCGTAGGATTTGGACAGGAACCCGTATACCAGGAAGCTCAGGATAACTGCGGAAACCATCGATGGAAAGCAGATCACCGGCTGGATAATCTTGGCGGCCTTGCGGTTGGAGATCTCCGCCATCAGGATCGCGATTGTGATGGAGATCACCAGGCCCAGCAGGATCCATACCAGGTTGTAGCACACCGTGTTCCGGATCATAATCCAGGCATCCTTTGTTTTGAAAAGGAATTCAAAGTTGTCCAGCCCGCACCAGGGGCTCTCGAAAATGCCGATGGAAAAGTTCACCTTCTTGAAGGCGATCAGGATTCCGAACATCGGCAGGTAATTGTTGCAGATGATATAGATCAGTCCCGGCAGCATCATCAGGTACAGCGGCAGGGCTGACCGCGCCTGCGCTTTCCGGCGGTTTTTTTTCCTTTGGGCCAGAAGGTTGTCGTACTGCGAACTCCTGGGAACAATAGGCTGAACGTTTGATTCAGCTGCCATAGATATATACCCCCTTTTTCCCGTATACCTATCATAACAGCAAAATCAATCCCGGTCTTTCAAAAATGTACATCGTCTTTTCAATATTGATTTGATATTCCGCCCGCAAAAAGGGCAGGGGCCCGTAAGCCCCTGCCCTGTGTCCGTAATAACGGTTGTCAGATGGTCTTCAGCCACTCGTCAACCTGCTTCTGGTATTCAGCGATGATATCGTTGATGCCGGCAGCTTCCAGTTCCTGCAGGAACATGGGCAGGTATTCGGCAGGATCAACGTCGCCGTAGGTCAGCACATTGTAGTACTGGTTGTATACGTTGGACACAGCGGCAACCTGGGTGGAAACAGGTTCAGAGTTCGGAATGAAGCCGAACAGCGGCGGATACCATGCGCTGTCGATCAGCTCCTTCATGAATTCCTTATCCGCCTCAGAAGTGTTGTCGTCCATACCGTAGAGCAGGAACTGGTTGCCGAAAGCACCGCAGGTGTACAGGGCGGTGTAAGGCACGGTGTTCAGGTCGAGGCCTTCCGGATAAACAATGGAGGTATGGTCCTCATTCCAGACATAGCTTCTGCCTTCCAGGCCATAAATCAGCGCGCTGGCGATGAACTCGTCGGTCCAGATCAGGCTCAGCATCCTCGCCGCTGCCGATACGTTGCCGGAAGTGTAAGCGATACCGTAGGTCAGGGTGTTCGTGCTCATGTCGGAACGGCCGATTTCAACCGCGCCGAATTTTCCGCCGTAGGTATTGTTCGCGGTGAACATCTTCTCAATGGTTTCGATGGAGTAGGCATGGCCCATCATAACGCCCTTGGATTGGCCGGACATGATGATGGCGTCATGGCTCAGGGTGTTGGTGGAACCTTCGGGATTGGAATAACCGGCCTGCGACCACTTGTAAGCCATCTCGCAGCCGCGCTTGAAGGCGTCGGTTTCGAAGATGTTGACCAGCTGGGTACTGTCACCGATGGTCGCGGTGTAGGTGCCGATCGTGGAAACATGGTCCTTGAAGTATTCCAGGGTCACGTTCTGGTTATTGTAAACGTAGGGATATTCGTCCGGATGGGCTTCCTTCAGCTTCGGCATCACGGCATCCAGGTCATCCAGGGAATGGATGGTACTCCAGTCCACAACGTCGCCGTAAAAAGCCTTGTCATAGATGTACTTCCAGCTCAGCACCTGGCCCTTGTAGCAGGGAACTGCGTAGGTCTTTCCGTCGATCTGGCCGGAACGGATCCAGTTCTCGGGCAGGACGCCCAGGGCGGGAGCCAGTTCGTTGTCCAGCATACCGGTCAGGTCTGCCAGGTAGCCGTTGGTCACAGCAGTATACAGCGGACCGGTGTAGATGATATCGTAGTGTTCCTTGGACGCCAGGCCCATACCGGTTGTATCGGTATAGGTGAAGAGGGATTCGAACTTCAGGTCCATCTTGATATCGGTGATGCCCAGGTCATTCTTGATGTGGTCATTGATGGCGTTTTCGACCAGCTTGATCTCGTCCGCGGCAGGAATGGCCTGCATTGTCGGAAGCAGCAGCTGGACGGCATAGGGTTCTTCATCTGCCAGCGCGGGAGTACTGATCAGGAGCACGGAGCACATGACCAGCGTAAGAAGAATGGACAGAAACCGTTTCATTTTTTCTCCTCCTGTTTTTTAGCCCGGGGGCTATGATATTTTATCTTGCCATTATCATGCCAGAGTTCCACGCCTGCGTCATTCAAAAAACTGTTCAATCCTTTAGAAAATCTCTTTCGTTCCGGCTGAATCATGCTGTATTTTCAAAAAAGTACATTTTTATCTCAAAAATGTATCAGATTCCGTGCTCTGCCAGCCATTCTGCGCACAGATCCGCCCATCTTGCAACATGCGGAATATTCATTGCCAGGTCATTTTCCCCGTCTGCCAGGCCGAGCCCGTGCACTCCCTGCGGGAAAAGATGCATTTCGAACTCGACACCGGCTTGCTGCAGCGCGGATCCCAATGCCATGGAATGGCGCGGATCGTCGCTGTTGGTCTGCCAGATGAACATCGGCGGGGTTTCCGGGGTGATATTGGCTTCCGGTGCGAAATAGTACAGCTCCTGCCTGTCTTTCACAAACGGATTGTGGAAGAAGCCCAGGAAACCCTGCGGATAAGTGGAAAAGGCAAATGCGCCGTAGGCGATGACAGCCGCATCCGGCCGGCAGCTTTCCCGTTCCGCCGGATCAGCGTTCTCCGGATCCCCGGCATCGTAATGGGTGGCTGCGTTGCCGCTCATCATGCCGCCCGCGGAAAAGCCCATCACCGCAACCCGGTCCGTAATACCCAGCCGGTCCTTCCTTGCCCGCAGCAGCCGGATCGCGCGCTGCATATCCGCCAGGGAATCGTATCGTGTATAGGGTTTCAGCCTGTAGCTCAGCACTGCCGTGTTGAAACCGGCTTCGGCAAAATGCAAAGCAACATTCATGCCCTCGCATCCGGTAATCGATTCAAAGCCGCCGCCCGGAGCGACAATAATCGTTCCGCGGGGTTCCCCTCCCTTTTTCGCGGGTATAAATGCAAGCGCCGGCTGCCGCTGCAGCGGATCCCTCGCCGCGTCATATCCGGGCGCTCCGCCGTCCCACAGCTGCATCAGCTCCAGCCGGTCAAGCGCGTCGTTCCAGATCTTCCGGTTGCCTTCCAGGTCAAAGGTTCCGTCCGGTTTCCGGTGCTTCGAGACATGGCGGATCACCGCATGTTCCGCAACGATCTGTTTCAGCGCGTCATAATTCTTTTCATACATGGCGTACCTCCCCTTTGCTGTTTTTCTCCTGGCCTGATCTTATCGCGTTTTCCTCCCTCTTTCTTTCAAAAAACAACAAACCTTTTAAAATAAACAACGCATATTTAATGTATGGAAACGCGAAATAGCACTTTATCCAAAAATCAGCATTCCTTTTTTAATTCTCCGGCCGGCCCGCCGTGGTACACTTTATACGTGAATTGCAAAGGAAAACCCGGAGGAAAAAAACATGCTGAAGATTCTCAGGCAAATGGGAAGGCATGAATGGGCGCTGCTGGCGGCCAGCATTGCCGTCATCATCTGCCAGGTATACATGGATCTGAAGGTTCCGGACTACATGGCTTCCATCACCCGCCTTGTGGAAACAGAAGGGAGCGATCCCGGGGCTGTATGGCAGGCAGGCGTCCTGATGCTTGGCTGTGCGCTGCTCAGTATGCTGCTGACCTTTGCGGCAGGGTATATCACGGCTATGCTGGCTGCCACCTTCTCCCGGAATCTGCGCAGCCGGCTGTTTGAAAAAGTGGAATCCTTCTCCCTGCAGGAAATGGACAGGTTTTCCACCGCTTCGCTGATCACACGGTCCACCAACGATGTCGCCCAGCTCCAGAATTTTATTTCCGGCGGACTTGCGATGATAATCCGGACCCCGATCACGATCAGTATCGCGCTGATGAAAATCACCGGAAAGCACTGGCAATGGCGTGCGGTTACTGCCGGGGCTGTTTTTATTGTCATCTGCGTAGTGGTTTTCATCATTCGTTATGCCCATCCCAGGTTCCGAAAGATGCAGACGCTCACTGACGAACTGAACAGGACCATGCGGGAAAGCCTGACCGGTATCCGGGTTGTGCGGGCCTATAACGCCGAGGCGTTCCAGGAATCAAAGTTTGATGAAGCCAATGACCGCCTGACCCGGAACCACAAATCCGCGCAGCTGGCCATGAGCGTCATGCAGCCTGTCATGCGATTTACAAACAACGCCCTGAATGTGGCGATATACTGCATCGGCGGGATCATCATTGCTTCAGTAGCCGGCGGGGAGGACAGGATCTCAACTTTTTCAGACATGGTCGTCTTTTCCACCTATGCAAGCAAAATCCTTTTCTCTTTCATGGGCCTCAATTTCATTTTCATGATGCTGCCGAGGGCTTCCGTCTGCGCCCAGCGTATCAATGAAGTGCTGGATACAGAGCTTTCCCTCCGGAACGGTTCCGCTGCAGAACAACCGGACTGTCCCGAAGGCACCGTGGAATTCCGCCATGTTTCCTTCCGCTATCCCGGCAATGAGGAAGATATCATCCGGGATGTCAGCTTCACCGCCGGCAAGGGGCAGGTGGTCGCCCTGATCGGTGCGACCGGCAGCGGAAAAACCAGCCTTGTCAATCTGATTCCCCGGTTTTATGATCCGTCCGAAGGTGAAATCCTCGTGGACGGCAGAAATGTCCGGGATTATGATCTGCAGGCGCTTCGGAGCAAAATCGGCTATGCTCCGCAGCGGGCCGTCCTGTTCACGGGAACCGTCCGGTCCAACGTGGATTACGGCAGCGGCAGCGTGCACCATGATGTACGCAGGGCTGTCGAAATCGCACAGGCCGCGGAATTCGTGGACAGGATGGACGGCGGGTTGGATGCACGGATTGTCCGGGGCGGCATGAATGTTTCAGGTGGCCAGCGGCAGCGCCTGAGCCTGGCCCGCGCCGTCTGCCGTGAACCGGAGATCTACATCTTCGATGATACCTTTTCCGCCCTGGACTATAAGACGGACAGGATCCTGCGGGCAGCGCTCCGGAAGGAAACCGCCGGGGTAACAACCCTGATTGTTGCGCAGCGCATCGGCACCATCCGCGACGCAGACTGCATCCTTGTCCTGGATGAAGGCAGGATTGTCGGCCGGGGCACCCATGATACCCTGATGAAAACCTGCGAAGTCTACCGCGAAATCGCCCGGACACAGCTGAGCGAGGAGGATTTGTAATGGCAAAGAATGAATACCAGTTCGGGCAGGCACGGACCTCAGGCCCTGTCAGAGGGCCCATGCGGGTCGCTGAAAAGCCGAAGGATATGCGCGGCTCTGTCCGTATCCTTGCCAGGTACCTGAAAAAGCATCGCCTTCCGCTCTGCGCGGCATGGTGCTGTGCTGTGCTCAGCGTACTGCTGACCCTTTTCGCGCCGAACAGCCTGAACAGGATCACAACATATATCGAGCAAGGACTTTCTTCCGGCTGGCTGGATGTAAACGCAGTCGTTTCCATCAGCATCCGGGTCCTCCTGATCTATCTGTTCAGTTCGCTCCTGACATATGCCCAGAGCGTCACCCTCGTGAATACCACACAGGGTATCATGCATTCCATGCGCCGGGATATTGACAGAAAACTCAGCCGGATTCCCCTTTCCCGCTTTGATTCTTCCTCTTTCGGAGACCTTCTCAGCCGGGTTACCAACGATGTGGATACAATCGGCATGAGCCTCAACCATTCCGCCACCGAAATCGTCACGGCC
The DNA here is from genome assembly GCA_946527725.1 of uncultured Clostridia bacterium. GTDB lineage: Bacteria > Bacillota > Clostridia > Christensenellales > Aristaeellaceae > Aristaeella. The sequence goes on from CAMMYM010000004.1 coordinate 39,601, forward strand.
GCAGTCACTTTCCTGGGCGTATCCGTTATGATGTTTGCCGCCAATTTCAAGCTGGCACTGATTTCCCTGGGCTCATGCATCATCGGTTTTATCCTGATGAAGCTGATTGTCCGGAAGAGCCAGAAACACTTTGTCAACCGCCAGCGTTATCTCGGCGAACTGAACGGGCATATCGAGGAAATCTACGCGGGCCATCTGATCGTCAAATCCTACTGCGGTGAAGATACCGCCCGCCGGGAGTTCTCCCGCCTGAACAACCTGCTGTTCGAGGCAAACTGGAAGAGCCAGTTCCTCTCCGGCATCATGCGGCCGATTATGGATTTCCTCGGCAATTTCGGTTATGTAGCGGTCTGCGTAGCCGGGGCAATGATGGCAATCTCCGGTGAAATCGGCTTTGGCACCATTGTCGAGTTTATCCTTTATGTGAAAATGTTTACGATGCCCATGGGAATGGTTGCGCAATCCGTCACCAGCCTTCAGTCGGCAGTAGCCGCCGCTGAACGCGTCTTCTCCTTCCTCAGCGGTGAAGAAATGACGGATGAGCGGGGGAAAAAGCCCCTGCTCGCTGCAGCAAAAGGCCGGGTGGAATTCGACCATGTCCGTTTCGGTTATACGCCGGATCATCCCGTCATTCATGATTTCACCGCGTCCGTCCGGCCCGGGCAGAAAGTTGCCATCGTAGGCCCCACCGGCGCAGGCAAAACCACGCTGGTCAATCTCCTGATGCGTTTCTACGAGATCGACGCCGGCCGGATTCTGCTGGACGGCGTCGACATCCGGGATACCACCCGTGAAAACATCCATGACCAGTTTTGCATGGTCCTGCAGGATACCTGGCTGTTCAACGGTACGGTCAGGGAAAACATCGTGTACTCCCGGAAAGGAATATCCGATGAACAGGTTATTGCAGCCTGCAAAGCTGTCAACATCCACCGCTTTATCCGCAGCCTTCCCGACGGCTATGACACTGTCCTCACGGACAGTTCAAACCTGTCCGCCGGCCAGCGGCAGCTGATTACCATTGCCCGGGCGCTGGTAAACAACGCACCGCTGCTGATCCTGGATGAAGCCACAAGTTCCGTGGATACCCGAACGGAGCAGCAGGTTCAGAACGCCATGGATACGCTGACAAAGAACCGCACCAGCTTTACGATCGCCCACCGGCTCTCAACGATCCGGAATGCCGATATGATCCTGGTTATGAAAGACGGGGATGTTGTGGAAACAGGCACCCATCAGTCCCTTTTGGAAAAGGGCGGTTTCTACGCCGACCTGTGGATGAGCCAGTTTGTTTCCGGCGAAGCTATCTGATTCCCATCCTGTTCCCTTTACAGTAAAAAGAGGGCTGCATTGCGCAGCTCTCTTTCTTTTCAATCCTCCGGGTTGTCCGGCCGCCGGTCAACGGGCGCCGAAAGCGCCCCTCACCGGCGCCATTTCCTTCATAAATGCGAACCTCGGTGCATCCACCTGCTCGACGCGGACATCGTCCCCGTCAAAGGTGAAATCGTACTTCCGCTCGTGGCATGTCTCGATCCAGCGGAGGGTCAGCCGGAACACATTTTCCTTTACCCAGGCTCCGCTCGCCAGCGCGCGTGTGACAATGCCCCCGCCGATTGTGTTGTCCGCGTATCCGCCGTTCATTGCAACTGTCACGCTGGTTTTTTCACCTTCCTGCGTATAATCCATCCGGCAAAGGTCTCCGTCAAAACTGAAGCTCAGATCCGAAATGCCGTCCGGCATCCGGTTTCCGCCCATGAAAATACCGGACATGTCCCCGAAGGCCAGCCGTCCTTCCAGGAATTTGATCGTCCTCCCGTTCACTTTTTCCTGCAGGGGGCTGAAAGGCGCGAAGGGCGGCTTGGGCAGCGCCAGTGCCTTCATCCGTTTCAGCAGGGCTTCCTGTTCCGGTCCGGCGGGAATCGGCTCACCCTTGCCGGCGGGAATCTCATCAAGGAATTCCCACATGTAGTCCAGTGTCTGCTGCGGTGCTACTCCGCCGGTAGAGCCTGCCGCGTTCTCCGTGATGGCAATCAGCATGTCCCTGTCCGGCACGACGATGGTAAACTGGCCCATAGCACCGTCCGCGCGGTAAACGCCCTTCGGCCGGCACATCCAGATCTGGTACCCGTACCCGACAAAATTGTCCTTGGCCGGGGGATTGACCTTGCTTTCTGAAGCGGATTCATTCTGCAGCGTGGTCGCCAGCTTTACATAATCCTCCGCCAGGATCCGTTCGCCGTTCCACACTCCGCCGTCTGCGTACAGCTTCATCAGCCGGAGATTGTCCTCCGTCGTCGCCAGCAGGCCGCCGCCGCCGATTTCCATGCCGTCCGGCATGCAGTACCAGCGCAGGTTGGAGGCGTCGATACCGATCTTATCGAACAGCCTTGGTTTCAGGTACTCATGGAGTCCCAGTCCTGTCTTTTTCCGGACAATGGCGCCAAGAAGCGTCGATCCGGTGCTGTTATACATATAGGTCGTGCCCGGTTCATGTACGACAGGAACCGCCAGGAATTCGCGGATCCAGTCAACGCTGGGGCGGGGCATCGTATCCATGCCGCATCCCATACAAAGCACATGATGCACAGTCAGTTTTTTCAGGTTCTCGCTGGGCTCGGCCGGTGCGTATTCCGGGAAGATGTCGATGATGCGTTCATCCAGTTTCACAATACCTTCCGTGTACGCTATGCCGACCGCGGTGGCTGCGTAAGTTTTCGTATGGCTCTGCAGGCCGTGCCGGATTCCGGGTGCATAAGGAGTCCACCAGCCTTCCGCGCAGACCTTCCCGCCGCGCATAATCATCAGCCCGTGGGGTTCTGTATATCCGCTCTCCAGCTTGTCCAGCAGGTGCATAATCGCACTGCTGGGAATACCGGCAGCCTCCGGCAGGATTCGTTCAAATTCTTTCCTTATCATCGCAGATTCCTCCTTATTCAGCTTTTTCGGCATGGCTATTGTACCATTCGTTCCGCCGCAGCCGCTTTTGTTTTTGTATGCGAAGCCTTCAGTATTGTCTACAAGTGTACAAAATTGGAAACACCTGATTCCTTTGTAATGGAACACGCCATGCCTGCATGCTACCATGGTTCCAGGATCAGTCGCAACAGGACCAAACAGAAAGGAAGTGTCTCTGTGGATTACGAAAAATTCCTCGACAGGCAGTTTGTCATGACCGACAACAAACGAATCGACCGTGTTCGGGATCTCTATACAACCTTCAATCCCCATGTGGACCTGGAAGCGCTCAAAAACGGCGGCTACCTGGATGCCCTCGCAGAGATGATGCAGCCGGTGCTGGATGATTTCGACGATCATTCCCCGCGCATTCTTGCTTACTGGGCCAAGCGCGGTATGGTGAAGGAATTCCACGGGGAATCCACGCCCATGAGCTGGACAGAATATGAGAAAGATACCGGCTATGCCTGGCGGGAGCCTCCGGAAGGTGCTCCGCAGAACCGCTTCAGGCGTTGGAATTCCTTTGTCCCCGTCAGCGCCTTCGACCCGAAAAACGCCGGGCGGAAATACCCCGTTGTCATCATGCTCCACGGCGGCTTCAATCCTGTCAGTATCATCGACGGCTGGGGCATTCCGCAGGAAGCAGCCCGGCGGGAATGGATTGTGATCGCACCGTCCCTTGAGCTGGATGACCTGTTGGATGAGATACTCGCAGAAGCCGCCGAACTCTACCCAATCGATGAAAGCCGTATTTATGTTGCCGGCTTCTCCTACGGCGGCTTCATGTCCTGCTACCTGGGCAATAAACGCCCGGATGTGTATGCCGCGGTTGCGCCCTGTGGTGCGCCGATCAGCAACAGCTATACTGAGAAAGCCATAGGTCCGGAACCCCAGCCGCCCTTCGACGGCGAAGCGCGTGCCGTCAAGATGAATACGTATATGCCCGTCATCAATATTGCCGGTACCCTGGACGGATTCCGTTTTCCGCTCTATAACGTGAATGAGCGTCATTTTGGCCCGTACCATACCTCCGCTGCCGTTCTGCTGGAAGGTATCAACCATTGGGCGCGCGTCAACCGTGCGCCGGAGATCCGCCTGGAGGATGTCATGGCCCTGAAGGACAGCGAGGCCTGTTCGGAAGTGGAAAAGAACCTCGGTATCCCGCTTGCGGAAGGCTGCGGGCACAAAGTCGTCGCCGACGGCATCACGAATTATATCGGGGACCTGCGCAGCGAGGACGGCGTCGTCCGTACCCGCATCATGTGCGAAATGAACATGCCCCACTGGCCGACCCCCGAAATGAGCCGCCAGATTTTTGACTTCTTCTCCCATTTCTCCCGCGACAGGAAAACCGGCGAGAGCATCTATCATCCGTAAATACCCGGCATAGCACGCTGAAAGGAGTTCTGCGTGAATAAATACCTGGAAACCGACCGGAACTTCTATAAAAAGCTGGTCAGCATCGCGTTTCCGGTTGCCGCCCAGAGCGTAATTACCACCGGCGTCAACCTGATCGATACCATTATGCTCGGCCAGCTCAATGAAACTGCGCTGAGCGCATCTTCCCTGGCCAACCAGTTCATCATGCTGTTCATGTTTGTGTGCATGGGCATCAGTATGGGTGCGTCTGTTCTCTCGTCCCGCTACTGGGGCGCGAAGAACATCACGGAGCTGAAGAAGGTCATCGCCATCGCGCTGCGTTTCGGCCTGCTCCTCGCTGCTGCCTTTATGGCGGTCAACATTGCAGCGCCGGAATGGATCATGCGCTTCTATATCCAGGACCGGGATGTAATCGCCGCCGGCGCGGACTACCTGCGCTGGTCAACGATTACCTACCTGCTGATGGCGCTGACCACCGTAACGACCAATATTATGCGCAGCGTCGGCCTCAACCGTATCCCCTTCATCAGCGCATGCTGCGCGTTTTTCATCAACATCGGGGCGAATTACGCCTTTATCTTCGGCAAGCTGGGCATGCCCGCCATGGGTGTGTCCGGCGCCGCAGTCGGTACCGTCATTGCCCGCATCGCGGAAGTCGGGATCATTTGCGGATATTTCTATCTGCACGACCGGACGGTAAACTTCCGTTTCCGGGACCTTTTCATCCCCTGCCGCGATCTTATCCGGGAGTTTTTCCGCATCAGCGTGCCTGTTATGCTCAGCGACGGGCTGCTCGGCGTCGGGGATAACGTGCTGGCCGCAATCATGGGACGGATCGGCAGCAATTTCGTCTCTGCCAATTCCATCACCAATATCGTATCCCGCGTCAGTACGATCTTTATCACCGGCCTGGCTTACGCAGGCTGCTTCATCACCGGCCAGACGCTGGGGGAAAAGAACGTGGAAGGCGCAAAACGGCAGGGAAATACCTTCCTGCTGCTGGGCCTGGCAATCGGCCTGCTGGCCGCAGTCATCATCATGGTTATCAGCGGTCCGCTGATCTCCTTCTACAAAATTTCGGAGGAAACCATATCCATCGCCCGGGAGCTGATGCTCGGCATCAGCCTGATTGTCATTTTCCGTTCCACCAATTCGATCCTGACTAAGGGCGTGCTGCGGGGAGGCGGAGATACGCGTTTCCTGCTGATCTCGGACACAACGACCATGTGGCTCGCCGCTATCCCGCTTGGCGCCCTCGCCGCGCTTGTACTGAAACTGCCTCCCTTCTGGGTTTTTGTTTTCCTGCATGCTGACCAGATCGTAAAGGCAGTCTGGTGTGTCTTCCGCCTGCGCAGCGGAAAGTGGATCAAAAAGATCCGCGGCGCAGATCTGGAATAGTATTTCCTTCCATCCATGCCAGCACCTGCTGCCTGTCCTTCAGCGCCCCGGCGGCCCCGACGGCCGTGGTGCTGATGGCCCCGCAGGCATTCGCAAACCGCAGCGCCTCTGTTGCCGGTTTCCCGCGCAGGAGCTCTGCAATGAAGCCCGCCGCGAAGTTATCCCCGGCGCCGGTTGTATCCACAGCCTGCACACGGTAACCCGGCAGAATGCAGGTTCCTTCTGCGTCCTTCATCAGGCAGCCCCCGCTTCCCATCTTGATGATAACGTGTTTCACTCCATAACCGAGGAAGACATCCGCCATGGCTTCCGGATCTTCCTTTCCGCTGAAAAAGCGTGCCTCATCCTCATTGGGTGTAATCCAGTCAATCAGAGGGAATGACGCTGCCAGGTCGGCTGCCTGCATTTTCCTGAAATTCGGCAGCTTCGTATCGGCAAAAGTAACCTGCCCCGCCCGTTTTGCCGTTTCCAGCACGCCGCGGACGATTTCCGGATCGTCAAAGGGCGTACGGAACAGGGATCCGAGAAGAACTGCCCTTGCGTCCGCGACGGCCGCTTTTTCCGGGTGGAAGTTGTACCTGTGGGCTTCGTTGGTGATGGACTTCCTTGAACCGTCCGCGTTCACCAGGATGGTCGTCACAGGCGTCTGCGGCGATTGCACGGCCAGGCTGGTATCCACGCCGGCGCGGCGCAGTTCGTCCTTCACCAGGCTGCCGGCCGCGTCCGGCCCCAAGGCGCAGGCAATGGCTGTTTTCAGCCCCAGCCTGGCTGCAGCGGTGGAGACGTTCACCGCTTCGCCGCCGGCGTTCAGGGAGCAGGATGCTGCCACAAAGCCGGAGGCGGATACCGGTTCCGGGTTCAGCCCCCGGATAATCGAATCCACCAGGGCGGTTCCGATACAGATCAGATCATATTTCATTTCAGCCGCTTCCCTTCCGTTTCTCATGCATCCAGCATGGCGCAGATGCAGTCTTCGATGGTGTCCGCCCTCCGCAGCAGCCGTTTCCGCCGGATGTCCTCCCCGGCCGGCCACTCCATCAGCTTTTTGATCCTGCCGAGTGCGATGGTCGGATGGAACCTGTCCGCCCAGCCTTCATACAGGGCTGTATACCATGCCTGCAGTTCGTCCCTGCCGGCCTCCGGCCCGCCCCGGATCCGGCGCGCAAGGGCAGGATCCGCCAGCAGACCCCGCCCGATCATCACCGCCTCCGTCCCGGGGCATGCCTCCGTCAGGCGGCTGATGTCTTCAGCCGTCTTCAGGTCCCCGTTGTAAACGGGGTGCTGCACATGCTTCCGGACGGCAAGGGCAAAAGCATCCGGATGGATCCCCCCTGTGTACTGTTCCCGGGTTGTCCGGACGTGGATCGTCATATGTGAAAAAGGGTACCCCGAAAGCAAGTCCAGGAGCTGCGGCCATTCCCCGGGGCTCTCGTATCCGATGCGCGTCTTGACGGAAAGCGACACCGGAAGCGTATTCGCAAACACACGGTCCAGGAACTGCCGCAGGGAATCCGGGTCGCGGAGCATGCCGCTGCCCCGCCCGCGTTTGGTCACCGTTGGCGACGGGCAGCCGAGATTCAGGTCTGCGCAGGCATAGCCGCATTCACTCACATAGTACAGCCAGGCAGACAGCTGTTCCGGATCCCGTGTCAGCGCCTGGGGCAGCACACACAGCCCTTCATTCTCATCCGGCGATATATCCCTCTCCTCGCGTGTAAGCAGCGAAAGGGTTTGCGTCAGCTTATGGAACGGCAGGCAGTAAACGTCAATGCCGCCGAAAATCCGGTGATGGGCCTGCCGCAGGATCCCGTCGGTAATGCCTTCCATCGGCGCAAAATAGATTTTCAGCCGGTTCTCCCGGGGCGCACCGGATTCCATAGGCAGGCTCCTTTCCGCGGACTATAATGGGATGTACCGATACTGTACCGGATTTCCGCCCCGGAATCAAGCGGATCCGTTCCCGAGCAGCGCTTTGCATCCGCACGCTGTTTCGCCGCCTAAAAAAATGTGCAGCAGTCCGCTGCACATTATATTGCACACCCTATGCCGGTAACCTACAGATTGACGACATGAACCGGATGCCCTTCCATGAAAGCCCGGATGTTTTCCGCTGTTCCGTCCATAATCCGCTGCCGGCCGCCATCATCAGCAATTTTGCCGGAAGGGAGCCCGGCTTTCGTCCCGGCACTGAAAAAGGCTCCTGCAAGCAGGAGCCC
>CAMMYM010000005.1 GCA_946527725.1 uncultured Clostridia bacterium
GGCCACCTTGCCCGTCAGATCGGTATTCAGCACATTCTTCTGCATTTTCTTATTTCCCTTTCTGCTCTTTGTCGATTGCTTCCCACAGTCCGTTGATGTAAGCAGCGCCCAGCGCGCGGTCATACAGGCCGTATCCCGGGCGGCCCTGCTCGTCCCAGATCATGCGCCCGTGGTCAGGGCGGATATAGGTATCCGGGCAGGTGTCGTAGATCGCTTTGACGATTTCGTACAGGTCCAGGTCGCCGGTTGAGGAGAGGTGCGCCGCCTCCCGGAAATGGTGGTACCCCAGGTACTTCACGTTGCGGACGTGCATCGCGCCGATCCGGTTCATTCCGCCGAAGTGCCGGATAATCGCCGGGATGTCATTGTCGGGATTGGATCCCAGGGACCCGGTGCACAGGCAAAGGGTGTTGGCGGGGCTGTCGTGCAGCTTGACCATCTTGTCAAAGTCTTCCTGGCTGTGGGTGATGCGCGGCAGGCCGAAGATCGGCCAGGCGGGGTCATCCGGGTGGCAGGCCATCTTCACGCCGACTTCCTCGCAGACCGGGATCACTGCATCCAGGAAGTACTTGAAGTTCTTCCGCAGGTCGTCCGGCCCGATATTTTCATACTGCTTCAGGGTGGTTTCCAGCAAGGCCAGGCGTTCCGGTTCCCATCCGGGCAGCGTGAACCCCTTGCTGTCCTCCGCCGTTTTCCGAACGATTTCCAGCGGGCCCATCTCGCCCAGATCCTTCTCGTCGAAGTACAGGCTGTTGCTGCCGTCCTCCGGGATCACCCGGGCCAGGTCCGTCCGCAGCCAGTCAAATACCGGCATAAAGTTATACACGATCACCTTCACGCCGTGCTTCGCCAGCATCCGGATGGTGCTGATATAGTTCGCGATGTATTCCTCCCGGCTCGGAAGGCCCATCTTGATGTCCTCGTGCACGTTGACGGACTCGATGACCTCAATCTCCAGCCCGGCTTCGTTCACTTCCCTCTTCAGGGCAGCGAATTCATCTTCCGGCCAGTCAACGCCTGCAGGCTTGTCCAGCAGGCCCATCAGGCCTGTCATACCCGGAATTTGCTTCACATACTTGAGTGGAATGGGGTCGATTGCGCTGCCGTACCAGCGAAATGTCATCTTCATTGGCGTTCCCTCCTGTTCTTTTGCCGATTGTAAAGCCACAAACATCATTGATTCCCAGGGCGGCACAGATGATGAATGATCCGTCCGCTCATTCGTGCCGCCGCGTTGATCAGGATTTCTATGCTGCTTCCCACCCGTTTTTTTTCAGTATACCATATGTCAGGGTATTTTCCACCCATTTGATTTCTTCGTCAGTCAGATAAAAAGGCTTGGCTTTTAAATCCACCATGGCGCGTCTCACCTCACTTGGCAATATCAACGAGTTCCCGGATGCTCTTCATGTTCCAGTCGCCGGCTTTGTTCAGTGCAGCATCGCCAAGGCAGGCCACCTTCATGCCGCCGGCATGACCCGCTTCCGCGCCGGATACGGCATCCTCCACCACCAGGCACTTTTCAGGAGCGACGCCCAGCATCTGGGCTGCTTTCACAAACACCTCCGGATCGGGTTTGGAACGGGTGATGTTGTTGCCATCGCTGACAGCATCAAAATACCCCTTCAGGCCGATCTGTCCCAGGATGAATGGCGTGTTTTTGGAGGAAGAGCCGATGGCCAGTTTCAGTCCCATTGCCCGCAGCGCATCCAGGGTTTCCCTGACCTCATCGCTCAGGTCCCTGGTGCTCATTTCTTTCAGGGATTCCCGGTAGATGTCATTTTTCTGCCGGGCAAGCTGTTCCTTTTTTTCCTGGCTTAAAGCAGGTCCCTGATATTTCTCCAGGATGATCTCCAGGCTGGCCATGCGGCTGACGCCCCGCAGACGGTTGTTGATTTCCCGGTCGAAGGGGATGCCCATGCTGTCCGCCATGGATTTCCAGGCACGGTAATGGTATTCGTCTGTAAAGCAGATGACGCCGTCCAGGTCAAAGATGATGGCTTGAAATTTCATGGTTTTTCCTCCTCAGTAGCTCAGGTATTCTTTGCCGCAGAAAGGATCCACCGGGCTGGTGCCGGTGAAAGGGCTTCTCCCCAGCAGTTTGTCCACTACGGTATCGATCATCCCGTCATGGTTCGAATAAGCGTTGATAAAGGTTTTGACCATGGGAACGTCCAGCAGGTGATACGGATTCTGCAGGGAAATAAACAATGTCGGAACGATCTCCACAAACCAGGGGATATTGTTCCCCGCCCCGAAAGGCGCATGCCAGTTCAGCCGGGCCGTCGTCTTGTTGGAAGCGTTCTCCACGTTTCCGATGTAGATTACAAGGTCATACTTGGAACGGAATTCCTCCACTGTCTCCATATGCATTGGTTTGGAAAAGTCGAAGACTTCTTCCTCGTAGGGAATCATGGTGAAGCCTTCCTTCTCCATATCCGCAATAAACCGCTGGGCCACCCGCTGCTCGCTTGGGCATTTCCCCATGATCTCAAAGAGCACACGCTTGTGTTTTTCAGGGCTGATGGGGAGCAGGTGCTGGGTATCCTTTACCAGCGTAACAGCCTTTTCGGCACATTCCTTCGCCCATGCCTGGTGCTGTTTGCAGCCGATCACAGCCAGGTTCTCCCGCTTCGGGGCCAGCGTTCCGTTTTTCTGTTTCTCATGCAGTTTCAGGGCGGCTTTGGCTGCCAGGATTCGCGTCACTGCTTCATCCAGCCGGTTTTCAGACAGGATTCCCTGCTCGTATCCGGCCTTCATATAATCCAGGTCTTCCCCGTAATCCTTGTTGAACAGCAGCATATCGCAACCGGCTTCAATGCAGTAGGGTACGGACATCCGCCGGTCCATCGCGCAGAGGAACCCCACCATCGGGCTGGCATCTGTAATGATCATCCCGTTGAAGCCCAGGCGTTCCCGCAGCAGGCCTTTCAGCAATTCCGGCGACAGGGTGGCGGGAATCAGCTTGTCCGGATGATCCGGATTCAGTTTTTTCTGGTATGCGGGCATCGCGATATGCCCCACCATCACAGTCAGCGCCCCGCCCTCAATCAGGGTCCGGTAGACATCCCCGTAAGTTGCATCCCACGCTTCGCAGGACAGGGAATTTACACTGGTCAGCACGTGCTGGTCTGTTTCGTCCACGCCGTCTCCCGGAAAATGCTTAATGGATACAGCACTGCCGCATTCCTTTGCCCCGCGCATATAAGCCAGTCCGCATTGCTTCACCATCTCCGGGTCGCTCCCGTAAGTGCGCACGTTGGTAATGGGATTATGGTAGTTCCTGTCGATATCCACCACCGGGGCAAAAGCGTAGTTGCACCCGACAGCCTGCCCTTCCGCGCAGGAAATCTTTCCGAGCCGGTAAGCCTGCTCCGGATCGCCGGTCGCTGCCACCTGCATCTGTTTTCCAAAGGCTGTGCCTTCTGCCACAATGCCGTCACCGCCTGCCTCCAGGTTGGCAGCCAGGAACAGCGGGATTTTTGTGTGTTCCTGCAGGTAGGTATGGGCGCCGAACAGTTCCTCCGTTCCGCCGCTCCGGAACATAACGCCGCCCGGATGCCGGTTCAGCAATTCATACTGCAGGTATCCTTCGTTGGCGGAATAACCGATGGGGAAAAACAGCTGCTGCAGCTTTTCCTCCGTGGTCATGGCCGCTTTTGTTTCTTCCACCCAGCGGATATCATCATCGCTCAGGAAAAAGGGATTTGCCTTCAGGTTGATCATATTGCTCAGCCTCCTTAAAACGCTTTCAGGTCAAACAGTCGGCGGGTGCCCTCCGCCACCATTTGCGGATAAAACCCGCGGAAGAACAGGAACTGCAGTTCCTTCAGGGACATGCTCAGGAATTCCCCCTCTTCCGGTCAGACGCATAATCGTACATGCCGGCAGCGAAACATTCGTCCGTGCCGCCCTTCATGCTCTGGGGCATCTGGCCGTCGTCCGCTGTAAGATAAAGCTGCGGAATGGACATCTTGTTCCCATGTATAATATACCATCTTTTTCCTCCTGATAATACATGCATTCTGCGATTGTTTTATCACAATTTTCATTTTGTCTTCTGTATTGGCTGATTCCATGATGTTTTTAGCACAGAATAAACCAAATCGAGTCATCATACCCTTCCTCATTCTGCAAAGCGTATGACCTGCTTTTCCGCATCTACAGTCGCTTCAACGCCAAAGGGCATAATGCAGCGGGGCATGGCATGCCCGATGTTCAGGTTGAAAACGATCGGGAGTTCCGGCCTGTCTGTCACCTCAACCAGCAGCCGCTTATACTCTTCCGCATAGGTTTCATCCATGGGCTTTCCGGCCAGTATGCCGGAAACCGCATTGAACACGCCGGTGCCTTTCAGGTATTCCAGCGCCTGCCGGTACAGTGCAGGCGTCGGCTTTTCCTCGCTGGATTCCAGCAGAAGAATACGCCCCTTCCAATCCTCTGCATCCGGGAACAAATGGTATTTCCTGCATAGTACCGGCATATCCGCATACCGGTCCCCGTTGAAGAAATCATACAGTGAATCGATACAGCCGCCGAGGATTTTCCCTGAAAAAACCGGGGAGCCCTGCAGCAGCTCAAAACCTTGGTTTGGATGGGCAGGTGTTGTCGTCCCGATCTGGTCCGGTGAAAACTGCTTTCTTTCTTCATACCAGACGTCACTGGGCGTAATCTCGCGGATCGTTCCTGTAGTAATCAGTTCTTCAAAATACTTCCTGGTATAGGGCCGCATTTCCGGCCCCAGCTCACATAGATCGCAAAGGAACGCCTGGCCGTAAAAGGTGTTAACCCCTACCTTGTGAAGCATCAGGTGGTTGACTGTTGTATCTGAGAAACCCAGAAAGACCTTGTTAGTCACAGCTTCAGCAAGTTCGTTATGGTCGAACAGGTACGGCAGCAACCGATAGGTATCGTCCCCGCCGATAGCGCACAGGATCATATCTGTTTCCGGATCTCGGAAAGCTTCCAGCAGGTCTTCCGCCCGTTTTTCCGGATGGTCACGGACATAATCCAGGCCTTTCAGCGCATGGGGCATGAACTTTACGTTCAGGCCGTATTCCTTCAGCCTGCGTATGCCGATTTCTACTTCATACCTGATTCGTTCTTCGCCGATGATCCCACTGGATAAGCTGACAATCGCAACATTTCTGATCATATTCCCCTCCGAATCATACGGGGCAGGGCGGTTTCACCATTGCCCTTCCGTCAGCCGTTTCAAAGCCGTATTTCTCATAAAAGCCGTGTGCATCTTTTGTCAGGAGAATCCCGCGAAGGCATGCATATTCCGGCCGCGAGAGGATATAAGACACCAGTGCCTGCCCAAGGCCCCGATACCGGTAATCCTGATCGATAATCACATCGGCGAGGTAAAAAGTGGTTGCAAAATCACTGATCACGCGGGCAAATCCGACCAATTTCTGTTCGTCGTCAGCATAAACGCCGTAACAGGACGAATTGTCCATGGATCTCCTGATCTGTTCTTTTGGGCGTTTGTTCGCCCAATAGGTTGTTTTCAGGAGTCTCGCAACGTCATCCGGATCGATCCGGTCGGCACCCTCAATGATGCTGAAATTGCCGCATTTCATCGCTTCATTTCCTTCCTTTCAGCTCAAATGACCCGATCTCCCGTGTCGGCCAGAATGCGCACAAATGCAGCCGTATAATCCTGGCTGTAAACGGAGCAAATGATTTCACGAAAACCGGCAGCGCTGCATAAACCTTTTCCGGTTCATCAATCAGGATGGTGGTATGCGGTGTCCACGGATACTGCTGCGGCGCATTCGACCGGCATGCATTCCGGAGAGCGGTGACTTCCGGATCCTTTTCCGGGGCAGCAAAGAGGATCTTTCCCCCGGCAAACATACCGATATGGCTGATATGAACCGGTACCGGCGCAAAGGAAGCTGCAGCTTTTTCCGCAATTCCGGCCGCCTCTTTTTCCTGTTCCGGGGAAAAAGTTGACAAGCTGATATGGTAAGGAAGCCCCGGCGTCTGGATGCCGGAAAATCCTGCTTCCTGCAGGGAATGGTACCATTCGGACAGAAGCGCTTGCGCCTCATCATCGAGATCCGCCATCAGCGTCAGGAACTGTTCTGCCATATGCTTTCCCTCCGTGTGTTCAGAAATCAAAAAAACGCTTACCTGTCAGAGATAAGCGGCTGGATCGCTGGTATGGTTTCTCAGTGCTGCGCTTCCCTGATCTTCTGATGACCGTATGCGGCGGCCGTGCGGACATGCTTGACGATGTTCGCGGCAGTCATCATCCTGGAAACAAATCCGTACCTGATCATGGGGAAGGCTCCTTTCCGGAAGATTGCGTCCAGTGTACTATTGAAAACCTGCAATGTCAAGTTTTTCAAGGAGGTCACGTACCGGTGCCGGACCGTCCTGGCTGCAGAATAAAGAAATCGGATGCGGTTCTTCCCCGTATCCGATTTCTTTATTCTGCGTATGCACTTGGAGGTGCTGCCCGGCAGCGTCTGTCAGATCACGCCGCCTTCCACCACCAGGCTGTCTGCGTCGGCGTTTTCGCCGTAGGTTTCACGCAGGGTGGCTTCATAGTCTGCGTGGAAGAAGTTTTCTTCGCCCAGCTTCGCGATTTCTTCATTGATCCAGGCAAGCAGCGTTTCGTTGCCCTGGGATACGGCGGGATTAATGGTATCCAGGCTGCCAAGGGATTCAATGCCCACAGAGAAGCCGGGATTTTCAATGGCCCAGGCCAGCACTTCGGTGTTGTCGGTGGAGAGGGCGTCTCCCCGGCCGTCCAGCAGCGCGATATACGCTTCGGTGTAGCTGTCGTATTTGGCCAGCTTCACTTCGGGATAATTCTGTTCAAAGAAAGTTTCGGCAGTGGTGCCCTTGGAGACAATCAGGGTTTTTCCTTTCAGCTGTTCAGCATCGGTGATCAGGGCGCTGTCGGGGCTGACCACCCCCAGAGCCACCTTCATATAGGGCAGGGCAAAGTCCACCTGGGTAGCACGGTCTTCCGTATAGGTAAAATTCGCCAGCACGATATCCACCTTGAAGGACTGCAGGAATTCAATGCGATTGGGGGCATCGAGGGAAACGGGCACCAGCTCCACGCCCAAGTCTTCCGCCAGCCGCCTGGCCAGATACACGTCATAGCCCTGGTACTCACCGTATTCGTCGATATAACCGAAGGGTTTCTTGTCGGAGAACAAACCGATCACCAGTTTGCCGCTGGCTTTGATTTCATCCAGGGTACGATAGCCTTCCGCGGAGGCGGAAACGGTCAGGGAGAAAATGAGGGCCAGTGCCAGGGCCAGCACGAAAATTCTGTTCAGCTTCTTCATGGAAAAATACCTTCCTTTCATTTTTCAAAAATTACTGATGCTGCGGGTTTTGTTTCATGATTCCGCAGGCGGGAAACATCGGTCCGTGGCACGGCTTATGTGGAGCATCTTCGATCTTCCTTTCAGCGCAAATGAAAAGAGCCTGGCACATGTTGTCCGGCTCCTGGGAAAGCGTTAATTGCTCCGGTACGGAATCACCGCAAACAGAGCTCCAGGCGAGACGGACGCGCAGAGCCGCACATACAACAACACATCGCCGTCTGCTGCTTCATGTGTGCCGTCTCCTCTCTTCGTCAGATCTTTTCCGGTTTATTACCCATTAACTCGATGGGTTATGTGGAATATAAGGCAAACCGTTTCGTTTGTCAATCCCTAAATTGTTTTTTGGCTGTACATCAGCGCCTGATATGGCAGGAATACGGTTTTAGAGCGGTTCCCCCTGCGGTTTGGCTGCCGCCTGGTCACGTTTGGAAGCATAGGTAAAGCTTTGCAGGAAGCGTTGCGCCCTTTCCGTTGCGGGAGCATGAAAAAACTTTTCCGGCGTTCCTTCTTCCAGCACCACACCTTCCTCCAGGAAAAGCACCCGGTCCGCAACAGCTTCGGCGAAACGCATTTCATGGGTCACGATGGCCATGGTCATGCCGCCCCGGGCCAGGTCGATGACGACGTTCAGTACTTCGCTGACCATTTCCGGGTCAAGGGCTGCTGTGATTTCATCCAGGAGCAGGATCTCCGGATGCATCAGCATGGCGCGCACCAGGGCCACGCGCTGCTTCTGCCCGCCGGACAGGGTACGGGGATAGACGTATGCTTTTTCCTTCAGTCCGACCCTCTCCAGCATCTGAAGCGCTTCCTGCTCCACTTCCTGGCGGTGCCTGCCTAAAGCTTTGGTAGGACCCAGCAGCAGGTTGTCCATCACTTTCATATGAGGAAACAGGTCGTAGCTTTGAAAAACCATGCCGATTTTTTGGCGGATCACGTGCAGTTCCTTTACCTGGCCCGATATTTTTTCATCCTGCAGCCAGATTTCACCCCTGTCGATGGTTTCCAGGCCGTTGATACAGCGAAGCAGTGTGCTTTTACCGCATCCGCTTGGACCTACGATCACCACCACTTCACCTTCACGGATTTCAAGTGAAACGCCCCGAAGCACACCGGTACCGTCAAAGGATTTGTAAATATCGTTGACCCGAAGGATCGTATCAGACATCTTTTGCACCCATCCTTTCACGCCCAGCGCTTTTCAAGCTGTTTAGCCAAAAGGGAGAATGGCCAGCATACCAGGAAGTAAAGCAGGAATATCACAAAATACACCCAGAACGCGGCGTCAGGCTGCCTGTAAAACTGGCCGATAATCTGCTGGCCCACTTTCAATACCTCCGTCACGTTGATCATCTTCACCAATGCCGTGGTTTTAATGATGCGGGTGGACAGGTTGATAGCCTGGGGCAGCAGACGGCGGAGGGTTTGCGGAATCAGCACATAGAGATAAACCTGCCCTTTTGTCAGGCCTATGGCTGCCGCTGACTCTGTTTGATGCAGGGGAATGGAGGTCAGTGCCCCGCGAATCAGGTCACCCATTTCTGCCGTACCCCAGAACGTAAACACGATCACCGCGCTGGTTTCCCCGTCCAAATCCCAGCCGAACAGGCGGGCAAAGCCGAAGTATACCAGATACAGCAGCACCAGCTGCGGCATGAAGCGGACAATCTCCAGCCAAACCCGGCAGAAAACTTTGGCGATTTTCTTTTTGGACAGCATCAGCAGCCCGAACAGCAGGCCGAACAGGCAGGAAAGCCCGATGGTGATGAGTGCCAGGCGCAGCGTGACCCAGAGTCCGCCCAGGAGCCGCTGAAAATTGACGCCCCTAAACAGAACGCTGATTCCCAAATCCTGCATAGCGGAGCCTCCTTTCCACCATCGTTGCGATCACAGACACAGGCAGCAGGATAACGAAATATGCCGCCACCAGCATGAACAGCACTTCCACCGTACGCCCGCCGCTGGTGCGCAGGGTGTCCGCCACGTTCATCAGGTCCATCATGGCCAGCACCGAAAACACGCTGGTTTCTTTAATAAGGAAAATCACATTGGCAAACAGGGCCGGAACCGCCGTTGCCAGCGCCTGGGGAAAAACCACGTAGCGGATATTCTGCGTTCGGGTCAGGCCGATGCACATTCCCGCCTCAACCTGTGCTTTGTCCACCGATTCCAGGCCGCTCCGGAAAGCCTCCGCCATATATGCGCCGCCTAAAAATGTAAGCCCGATCACGGCGCAGGCTTCCGCGCTGAAGCGGACGCCTACCCTCGGCAGGCCGGCATACAGGAAAAAGAGCTGCACCAGCAACGGCGTATTCCTGGCCAATTCGACGTACCCCGCTGCGATCTGCCGAAAAACGGGCACACGAAAATAACGCGCCAGGCAGCATATCATCCCAAGCGCCAGGGAACACAGGACCCCATACAACCCAAACCGCAGCGTTACCCACGCACCGCCTGTATAATCCCGTACATGGGAAGCAATGAATGACCAGTCCACTTGATCCTCCGGGTAACCAGGCCGGGCAGCGGCAATCAAGCCGGCAGCGCAGCCTGAAACTGTATAACAATTTTATGCAACAGGCAAAAAAAAGGAAGGATCTCCCTGCTTTTTTTGTGTATTTGCATTCGGGCATCTGCGTAAGAAGCGCTCTTCGCTCACTGCCGGGGAAAGCTTTCTTTCCGGGTTCTTGCTTCCATGATCTTTATTTCACGGCATCTTCATTTGCCGCATTACACTGTCAGCACACTGTATGCTCTGTATTTCCGTCTTGTCAGTATATTGTTTTTCCCGATATATTCTGTTTGTCCTGAGTCCTTTCCTGTGGTATTCTGTATGTTAAGGAAAAGCAGTTGCCAGGCCGTCCGGCGGCCGGCGGATGCGTGCAGGTGAGATGCTGGCTCCTGCCGGTCAGGGTAATTTGTGCGGAAAACGCTTCGATTCAAAAAAGGGGCTGTGAGAAACTCACAGCCCCTGTCGCCGTTCCGGGATCAGTTGTAGGCGTTATCGTAGGTCTTCTGGTAGATGTCGATGTATTCCTGCAGGCCCATAGCATCCAGGGTTGCAAGATATTCGTCCCACTGGTCCTCCACGCCGCCGCGGGCCAGCCACTCCGCACGCATTTCCTCGGCCTTTCCGATGATATCGGGGGCTATCTCGTTAATGCGGTCGTTATCTTCTGCGCTGAAGAGCAGGGTCGGATAATACTTGGTCGTCGCGACAGGCAGGTACATTTCATTGTTGATCTTGTCCTTGGCTTTGGCGCTGTCAGGCATCGGGAGAATGGTGTCATAGAAATCGCGGAACAGGGCCAGGCAGGAGTCCGGATAAGTATTCCCGAACAGGAATTCGTCATAAGTCATGCCGTCCGGATATTCCCTGACATAGTCATACTTATATCCGCTCTCATCGCCCTCCGGCAGCTCCACGATGTTGGTGCCGATGCAGCCATACTCCAGCTGCATGCCATAGAAGTCATCATATGTCAGATCTGCCCACTTGATCAGGTTTACCGGATCCTTGCAGTCTTTGGTCAGCACGAGGCCTACCGTCTCAATACCCGAGGAGGTCACATAGCCCCAGCTGGTGGTGCCGTCAGGTCCGAGCAGAGGAGCCATCGGAACGTACTCATCCATATGAGCCTGGCCCAGGTCAAAGATATTCCAGGAGAAATAGGAGCCGATATTTGCAACCTCGCCCTGGTTCTGGGCATTGTAGGTAGCTTTGTCCATGGTGAAGCCTTCCAGATCGATCAGGCCCTTGGAGAAGAAATGCTCATACAGGTAGGCGCAGGCCTTTTTATAGCCTTCGGTGGCAGGAGTGAAAATGACCTTGCCGTCATCCACGCAGAAGTGGTGCTGGCCGCCGTAGAGGTTATCGGCATAGCCGAACATACCGAACAGGCCGCCCAGGTCGCGCTGGGATCCCTCAAACTTGAAGGTCATGGGAATTTCATCGTTCGGATTGCCGTTGCCGTTGCAGTCATTCTCTTTGAATGCAGTCAGGACGGTTTCCAGCTCGTCGATGGTCGTCGGAACTGCCAGGCCCAGCTTGTCCAGCCACACCTTGTTGATGAACATGTTGCTGGGGATCTGGCCGGTCAGCCCGTCAAAACGGCAGAAAGGCAGGGAGTAGATGTTCCCGTCCGGGGCCGTGATGGCAGCTTTTACTTCGGGATGGGCTTCCAGCTTTGCCTTGAAGTTGGGCATATACTCTTCAATCAGGTTGTTCAGGGGCAGGAGCAGTCCCTGACCGGCGTAGAACAGAAGCTGGGTGGAGGTCAGGGAATAACCGGAATAATACGCATCCGGCAGGTCTTTGCCGCCGTTCAGGTTCTGGAGAATCTTTTCCTCCCAGTCCGCCTGTGGAATCTGCTCAAAGTTCAGGTGGATATTGGTTTTGTCCTCCATGATCCTGAAGATTTCCATGTCGTCTGCATTGCCGTTCATCGGGCGCATCCGGATCCAGACATTGTAAGAAACCTTCTCCGCCGGGTAATAATCCTCGGCGAGGGCGGCGCAGCTCAGGAACAGGGCCAGCGCCAGGAGCAGTGAAACAAGTTTCTTCATGGTTCTTCCTCCCAAAAAGATTATTATTTCTACAAAGGCACAACCGCCTTTGTAAATTCCTTGGTCTGGGAAAACGTTTATCCTTTGATAGCTCCGATCATCACACCCTGAACAAAATACTTCTGCATGAAGGGATACAGGATGAGCAGCGGGAGCGATGACACGATGATCATGCCGTATTTGATCAGGTCGCCCATGCGTTGCTGGGCCGCCTGGGTCGCGACATCATTCACCATATCGTCCAGGGTGTTGACAATCAGGATATTGCGCAGGACGAGCTGCAGCGGGTATTTGTTTGTGGATGTCAGATACAGCAGGGCGTTGTAATAGCTGTTCCAGTGGGAAACGGCATAAAACAGGACCATCACCGCAATAATAGCGCTTGATACAGGCAGAACAACCCGCAGGAAGAACGAAGCGTCCCCGCATCCGTCCAGCTCGGCGGCTTCCTTCAGTTCATCCGGAATCGTCTGCTGGAAAAAGGTGCGGCACACAATCAGGTTCCAGGTACTCACGGCACCCGGCAGGATCAGTGCCCACATGGTATTGTACAGGTTCAGGTCACGGACCAGCAGGTAGTTCGGGATCATGCCGCCGGAAAAGATCATGGTAAACATGACACCCATCATCATCACATTCCTGCCCACCAGTTCCTTCCGGCTGAGGGCATACCCCGCCGTCACTGTCAGCACCACATTGACGGTTGTCCCGACCACAGTATAGAGGAGCGTATTCCGGTAACCTGTGAACAGGCTTTCATAGCTGAAAATACGGGCATAGCCTTCCAGGGTCGGCTTGATGGGATAGAGAATGACGCGGCCTTCATACACGGCTACCGGATCGGAAACAGAGGCGATTACCACAAAATACAGCGGATAGGCAACTGCAAGGAACGCCAGTGTCAGCAGGATATAGTCCAGGATATCGAAAGCCTTGTCCGCTCTGCTGCGGGAGATGCCGTTCATCTTTTTACCCATAAATGCACCTCCCTCAGAACAGGGATGAATCGGTGACCTTGCGTGAAATCCAGTTCACCGAAACAACCAGGATCATGTTGACGACCGAATCAAACAGGCCCACCGCGGTCGCCAGGCCGACCTGGGACTTCAGCACGCCGCGCTTATATACATAGGTGGCGATAATCTCGCTGGCCCGGATGTTCAGGGAGGTCTGCATCAGATAGGCTTTCTCAAAGCCCACATTCATAATCTTGCCCGCATTAAGGATCATCATG
Source organism: uncultured Clostridia bacterium (assembly GCA_946527725.1). Classification (GTDB taxonomy): domain Bacteria; phylum Bacillota; class Clostridia; order Christensenellales; family Aristaeellaceae; genus Aristaeella. The sequence continues at coordinate 13,156 of CAMMYM010000005.1, forward strand.
ATCACAATTGTCGGCAGGATTCCGGGAATATCAATGTGCAGGATACGCTGGAACTTGTTGGCACCGTCCACAAGCGCTGCCTCATGCAGCTCTGGGCTGATGCCGGACAGCGCCGCCAGGTACAGGATACTGCCCCAGCCGGTGGATTGCCAGACCTCCGAGATGACATACAGCGGTACAAACCATCCGGGTTCTGCCATATAATGGACCGGTTTCCCGCCCAGTCCCTCAGCGATTTTGTTGATGATGCCTGAGGAGGGAGAAGTAAACAGAAAGATCATACCCACCATGACCACAGTGGAAATGAAATGGGGGGCATAGACAGTTGTCTGGACGAGTTTCTTGTATTTCAGCGATGGCAGCTGATTCAGCAGCAGTGCCAGGATGATCGGCAGGGGAAAAGTAAAGATCAGGGTAAACACGGAAACCCCCAGGGTGTTCCACATCAGCTTTCCGAAATCCGCGGTGGAGAAAAAACGCCTGAAGTTCTCCACACCGTTCCACGGACTGCCGGAAATCCCGTCCAGGATCCGGTAGTTCTTGAATGCCAGCTGGAGACCGTACATAGGATAAAAACGGAAAAGCAGGAAATAAACGATCGTCGGCAGCAGGAACAGGTACAGCGGCCAGTGCTGCCTGACCATCTTCCTTCTCATATGTCTTTTTCTCGCCCGAAGCGCCGAAGAACTCAGTTCCATCTGCTTCACCTTTTGCTTGTTATCTGTTTTCCGGATTCACCGCGCGCACCGCCGACGCGTGCACATATCCGTTGCTGGCGATGACATCCGTCTGGGTAAGCGTACAGGGAGAGCCGTCCATCCGGGACACTTCCCCGCCGGCCTCACGGACCAGAAGAATCCCCGCCGCCATATCCCACAGGTGAATGCCTGCCTCATAGTCCGCGTCGGACCGGCCGCAGGCCACGGAGGCCAGGCTGATCGCCGCGCAATTCCAGACACGCATGGACTGGAAGGTTTCAGAAACATGCGGTATCCGGGAAACCATATCCGCGCGGGTCTGCATGCTGTTCGTCGGCATGCTGGTATTGATGATCGCATCCCCGGCTTCCCGGGCAGCGGAGACATGAATCCTTTCACCGTTGCGGAATGCGCCTTTTCCGGCCAGCGCTGTGAAAAGTTCATCCCGGAAGGGATCATAGATGACCCCGGCCACGATTCTCCTGTGATGCACGATGCCGATGGAAATCGCGTACTGGGGGTAATCCCGGATATAATTGACCGTACCGTCGATCGGGTCGACCACCCATACGAAATCCTCGTCCCGGAAGGCCTCGATCTCCGCCTTCTCCTCCTCCGGCGTACATCCGTAGACGGATTCTTCCCCGAAGAAAAGATGGTCCGGGTACTTCTCCTGGATCATCTCCCGGATCATGTTTTCGGACATTTTATCCTTGTCTGAAACGAAATCGATCCGCGATTTGGCGTCCACATGCAGGCCGGTTTTCCGCGCCTCGCGAATGAAAGTTCCCGCTTTCCGGGCCGCGTCCGCAGCCAGGTTCAGGATCTCCGCATACAGATTATCCATCGCTTTATCCTTTCAGATTTCCTTGTTGTCATCAGCGGGAAGCAGGCGGAGCGAGTCTGTCACAAGGGATACCGCGATCTCGTCGCCCTCCTGCAGTGCTGCGTTGCTTTGGGTAAAGTCCATCTGTTCGATCTCACATCCGCCGATTTCCAGGAAGTGGCGGATATACTGGCCGAAATATGCCTTGGAAATAATCCTGGCTTTCAGGTCCCCTTCCGGGGAAATCCGGATATCCTCGGGACGGATCATGACGACACAGCGTTCTCCGTTCCTGCACTCCTCCGATGCCTCGATCATCATCCGCCGGCCCAGAAGCGTAATCTCCGCCCTGCCGCCTGAAATGGAATGGATCACGTCCGGCTGCACAAAATTCGCCTTGCCGATAAAACCGGCGACAAACTGGTTCTTCGGCCGTGCGTAAATCTCCATGGCCGTACCGGTCTGCTCGATCGTCCCGCTGCGCATGATGATGACCTTGTCTGAAATCGCCATGGCTTCGGACTGGTCGTGCGTCACATAAAGGCTGGTAATCCCTACCCGCTTCTGGATCTTCCGCAGTTCCTCCCGCATATACTCCCGCAGCTTCGCATCCAGGTTGGAAAGCGGTTCGTCAAACAGCAGGACACTTGGCTCCGTTACCACAGCGCGCGCAAGGGCGACGCGCTGCTGCTGCCCGCCTGAAATCTCGTTCGGGAACCTGCTCGCGTAGTCCTCAATCTGCATCAGCTGCAGGATGCTCCTGACCCGGTCATGGATCTCCTGCTTTCCCATATGTTTGAGTTTCAGTCCGTAAGCGACGTTATCATAAACGGATAGATGCGGGAAGAGTGCGTAACTCTGGAACATCATGCCGACATTGCGCTTGTTCGGCGGGATTTTGCTGACCTCCCGGTTTCCGATATAGATCTCGCCGGAGGAAGGCATAAGGAAACCCGCAACCATGCGCAGGAGGGAGGTTTTCCCGCAGCCGGAAGGTCCCAGCAGCGTTACCATTTCGCCCGGTTTCACGGACAGCGTTACATGGTTTGCAGCGTAGATCTCCTTGTTCTTCTGATCGTAGGCGGGAAATGTTTTCACCAGGTCCCTGATCTCGACCCCGACCGCTTCCTGTTTTTTTTGTCCTTCACTCATACGATCTTCTCCTCCGGGCAAAGAGCCCGTTCACGATAAATTCCAGAACGCCGACGGCCAGGATAACCATCACCATCAGGGCAACGCAGTAAGCGCTGGCTGCGCCCAGCCGGTTGGATTCGATTTCCGAAAGAATGTTGACTGTCAGCAGGTTCCAGTTGACCGAAACCAGGAAGATGACCGCGCTGACGCTGGTCATGGAACGGATAAAGGAATTCAGCAGGCCTGAGAAAAGGGCCGATTTCATAATCGGCAGCGAAACGCTGAAGAAGGTCTTTGCATTTCCCGCCCCCAGGATAATGGCCGCTTCCTCAATGCTCGGATCCACCTGCCGAAGGCTGTTGGATCCGGTTTCCACGCCGATGGAAAGCGTTCGGAAAACCATGGCGACGATGATGATCAGCGCCGTTCCGGTCAGCTGGATCGGACGGGTGTTAAATGCCGCCACGTATCCGATACCCAGGGCAATACCCGGCACCGCGAAAGGAATGATGGAGGCCGCCGACATCAGCCGTTTCCCTAAGAAGTTTTTCCGTACCAGCAGGAACGCAATCAGCATGCCCAGCAAAGCCGACAGCGGTGTCGCGATGGAAGACAGGAGCAGGGTATCCTTAATCGCACGTGCTCCCCGCTTGAAGATGAACTGATAGCTGTCCAGCGTCATGGACCAGTCCACGCCCCAGGTCTTGACGAACGAAACATAGACCACTGTCCCGTACATCAGGATCGTAAAAAGCGTCATCAGCAGAAGGATGATAAACAGCGGGACCACAATCCTCTTTTCGCCGATCAGCTCCACCGTCCCCGTAGCTTTACCCGTCACCGTGACAAAGGAACGTTTGGACACCCAGTAGTTCTGGATCAGGTAGGCCAGCATGCACGGCAGCAGGATCGACAGGGCAATGAAGGATCCTGTCTTCAGGTCAAACAATCCGACAATCTGAAGGTAGGCAGATACCGAAAGCACGTTATAATCGCCGGCCAGCACCTGCGGATTGCCGAAGTCGCACAGGGACTTGGCGAAAATAATCAGGAAGGAGCTGAGGAATCCCGGCAGGGACAGCGGCAGCGTCACCGTCAGGAAAACCTTGAGCCGGCTGGCTCCAAGTGTCCGGCTGGCATTTTCAACAGAGCTGTCCAGTGTCTCCAGCATCCCCTTCAGGTTCAGGTAAGCCAGCGGGAAAAGCGAGAGGATCTGTACGATGGAAAGCCAGGTGAAGCCATAAATATTGTTGCCCCGGATGTGCAGCAGGTTTTTTGTGATCAGCCCGCTGCGGCCGAAAAGCAGCATCACGGCCAGTGAGATCACAAAAGGCGGCGACAGGATCGGCAGGATCGCCATGATATTGAAAAACTTCTTTCCCGGCAGTTTTGTCCGCGTAATTGCAAAAGCGTAAAGATAACCTACCACAGTTGCCATCAGCCCGACAAACAGTCCCAGCTTGATACTGTTCCAGAACGCCTGGAAAAAATCTGTTTTCGTAAAGACATAGTTGATATTGTCCAGGTTCAGCTGTCCGGTCTTGTCCGTCAGGCAGGAAATGAACAGGCGAACGATCGGATAGATGCAGAAAAGAATCAGGATGGCAAAAACGACGATAATCGCAAAAAGCAGTCCAGGCTGCTTCATCAGCAGCAGGAATTCCTTTCTTTTTTCACTCTTTTGCCTTTTCTTCCTTGCTTTTCCCGGAGAATCCATAGTTACCTCCTCAGCTGGCATCCGGCTGGTATCCTGCCAGGCATCCCGGTTCTGCGCCCGTTCCCGGCATGCATTCCGTCTCCTGTGACCCCGGGAAACGGCAGGAGGCCGGCTGTACTGTCTCTTCCTGCAGCCGGTCTGCCTGCCCTTCCCGGCAGGTGGATTTACTTGACGTTTGCGGACGAGCGAACCTCGTTTTCAAACGTCTCACAGTTTGCTTTCTTGGTTTCTGCGGAGAGCACAGGATCAAAATCCATCAGGAAAATATCCTCGATGGGAATCATCTTGGGTTCCGGATGAACCGTCGTGTTCAGCGGATACTGGTTGAACTCACTGTAAGCCAGTGTCATGGCGGATTCGCCGATCAGCCAGTCGATAAATTTGTGGGCCGCTTCCTGCTCGTCCGCGGGACCGCCCTTGACCATTGCCGCCGCAGTCACGCCGTAACCTGCGCCTTCCTTCGGGTAGGAAACAACCAGCGGATATCCCTGGTCCACCACTGTCTGTGCATTATCGGAATAGCCGATGGCCACACCGACCTCCCCCAGGCCTGCGGAAGTAAAGGGCGCTGCGCCTGCCTTGGTGTAAACAAGCACGTTTTTATCCAGTGCCTTCAGGTACTTGAAGCCTTCTTCGGTGCCCAGGCGCTGTACAGTCTGGGACAGTACGGTATAGGCGGCTCCGGAGGTTGCCGGATGGGCTACACAGACTTCACCCTGATACTCGGGTTTCAGCAGGTCATCCCAGCTGGTCGGCGGTTCCAGGCCTTTTTCCTTAAGCCAGTCCGCATTGCTGCCAAAGCAGGTGACGATAATCTGCAGCGGAACATACATGCCGTTGGGATCAACAAAACGCTGGTCCATCTGGTCGATGTTTGCCGGAACGTAGGGCTCCAGCAGGTCTTCAGCAGCCATAGCCATTGAAAGGTCATTGCCCATGCCGAATATCATGGCAACCTGGGGATTGTCCTTTTCGGCTGCCACCCGGGCCTGCATCTCACCGGCGCTGAGGCGGACATACTTGACTTCAATGCCGGTTTCCTGGGTGAACAGTTCCACCAGGCCGGCCACTTCCGCCTCGACATAGCAGCTGTACATGGTAAACGAGTTCTTTTGTGTCACTTCGCTGTTTGCGGGAATGCATACCGCAAAGAGAAGGGCAAGGCAGAGGGTTAACGTGATGAGCTTTTTCATTTTCCTTTCCTCCATTTTTTTACATTTTAATTGTACTTCCCCGTACAATTATCGACGTTCCGAGAAGAAGGTTTTCCGGATGGACTTGCCTGTTCTCAATGATATCCAGGAGCATCTGGGCTGCAGCACGCCCCATCTCCATACGGTTCAGGGACATGGTCGTCAGGTCAAACCACGGCAGGGAGGCATAGTCCATATCGTTGACGCCTGCAACGGAGATGTCCTGCGGAACAGCCAGCCCCTTCTCCCGCAGATACACCATTGCACCGATCGCCAGCTGATCTGTCGCGGCAAAAACCGCAGTCGTGTCCGGATATGCCGTGTGGATCTGCTGCATCGCCCGATAGCCGTTTTCCTTTGCCTGGTCCAGTTTGTTTGCCGGCAGGTCGATTTCCACATCCCTGGCTTCGATTCCGCGGATGCGGCAGAAATCCCGGTAAGCTTCCCTGCGGATTTCCCCGATCCCTGTCGGCAGCACAATGTGGGCAATTTTCGTGTGGCCCAGGTCACTCAGGTACGTCATCATCTCCATAGTACCTTTGTAATGGTCATTGTCCACATAAGGTACTCCGCTGCTCTGCGGCGGTCTCCTGCGAAGCGCCACCACAGGAATGTGGATCCTTTGGAGCATGTTCAGCAGTTCTTCCGTCCACTCATCCGGCGTGATAATCAGGCCGTCAAACCGCATCTGCCGGGCCTGCTGCAGGAAACTCATCAGTTTTTCAGCGCTGCGTTCCATGTTTCCGTAAAAAATCTGGTAACCGTTCTCCTGCAGCAGTTTTTCAGCGCCGGCTGCGTTTTCGGAGAAAAATGGGTCCTTGATATCCGGAATCGTCAGCCCGATGAGCTTTGTGTCATTTTTGGACAGCATTCTTGCGGTGTTGCTCGGGACAAAATCCAGCTTCTCAATCGCTGCGAATACCTTGTTCGCCGTTTCTTCGCTGATATCCGTATAGCCGTTCAATACCCTCGACACGGTGGATACGGACACACCGCAGAATTTCGCCACATCTCTGATTGTTGCGCTCACGGTATTCTCCTTTACTAAACCGGTTTCGGTAATTTGAGTATAAGCAATATCCAGCAATTTTGTCAATACTTATTTTTTTGAAAATCCATCTATCCCATGCAATCGTTTGCTTCTGTCGTTCGGAAAGTACATCCTGCATTCTATGATTGTCACGTGCCATTAATAATTAACTAAACCGTTAAAGCTCTCCTTGCAGCCCGCATCCTGCCGCAAAGGGAATCTTTCAGATGTGAAAGTCCGGAGGGATATCCGGAAATGCATCCCCGGCAAGGATACGCGGCCGCAATACAAAGGGAAATGCGCAATGAAGCACAGGAGGAAACGGATATTCCCGTTCAGTTATCGGACTTGGTGGCTGATATGGTAGCAGAAAGCCTGAGGCATATTCCTGAAGGTTATGACGGGAATCATCCCTGTGTGCAAAATGCAGGAAGCCGGATTGATGTGTTCGGGATATGGGTATCCGCCTCAGGCAACGGACACGGGTCCGGAATACAATCTGTCGCCTGAGGCCCGGTTTTCAGATTGCCGGCAAATAATGCTGGAATGGATTAACGTTTCCCGGTCTCCTGTTCCTTCCGGCCGTATCGTATCGGCTCAGCAGCCGTGCGCCGGAAAAGGGAGATCAGCGGCCCCATGAACAGGGCGGTAATCATTGTACCGGCTCCGATTTTGTCCGGACCGCCCAGGATCCAGCCCATGCCCACACACAGGAGATCCGTGGCAATGCGGATATATTTGAAATACTTCTGTTTTGTACGTTCTGAAAGGGTCAGGGCTACAGCGTCGTAAGTGGAAACCCCAAGGTCGCCCGTAAAATAAAAAGCGGAGCCGAAGCACATCACCACTACGCCGACGGCCAGCAGGGCAATACGCACCGGCAGGCTGGGCGCTGGAAAAATCTGCTGCATCAGCCGTTCGCTGAAGGTGGCAATATATCCCACCAGGAAGATGTTCATCACGGTTCCGAGGCCGATCTTGCTGCGGTTCCAGAAGAAGATCCCGGCCAGCATTGCCAGGTTGAGAATCATGTAGAATGTGCCGTAATCCAGGCCCAGCCCTGCCTTTGCATGGCGGCCGAGGCTTTGGGCAAAGACCTGGAACGGATCAACCCCCATTCCGGAGTGGCTGAACAGTCCCACCGAAAACGCGCAGACCGCCACACCGAACAGTGTCATCAGCATGCGGCGAAGTTCCTCGCCTTTCAGCCACTTTTTCATATACTCTCTTCCTCCCTCCTTTGGATCGATCGCTGCAGCAATCCGGCCTATGGTACAGCGGGAAAAGCCGTTTGTCAAAGGCTTCGCATCAGTTCAATTGCGTTGAATGGATATTATTAACAGGCAGGATTTGCGCTGTCAGGTATGGAATGCACGCCCGGCAAATCCGAGCCAAGGGCAGCCCCAGCAGGAAGTCGGTTGCCGGGTTTTTCTAAAAACGGTACGAAATGATTCAGGGCCAATAGCAAAAACGGAACTCCCGAATCTTCCCGGGCTCTCCCTTATGTATTTCTGTGGGACGGTTTGCCGGCCGGCGGCAGCATCCTCCCCGATCATCTTTTCTTCATAAACAGGGATTCACCAGGCAACAGCTTAAATATATCTCGTAATTTTCTCCTGCCGAAAAGCAGTACGCTTCCGGTTTGATCGTCTTTGGGAATGTTTCCGTACTGTTTTATTTCCGGGACGGCAGTTCGTGGATATCATAAGTATCATAGTAAATCTGGTAAGCCATGTCTTTATCTCCGGAAAGCTCGATAAGTGCACCTGCCTGGAACATGACAGACAGACTGCCGGAAGATGCTTTGCAGGCTGCGTTGGACACAACCCGGACACGGTGTTCCGGATCACCGGCACACAGGATTGACGCCGCCTCAAAGAGCAGTGTTCCCGTTGCAATGTGATAGTCGCTGGATACAATAGCCAGCCGGTGAACCTGCGGACATTTTTCCTCCAGCATATCCAGGGTATACATGGCATTCTGCGCGGTGGTCTGCGATACATCCTCCACCAGGATCCGGTTTGAGTTGACCCCGTTCGCAGTCAGCCACTCAGCCATCCTGCCGGCTTCCGTCGCGTCCTCGTTTTCTGCCGCCGTGCCGCCTCCTGTGCAAACAATCCAGGCATTCGGGTATTTCTCCGCGCTGTTCAGCACGACCCGGAGCCGTTCAACCAGCTCGTCACGCATGGACCCGTCCGGGTTCAGCTGGAATCCAAGCGCGACGATGCACAATTCATCTGTGTCCGGCAATCCGTCCGGAAGGACATCCTCATGAATCGTCATCCCGCTGTTGACTTCTTTCCACAGTGCCATAATCTGTTTCCATTTTGCTGCGTTTTCCGGGTTCAACGATTGAATCCGGGCAAAAAGATCCGCATTGCGTTCATCCGCTTCTTCACCGTATGCGCCGTAATTGACAATGATCTCCCGGGCTTGTTCCAGGCCGGATTGCAGGAATGTCATCATATCGGCCAGCTGGAAGCCGGCAATCAGTGCGTCCGTATCCGCTTTGAAGGGTGCTGCCGCCTGACATGAAAAATTACCGGCGACATCAATGGAATACCCCTCAGTTTTCCGGATAAAGCCGGCAAGTGCCGCATACAGGAGACGGGCCCGTCGCTGATGGTAATCAGAAGTGACAAGGGTAATTCCTTCAATCTTCTGTTCCTTCAGGATTTCAAAAGTATTCAGCGCATTGCTCACCGTATCCGTCGCCTGTTCATCGGTGAAAATGCGATCTGCATCGATCCCGCACTGCGTCGTCAAATAATCCTTCATCATTCCGGCTTCGGTATGGTTTTCCGGATTGTTATCGCCTGTAGCACCGCCCGAGCAAACCAGGATGGCATCCGGAAACGCCCGGGCTGCTGCTGCAGCCGCCTCGCACCGGGCTTTCAGCTCGTCAGTCATCTCGCCGTTCACAAGTTCAAAGCCAAGCACCACGAAGGCATGCTTTCCGGAAACCGGCAAATCTGCCGGATCGTCCCTGCCGTTCACCCAAATGCGGTAATCCGATGCCATGTAAAGCTTTTTCCATTCATCCGTGATCAGGTCAGCCAGTTCATCATCCAGCACTTCAGTATCTTCGTCAATCAGTTGCAAAGCCCGCCGCGCATTCATCAGATCCGATATAAGCGTGTTCAGGTCAACGATCCGTTCCTCATCCTCCGGCTTCGAATCATGATCCGGCGGTTCTGCAAAAGCGGCACAGTTGGCAGCAATCAGGATGATGGTTAAAAGCAGAACAATCGTTTTCTTCATCCGGGGAACCCTCCTGTATCATATTTGACGTCCGCAAAACGTACGAATACTTTTTGGACCGGCATGCGGAAAAATGAATATGCTGGTTATTTGTTCTTCCCGGACCGGTTCATTTCCTGCTTCATCGTGGCCTCTCCCTTTCGGCTGCCGGCAAGCCCCTTTGCTGCACTGTTGAAAGCCGCATCGGCAAATGGTATAATTCCTCCGTTTCATACCCCGCAGCTCGTGTATGGCAGTATGAAAGCAGAAGGGATTCCATGATTTTACGCAGGTTTTACATGCTCCCGCGATCCTGTCGCGGGTGTTTTCACGGAATCCGGCAACTGGAAAGGGATAACACCATGATGAAACGGGTTCTTTCTTTTTTGAAAAAGGAAATGATGCTGACTTTGTCCCTGTTGGCTGCGCTGGCAGCGCTGATCATTACGCCCCCTTCGCCGCGGCTTCTTGAAGAAATCGATTGGCACACACTTGGGACGCTTCTGATGATGCTCTGCGTTCTGGAGGGATTCAAGCAGGAAAACCTTCTCCGTCCGTTGGTCAGCCTTGCCGGCAACCTGAAGCGGATGACTGCCCTTTCCCTTTTCCTGATCTTCGGTGTTTTCTTTTCTTCCATGTTCGTAACAAACGATGTTTCACTGATTATCTTCGTCCCGGTGACGATCATGCTCTTCCGGGATGGCGGAAAAGAAAAATATATCCTGCCGGTGATCTCCATGGAAAACATCGCCGCGATCCGCGGATCGCTCCTGACGCCTTTCGGCAGTCCCCAGAATCTTTTCCTGTATGGAAAAGCCGGCGTCAGTGCATGGCATTTCATGCTCCACATGCTGCCGCTGTGTGCGATGTCCGCTCTGCTCCTGGTCGCTTTTGTCTTTGTTCTTTTCCGGAAAAACCCGAAGGAAGGAATCGCTGCCTCTGCGGATCGGATGCCCTGGCCGGCAGAAGGAAGGATTCGCCGGATTGGCTATGTTTGCCTGTTTGTTCTGATCCTGGCTGTGATTGTTACCCGGACTGCGCTGTGGCCCTGGGCAGTCGCCGTCGTTCTGGCCGGGATGCTGCTCCTGGACCGGAAGATCCTCCTGAAAGTGGACTATGTGCTGTTGGTGACCTTCCTTTGCTTTTTTATCTTTTCCTCATCCGTCGCTGCCAATCCCGGGATTTCCGGTTTTCTGAAGAAAGCTGTTGCCGGAAATGAATACTGGTGGAGCATCGGAATCAGCCAGGTTATTTCCAACGTACCTGCTGCTATTGTGCTTTATCCGTTTACAGAAAACTTTTCAGGCCTGATCTACGGTGCGGATACTGCCGGGCTCTGTTCCCTGATCGGTTCCCTGGCTTCTGTGATCAATTACCGCATCTATGTACGGGAATACCCGGGCCGGGGAGGATCATTCATCAAAACCTTCACGCTTGTCAGCTGGGCGTTTTTCCTGATCGTAGTCATTCCCGGCTTTCTGCTGTCTGGCTGGCCTTTCTTCTGATGTGCTGTCAGTTTGCCGCATGTGCCCCGTATCCATGCATGGAACATCCCGCTTACAGCAAATCAGGAGAAAAACAGGATTGCTTATTGTTTATCTTTAGTATTCCTTGACAGAGGCTGTTTCGGAAGTCAGCCCGCGCTTTCTTCCATTTCTGTGCTTTTCATGGTATCATGTAAGCAGATGTGTTCCGGCATCCGGGATCCAATCAAAAATAAACAGCACGGAAGGAAACGGTTGCGATGATTACCAACGACAAAGGCATTGTGGATTTAAAACACCAGGTTCTCCGGGAAGTCTGCCGCCTGGCATGGAACGGCGAGCTGACGCCTGACAACTGCGAACGGCTCATCCTGGAAATCATTCCCGGTCCGAAACCCCAGTACCGCTGCTGCATATATAAGGAACGGGAGATCGTCCGCGGGCGCATCCGCCTCGCGATGGGGCTGAATCCAGATGTAAACAAAACCTCCCGCAACGTGGTAGCCGTCATCCCGTCCGCTTGTGACGACTGTCCGATCCAGGATTACATGATCACGGACATCTGCCGTTTCTGCCTTGGAAAAGCGTGCCTGAATGCGTGCCGTTTCGGTGCCATCTCCCCGGGTGACACCCGCATGCATATTGACCCGGCAAAATGCAAATCCTGCGGTATGTGCGCAAAATCCTGCCCCTACGGCGCCATTGTCCATATGGAAAGGCCCTGTAAAAAAGCCTGCCCTGTCGGGGCCATCACCTATTCCGAAAACGGGATCTGCGAAATTGATGAGGAAAAATGCGTCCATTGCGGCCACTGCATTCATAACTGCCCATTCGGGGCCATCGGATCCAAGATCTACGCCGTGGATATCATCCGCGAAATTCTGAGCGGGAAACGCGTTATCGCCATGTGCGCCCCTGCCACGGAAGGCCAGTTCGGAAAGGATGTTTCCATGGCCGCCCTCCGGGCTGCGCTGAAAAAGCTGGGCTTTGCCGATATGGTCGAGGTCGGTCTCGGTGGTGATATGACGGCTGCCTATGAAGCGCTTGAATGGATCGAAGCCCGGAAAGAAGGCCGCAAAATGACCACGTCCTGCTGTCCTGCCTTCATTTCCATGCTTCGGCATCATTTCCCGGAAGAATACATGAAATACAAATCAAACACGGTAAGCCCAATGGTTGCGGTTTCCAGGTACCTGAAGCATCTGGATCCGGACTGCGTAACCGTCTTTATCGGACCGTGCATCGCCAAGAAAGGGGAAACCCTGAACGAATTCATTGCCGACCGTCCGGATTATGCAATGACGTATGGCGAAATCGTCGCAATGCTGGACTCGCGGGACATCGCCATTGAACCCGTTTCGGAAACCTATCAGGAAGCTTCGCTCTTCGGCAAGCAGTTTGCCGGCAGCGGCGGTGTGGCCGCGGCTGTCCTTGAGGTTATGAAGGAACTTGGCGAAGATCCGTCCGATATCCGTCTCCTGCAATGCTCCGGCGGTGAAGAATGCAAAAAGGCCATCATGCTGCTCAAAGCAGGAAAGCTGCAGGAGGATTTTGTGGAGGGAATGATGTGCTCAGGCGGCTGCATCGGCGGGCCTTCCAAGCACCAGGCGGAAGCACAGGTCCTGCGCGATCGGAAAGAACTCCTGGGCCGGGCTGACAGCCGCGGCATCCTGGAAAACCTGAAAGATTATCCCATGGACCGGTTTTCCATGTTCCGTGACGGGCACCTGGATCCTTCTGTCTCTCCTTTCAGGAAAAAGGACTGAGTTTTCCTGCTGTGCCTGTACGCCGGGACCGAAGCCTCCGGGAAATGCCTTCCCGGCGCGGTTTCCCGGCGTTTTCCCGCGATCCTGGAAATGTCCGCTCGATTAATGATGGATGTCAGCCGGAAAGTATGGTACTCGAAACGCAGGAGATCGCCGAGTCCCTCCTGGCGCTGCAGTAACCCGCATGCAACCCGGTCCCCGTCCCGCAGGAGCATTCCTGCGGGATTTTTTGTTTCACTAAAACCCCACGCTGGGCGTGGGGTTTTAGTGAAACAAAAAACAGCCTCCCTTTGCAAAAGAGGCCGGTCCGATACGGATGTAATTGCCTGTGCTGCCTGCCGTCGGCGGAAGATACGAACTTATTTCCGGGATACGGGCCCGGTGTTATGCCTGTCGTTCAAAAACCGGAATGACCTCCAGGGGCGCCGGCACCGTACGTGTCCCGCCGCCCTGCAGGATCTCCCCCGTATCGACATTGCGCCAGCTGCCCGCCGGGAAATACACCTGCCTTTCCCGCGCGCCGGGATGCATGACAGGCGCTACCAGGAAACGGCTGCCGAACATATACTGGTCCTTCAGGTCATGGCAGGCTTCATCCCCTGCAAACTCATACCACATTGCCCGCAGAAGCGGGGTTCCTTCTTCGTGGGCCTGCTTCATCAGCCCGCGGATATAGTCCCTGAGCTCTTCGCGCCGGCGCATGTATTTCACCAGGATCAGATACGCTTCCTCCCCGAAGCTCCAGACTTCATTGCTGCTGCCGCTGTTAAGCACCGGGGTTCCGTCCTTGCGGTAAACCGGTACGGAGGGCTGCCTGTCGCCGTGCAGCCGCATCACCGGGCAGTAGCATCCCCACTGGAACCAGCGGACCAGCAGTTCACGGAAGTCCGGATCGTCGGGATTCCCTGCATGAAAACCGCCGATGTCCGTCGTCCACCAGGGAATTCCCGCGACACCCATGCTGAGCCCGGCGCACACCTGGCGGCGGAAATCCTTCCAGTCGCTCATGATATCCCCGCTCCAGACCAGCGCACCGTACCGCTGGCTGCCCGCCCAGGCGCACCGAAGCAGGTTCACCGGGTTTTCCTGTCCGGCGGCTCTCATGCCTTCATAAAAACCCCGGGCGTAGCACTGGGGATAGATATTCCCGATTTCCAGATTTGGCCCGGCAGCGTAGCGGTATGCCTTGAAATCATAGGTCCCGTACTCAGGTTCCGCTTCATCCAGCCAGAAGATGCGGATCCCGTAATCGTAATAATGCTGTTTGCATTTCTGCCAAACATATTGCCTGGCCCGCGGATTTGTCGCGTCATAGAACATGGAATCCTCCACGAAGCGCATGCCGACCTGCTCGCCGTATTCCGCACGGACCAGCAGGCCCTGCTGGTCCATTTCCGCGTAGTTCTCCGACTGAAGGGAAATCTGCGGCCAGACGGAAACCATCAGTTCAATGCCCATCTCCTTCAGTTCCTTCACCATGGCTGCCGGATCCGGGAAGAATTCCGGGTCAAACCGGTAATCCCCCATGCGGGGCCAGTGAAAGAAATCGCAGACGATCACATCGATCGGCAGGTTCCGTTTCTTATACTCACGGGCGACGGACAGCAGCTGCTCCTGGTTCCAGTAACGCAGCTTGCACTGCCAGAACCCCAGACCGTATTCAGGCATCATGGGAGCAAACCCCGTGGCACGGGCGTAGTTCCTGCTGATCTCCGCGGGCGTATCCCCGGCTGTAATCCAGTAATCCAGCTGGCCTGCCGCCTCTGCGTGCCAGGTGGTCCTGTTCCGGCCGAATGTCACATATCCGATGGCGGGGTTATGCCAGAGGAAACCGTATCCCCTGCTGGAAATGATGACCGGCACGCTTGCCTGGGAATTCCTGTGCGCCAGCTCCAGCGTGCAGCCTTTCCAGTCCAGGTATTCTTCCTGGTACTGGCCCATGCCGTAGATCCGCTCCCCGTCCTGTCCGGCAAAAGTTGCGGTCAGGCTGTAACTGCCGCCGGGAATCGGCTCGAACTTCCGGGCCTGCAGGATCAGCGCGTTTTCCCCGTCCGTTTCCTGCAGGAGGATCTCATGCTTCCGGTTCAGGAAGGTAATCTTCGCCCTTTCCTTCCATCCGCAAACCTCAACCTGTGCAGTAATCTTCCCGTTGTGCACAAAGGCCAGCCGTTCGTTTTCGATCCGGATTTCAGCAGCAGGGCATGCGGGCGGATCCAGGAGGGCAAAACGTTCGTCTTTGACTTCCCGCATCAGCGCTGCACGGACACGGATGCTGCTTTCTCCCCACGGTTCCACAATCAGGGTTTCCCCATGGTTCCGCCAGGTCAGCCGTTGGCCGTCCTGTTCAAAAAACTTCATTTGCCTTCCCTCCCGGATCCCTATTTGCGCAGTTCACGGAATCCGTTTTGCGGACGGTTTCCGTGTGTTTTCTTCAGCAGTGTCTCAACCAGTTCCCAAAGCCAGTCCCGGATGATATCGCAGTCCGGGGCTTCCTGCCTGCGGAATGCAGCAATCCTTGCCGTCGGCGGAAAGTCCATCGGCACCAGTTCTCCCGCTTCCAGCAGGTTGGCCGTGAATTCGCAGGCTTCCAGCAGCTTTTCAGCATCGCCGGCAGCATCACCGAACGCCGGGCGGCGCGTTTCCCGCAGCGCACGTTCCGCATAGAAAACCGCGCGCTCAACATAATCCTCCTGGTTTACATCAGCCCGGAGGGCCTCCGGACCGCGGTGCCGGAAGAATCCGCCGATCGCAGCGACAATGGACGGATCCCTCACTGTTCCGTCCGGATAAACAACGCCGTGGACACGGTTCCACATATCGCTGCCGATCATCAGTTCAAAGAGATACCAGCCCACCTTGTATTCATCGTGAAGCTCGATCGCCATGTCGTAGGGGTTTCCGCGCGCCAGGCAGCACATTTCATTGTCAACAATCGGTTTCCCGTATTTCCGGCCCAGTTCCTTTGCGGTTTCCAGTACGCCGCGCAGGCGGGACCGGGTTGCCGAATAATCGTGGAAGACGATCACGTCCACCAGTTCTGCCGTCCTGCTAGGTTCTGTTTCCCAGATGAATATGTTCCCGATACCGACGTCATGATCCGGATCCTTCGCCCGGATATACCGGCAGAAATGCCGGACAAATGCCCATGTCTTCTCCTGTTTGTCCCGCAGTTCGTCCATGTCCGGCACGCAGGGGCGGAAATCCTGGACGTATTTCGGTTCCTCGTCGTACCAGGTTACGAACTGGTCCGTATATCCCGGTTCATTGAATGCGTCCCAGAACAGCAGGCCCGGTTCCGCTCCGATCGTCTCCAGCAGCCGGTCAAAGTACCTCTCCCCTTCCGCCCAGCTTTCCGGCGTCCGGATGGTTTTGCCAAGGGGGCGGAGCGTTTCTCCTTCCGTGGGCCGGAACTCTTCTTCCATCGGAAAAAAGAACGCCCCGTGGTACACAATTGGATTCGTGGATATGCCGTGCGCCCAGGCGGTGCGGACGAAATCTTTCACATGGGCAAAAAAAGCATCCGGATCCTCCCTGTATGCTGAAAAGGACAGGAAAACCCTGGCGCTGTTCAGGCGCAGCCGCTCCGCATAACCCATGTCCCGGTCCACAGTCCCGTGGTTGTAGTGAAGCCAGAAATCCCGGTCATCCCGCGCATCCGGCTGCGTGTAATTGAATCCGCGGATTCCCGCATAGTCAACCGTCTTTTTCATTTTTTACCTCCGAGCGTTTCAAACGGAAACCTGCTGTAAACTTGTGGCGAACCGGCCGTATCTTTTACGGATGATATAGCATATACGGCGGGGTTTGTAAACAGTTTCCCGGAAAAAGGAAGCCTGCGTCCGGCCGAAGGACGGGGACGTATACGGATCGTTCAGCATTTTTCCTGCGTGCAGGAATCCGGAAGCTGGACCCGTCCCTGCATTCCATCGGAAGCTTCCATTGCCTCCCATCTTTTCCTGAACCAGTGGGCAGCCATTTTCGGCCTGCGGTCCCGGGTAAAGAGGCCTTTCCGGTTTCCGCCCGCGCGCATGGGACCCTGGCAGGTGGAAAAATCGGCAAAATTCCACGGCATTTCGCCGATCACAAACGCCCTTTCATCCAGGCATTCGCTCATGGCCTGATAGTATGCCACCTGGAATTCCTCTGTGAACATTTCCGCAGCCGCGCCGTGCAGTCCGGCAATGGTATCCGCGCCGTATTCGGAGAGAATCACCGGCTTATGCTGTTTTTCCCACCAGTCAAGTTCAATCCGGAAGGCATATTTTGCTGTTTCCAGGTCGCCTGAAAGGTTATACCATCCGTAATACCGGTTGATCAGCACTACATCCATGGAACAGATCACCTTATCCCGGTCGTATCGGTTCTGGCATCCGACTACGGTGACCGGCCGGTTCTGCGGATCCATCCGGTGGGCTGCCTCATAGAGCGGGTGCCAGTAACTGTATGCCTTCTCCGGCAGGGTATCCGTGTCCGGTTCATTTCCCAGACTCCACATAACGATGCAGGGATGGTTTTTGTCCCGATCAATCATATCCCGCAGCACCTGTTCATGGTAATCCGCCAGGTTCCAGCCGTAGTTTTCGGATGCCCACATACCTACCGCCGGTGTTTCATCGACGATGACGATTCCTTCCCGGTCGCACAGCTGGTACATTTCCTCCGCATAGGGATAGTGGCTGGTCCGGAAGCAGTTGGCGTGCAGCCAGTGGTACAGGTTGATATCCGTCACGTTCAGGCAGGTATCCAGGCCCCGGCCGTGGAACGGGCTGTCCTCATGCTTGCAGGGGCCATGGAAATGGAACGGTTTTCCGTTGATCAGGAAACGCGTGCCGTCCGTTTTCACTTCCCGGATCCCGAAGGGCAGTTCGTACAGGTCCTCCCCGCAGGTAATCCTTGCAGTATAAAGATACGGTGTTCCGGGCCGCGGTTCCCACAGTTTCGGCTTCGTAATCTGCAGTGTTCCCTGCCTGCCGCTGCCCCGCGCCGCAACCCTGCCCTCAGCGTCCAGGACCTCAATCCGCGTCTCGCCGCTTTCTCCGGACGTTTCAATGCTGAAGCGCACTTCGCCGTTCATGGAAGGAACCAGGGTGACGTCCCGGATATACGCCCGGGGTGTGGCAAGCAGGCGCACCGGACGCTGGATCCCGGTATAGTTGAAAAAGTCAAAGGCAGGCCGGTTGACTCCCTGTTCTGCCTGGCGTTTTTTCCCTGCTTCCACCGACGGGATGCCGGGATTATCGGAGCCGAAGAAAGCTGTATCCCCTTCCGTGCCGATCGGCAGCGTCCCGTGGTTGATCCGGTTATCCGCTTCCACTGCCAGTTCCGCAGTTTCCCCCGGTCCCAGCAGGCCGTCCAGCTCCACTTCAAAGGGCAGGAAGCCGCCGCGGTGTGAGGCAATCTCACGGCCGTCCAGGAGGATCCTGGCACTGTGGGCCACTGCATCAAAGCGCAGGCAGGTGCGCATTCCCTTCCATGCAGCGGGAATTGTAATCTTCCGGCGATACTCGACAACGCCGGCCCGGCTGCGGAATCTGGCGTCCGGGCTCTGGTCGTTGTAGGACGCAGGAACAGCGAGCGGCTGCCATTCTTCGTCCCCCTGGAAGCGGAAGTCCCATATTCCGCCGAGGTCCAGCATCATCCGGGAAGCATTGTTCTGCGGATACAGCATGCTCATGATTGTCCGTCCTCCAAAGATCTGTTTTCAGCTCCACAGCCCCGGGTCTTTCCCGCACAGTTTCATGAGGGCTTCCACCAGGAAGTAATCACCGTAGACGATATTGGTATGCCGTCCGGCCCCGTCGTCGTGGTAACTTGCGGTGCAGCGGGTCAGGATGCCGCACCGTTCCTCCCCAAAGTCGGCGCAGTGCACCAGCAGCCCGTCAATAAGCCGCTCTGCGCTGTGCCTCCAGGTCTCATCCCCCGTCAGCGCGGCCAGTTCCTGCAGGCCGCAGGCAGCGATCGCACCGGCGATGTTGTCTGTCCTTTCCTCCTCCGGCGGCTGGCAGAAATCACAGTCAGTCAGCCCGTCCGGGCGGATATGCGCTGTAAAATTGGCAGCGATCCGCTTCGCCGCGTCCAGGTATTGCGGCTTCTTCATATGCCGGTATGCAAGTGTGAATCCATACAGTCCCCAGGCCTGCCCCCTGCTCCACTCCGTTCCCAGGGCATATCCCTGCCCGGCATGTTCCCGGACCCGCCTGCCCGTTACGGGGTCAAATTCAATAATGTGGCTCACTGATCCGTTCTCCCGCAGGAATTCCCGCAGGGTTGTATCCGCGTGGACGCCCGCAGCCTGCCTGAACCGTGGATCGCCGGTATCCCGGCTGGCCCGGTACAGCAATGCCAGGTTCATCATGCAGTCGATGATGGCGTACCCGACCCGGTCCGGTTCGTTCCACGCCCGGATGAATCCCGCCGGGTTGAACCGTCCCATCAGCAGGGACGCCGCATGCAGCATGTCCGTTTCCGCCTGTTCGTTTCCCGTCAGTTTCGCGTCCGCGCCGCAGGAAAGCAGGTACATAAACCCGACGTCATGGTTCAGCCTGCGGAAAGTCCTGAACTCGTCCGTCAGCAGTTTCTCCGCCCGCCGGGCTTCGTCCCGGAAGAAATCATCCCCCGTCAGGCACCAGAGCTGCCACATCAGTCCCGGCCAGAATCCGCCTGTCCACCAGCTGTTTCCGTCGTAAGGACTGGTAATCCATTTCCCTGCTGCACTCTGGTACGGAATGATCCCGCATTCCGAGGCTGCTTCCGCAGTCTTCCGGATTTTTCCGGCAATCCTTTCCAGGGCTTTTTCATAACGATTCAGCAAGTATCCGCACCTCCTCGGGTATTCTTTCCGGCAAGCGGTCCCCCGCATCCGTAAACACCGCACAAAGCAGCATATGTTCTCCCGGCTCCAGCGCGGCGTGCAGCGTTGGCAGCACGCACCGCGGTGCCATCAGGTTGGTGTTCGGTTCCGTATGGATCACTTCGCCGCTGTCGTAACCCTCCAGGCCATAGATGGCGCTTGTCCCCATCTCCCCGCTTGCAGCGGCATGGCATCCGTCCGCTTCAGTTGCCGTACGGATCCTGTCGCAGGGTCTGGCCCCTGAACGGTCTTTCGGCACCGAGAAGGCGCCCTCCGCCGCTTCCAGGGCAATTTCATTCCGGATCACATGTTTCCGCACATGCCACATGCCCAGCGGAGCGATCACCGTATCAACGACCACGCCGCTGCGCGGAACCCACGTGAATGAAATCCGGTCCTCTTCCAGTCTGTATTGTTCACAGCCGCTGCGTACATGCCAGAGGTCTTTTCCGGCAGCCTTCACCGCCAGCATGGAATCATATGCGCCGCGGTTCAGGGCGGATTCCTCCTTGGCCACGGAAAACGCGAACTGCGTGGAATAGGCGAATTTTTCATATTTTTCGTCCTCATGCATGTGCTCCCATGCATGATTTCCTGCCGTATAAGCCACGACCTGCCTGTTTTCCGGATCGCGGGTCAGCAGCAGCCTCACCTGCGGATCGAGGAACCGCAGCGGCGGAAGATACGCCTCTTCCTCCGCCTGCCAGAAGGGGTGTTCCTCCGGCAGTGCCAGGATCCAGAATGTCTTCAGCGCCCAGTACGGTGATCCCTGCGCGTTGTATCCTTCCGCAGCGCACAGGTTCGGGTACCCGTATCCGACGGTCAGCGCCCCGCCCCGGTCAAATATCGGCCGGCCAAGCCAGAAGCGCATGTTCCCCAGCAGCAGGCGCTTGACCTGCCCGAGGTTCATTCCTTCGCAGTTCACACCGGCGAACACCATCGCCGCCCAGAAGGAGCTCTGGCAAAAGCGGTAGGTCAGGCTGCGCCCGTAAGGCAGTCCCCTGCCTTCCCGGTCAAACCAGCAGGCGAAGCGCGGGGCGATCATGGCCGCACGTTCCCTGATCCGCATGCAGCGCTGCGGATCTTCCTGGTCCATCAGTGCTGCATACAGCAGGCTGTAAAAATGAAATCCCCACAGCGTGTAGTAATCCCGTTTCGTCGGATAGTCAAAATACCACCCGTCCGCCGTATAGTGGCTTTCCATCATGTCCATGTCTTCCTGCAGCCGCCGTTTGTCTGACGGCATGCCGTTTTTCATGAACCCGATGTTTACCAGGATGCGGAAAAAACGCCAGTTGTTCTTTGGCATGTCGTACAGGTTGATCTGGTTCAGCCAGTTGTACAGGTTTACCTGCTGTTTTTCATCCATCGGCCCCAGGAAAGCTTCCGGTGCAAAGCACAATCCGCATCCGATGACAGCCATTTCCACCATCCGCTGGTCGGTGTCGCCGATGTCCCCCCAGTATTCCACGTGCTCCGGATCGGTGCCGTGGATCAGGCCTTCCTGCCACAGGGGCAGGAATTCCCCGGCTTCCGGGCATTTCCCGGCCAGCATGGGCACCAGCGCCCACAATGCCCGGCTGTAGCACTCCATACCGGCAACGTCCTCCCCGTAATGGGCTGATCCGTTCCCGACATAGATCCGCGCCTTTCCCGGCGTCATGCAGGAAACCAGGGGCCGAAGGATCTCTGCGGCTGCTTTCCTGACGTCCTGCCGTGTGCGAAGCTGGTTTTGTCCGGCCATTCTTTATTCCCCCTGCTCCCTGGCTGTAAATGTAAAGTCCGTCCGGAACCTGTCCGTTATTCCGCCGGCCAGCATCACCCGCCACAGGCTGCCCGGCCAGCTGCGTGCCATCCGTGGATCCGTGACCTCTTTCTCCTCTTTGGAAAAGCGCATGCCTTCCGGGCAGCGGATCACCAGTCTCCCGGCCGTAATCTGGCCGTTCTCCCATACAGGTTCGTCACGGAGCAGGAAGACCCAAACCACTTCCTGTGCCGCCTGCAGTCTTCCCTCGTCCGTCAGGCAAAGCCCGTTCCTGCTCAGCCGGAAACTGCGTCTCAGCATTTCCGCGCCTGCCTCCGGGCCGTAGGCCGCTTCCAGGTCCAGCACCAGGCCATCCGGTGTGCAGGCCGCGTTTTTCGCGGCATATTCGCTGCCTTCCCGCTGTTCGCAGCCGCCGATAACCGGCAGGTTATGCCAGCCGGACTGTACATTCCACAGCGTATAGCGTTCTGCCGAGAATGTTTTTGCCGTATACACCATGTTCCCTGCGTCCACAACCGCCGGACTCCCTCCCTGCATCAGGATAAAGGTGCCGACGTCATTATGGTTGTGGTTCTCGCCGTTATGTCCGCCCTTGCAGGCCAGTACCCATTCTCCCCGCCGGACGACGCGCATCTGGAGGTCCGGCAGCCAGGCGTCCGCCTGCTCCCCGGTGCACTGCAGCGGCTCCGCCGGCACGTTGAACAGCAAATCCAGGGCACGGGTAAGATGCGGCACGTCGTTCAGCTGGTCCGCAACCGTCCCGCGCATCTTCACGCCCATCGCTGCCAGTGCGGGATCGTCC
>CAMMYM010000006.1 GCA_946527725.1 uncultured Clostridia bacterium
GATTTAAGGATCGCTTCAGCAGCAACAACCCGGGAGGAAATCGGGAATGACATTTATCCGCCTATGAAGAAGGCGCTGATCAGCAGCGGATATGAATGCCTGCGGCATGCGGCCAGGCAGACAGCGCGTGCGGATTATCTGAATTGGGATTATATTATCGGTATGGATGATGAAAACATGTGGGATATGAAGCATATCTACGGAGGGGATCCGGACGGCAAACTGTCCATGCTGATGGACTGGGCAGGGCAGCCGGGCAGGGAAATTGACGATCCCTGGTATACGCGGGATTTCAATGGAGCGTTGAAACAAATCGAGGAAGGCTGCCGGGGAGTGCTGGAAAGGGTAAAGCATGGATGAGGTATTGAAGAAAGCAAGGGAAGCGCTCACCGCGGTAACACCGCTCCGGTCCGACTGCGGAAAGGTCTGTGGGGCAAGATGCTGCCGTTCCATGGACGGAGAGGTAACCGGTATGCTGCTGTTTCCCGGCGAAGAAGAGGCATATCTTGACAAAAAAGGCTGGCAGGTTCTGAAAACAAAAAGCGGCCTGCTGGCCGTCTGCCCCGGAGAATGCGACCGGACCGAACGGCCGCTGGCCTGCCGTATTTTTCCGCTGCTGCCGGTGATTCGGGACGGGAAGGTGAAAATTGCAGCGGATGAACGGGCACGGGCAGTATGCCCGCTGCTCCGGCAGGGAATCAAAGGCATGGATCCTGCATTCAGGGAGGCTGTCAGGCAGGCGGGAGAGGTCCTGGCGGAAAAGCCAGAACAACGCCTGTTCCTGGAAATGTTGACAGCCGGGCAGGACGAACTGAAAATACTCCGGGAAAGACTCGGAGGATAACAGCATTCTGCTGTCCGCAGGAGAAACAGCACAAAAGCATGAAACAGGCACCGGATCAGCCGCAGAACAATTGAACCGGAAAGGAAAGGATAGTATAATATAATAGACAGGATTATTGCGGACAACTGAACAGGAGGCGCCCATGTTTGAACAGATCAATGTGGACAGGGAAATATTCGGGCAGGGGGAAAACCTGCTGCGCTGCGGCAATGTGATGGCACTGCCGGATGAATTCCGTGCGCTGTACGGACAGGCGCAGTGTGTCTATCTGGATCCGCCTTTTATGACGGGAGAGAAATTTATGCGCAGGCGCCCGTACGGGGAGCAGGGATGGCGTACCGGCAATCCTGCACCGCGGTATCCGGCATATGAGGACAGGTATACCGGAGAGAAGGAATACCTGCGGTTGCTCCGCAGGCTCGTCGGCGCGGCAAAAAACCTGCTGAACGAGACCGGGGTGTTTTACCTGCACCTGGACTGGCGTATGGCGGCACAGGCGCGGATTATGTGCGACAACGTGTTCGGCAAGACACGCTTCCTGAACGAAATCATCTGGGGCTATGAGAGCGGAGGGCGTTCGAGGAGACATTTTTCCAGGAAGCACGATGTGATCCTGTTATATGCGAAAAGCCAGAAATACCGCTTTGACCTGACGAAAGTGCCGCTGCCGAGGGAGGAACGCCGGAACCATATGGCACGCGGAAAGGACGAACAGGGGCGGATGTTCTCAAAGATTGTCTCCAACGGCAAGGAGTACCGTTACTACGACGACGAACCTGTGTATCCCGGTGACGTGTGGACGGATATCGGATTCCTGCAGCAGCGCGATCCGGAGAGGACAGGGTATGCTACGCAGAAGCCGCTGAAGCTGCTTGAGCGGCTGCTGCTGCCTGTTACGAATCCGGGGGACCTGGTGGTGGATCTTTGCTGCGGCAGCGGAACCGCACTGGAAGCGGCACAGCGGCTGGGATGCCGTTTTGCGGGGCTGGATGTGAATCCGGAAGCGATTGCAATTGCGCTGTCCCGGCTGAAAACGGATAACCTGACGGTGATCTGTCCCTGCGGAAAAGGAAAAGCGGAACTGCTGGCGGGAGACGATCCTGAAAGCGGGCGTTTCCGGATGGACGGGCTGAAAGAGGAACATCCGCAATTTCCCGCAAAATCGACGCCGATGGATAACCTGGAAGCCTGGGATATCGGAAGGATTGAGGACGGCGTCTTTTATGCGGAGCAGAGTTTCCGCCGCAGCTTCCGGTATCCGGAACTGACACAGTCCCTGCGCTCAGAGCCGGGGTGCATCCGGGCGGTCATGACGACAGACGCAGCGGGAATCCGGAGAGCCTATATCCGTTGAAATCTTTTTGTTCCCCTTGTCTTTTGCGGGAACGGGTGATACGATATTCTCACATAAAAGGACTGCCTTTTGGCGGTGAGATTCGAAGCGTGAAAGGATGATACGGATGGCGGCGAAGAAAGCGGCGAAAGCCGAAAAAGAAGTTCAGACGAATATCCAGGAGGAGAAGCTCAAAGCCCTTGAGCATGCCCTGGCAGATCTTGATAAGCAGTTCGGCAAGGGTGCCGTGATGAAGATGGGCGCGGATGCCATCGGGAAGGATATCCCCGTGATTCCCACCGGATGCCTGACCCTCGATTACGCGCTGGGCGTAGGCGGAATACCCCGCGGCCGTATTGTTGAGATTTACGGACCGGAATCTTCCGGCAAGACAACTGTCGCGCTGCATGTTGTGGCTGAAGCGCAAAAGGCCGGCGGAATCGCCGCATTTGTAGACGCAGAGCATGCGCTGGATCCCCTGTATGCCAAAAAGCTCGGAGTGAATATTGACGAACTGTACGTTTCCCAGCCGGACACAGGCGAGCAGGCGCTTGAGATTGCGGAAGCCCTGGTGCGCAGCGGTGCCCTGGACGTCGTGGTGATTGACTCCGTGGCAGCCCTTGTGCCGAAAGCGGAGATTGACGGCGAAATGGGGGACTCTTTTGTAGGCCTGCAGGCAAGGCTGATGAGCCAGGCGCTGCGCAAACTCACCGGCGTTATCAACAAGACGGGATGCGTGGCAATTTTCATTAACCAGCTGCGTGAAAAGGTCGGCGTGATGTACGGTAATCCGGAAACAACACCCGGCGGCCGCGCACTGAAATTCTACTCTTCTGTCCGGCTTGATGTCCGGAAAGGCGAACAGCTGAAAAACGGCACGGAAGTGATCGGTAACCGCACCAAGGTCAAGGTGGTCAAGAATAAGGTGGCACCGCCCTTCCGTGTTGCGGAATTCGATATCATTTACGGCGAGGGCATCAGCACAGAGGGGACCCTGCTGGACCTGGCGGTGGAGCGTGATATTATCCACAAGAGCGGTGCGTTCTTCTCCTATGAGGACCAAAGGCTTGCCCAGGGGCGTGATAACGCGAGGATGTACCTGAAGACCCATCCGGAACTGACAGCCGAGATCGACAGGAAGATCCGTGCGCAGCTCTTTGCCGCCAAGGAAATCACGGATGCGGAACAGTCGGCTATCGCGGCCCAGGCCGAAGAGGAAGAGGACGACCTGGCCCTGCTCGAGGAAGATCTCGGAGGCGAATGAACGGTATCCCGCATGACACTATGGAATGCACATTGTTAGCACTCGCATCAAGCGAGTGCTAATTTTTTCTTGCAATTGCATATATGCGGTGATACAATACCTGCGTAAAATATTTTGCCTGCATCGGCAGGCACGGAAGGAAGTTCAGAGCATGGCAGTCAGAAACGAAAAGGGTTCTGTATCAATTGAAGCGCAGAATATCATGCCGGTCATCAAGCGCTGGCTGTATTCAGATAAGGATATTTTTCTCCGGGAGGCAGTTTCCAACGCCTGCGACGCGATTACGAAGTTCAGGATGCTTCATCCGGACAGCGAGGAAGCGATGACGGTCAGCGTCGCTGTGGACAAGGAAAAGAAAACGATCCGCATATCCGATACAGGTATCGGCATGACGGATGAGGAAGTCCGCAAATACATCAACCAAGTGGCGTTTTCCGGTGCGAGCGAGTTCATGAAACAGTTTGAGGATAAGCCGGAGGAGAAGGGCGATATCATCGGCCATTTCGGACTTGGCTTCTATTCTGTTTTTATGGTCAGCGACCAGGTCGAAATAGAGACGCTCAGCAGCGGGGAAGGCGCGGAGCCGGTCCACTGGGTATCGGAAGACGGTATGGGATTTGAAATTTCCGAAGGCAGCCGGAAGGAGCACGGAACCGACATTATCCTGCACATTTCCGAAGAGGAAAAGGAATTCCTGGAACTGTGGAAGGTTCGGGAAGTGCTGAACCGCTACTGCGGATATATGGCTTATCCCGTAATGCTCGAGGATGTAAACGCCAAACCGGTTGAAAAGGATGTCCCGGTCGGCGACGAGAAAAACGAGGACGGCACGCCGAAGACCGAAAAGGTCATGGAGATGCCGAAACCCCAGCAGATCAACGACACTGCGCCGCTGTGGCTGAAGAAGCCGGCAGACTGCACGGATGACGAATACAAATCCTTCTATCACAAGGTATTCATGGACTTTGACGATCCGCTGTTCTGGATTCACCTGAACGTGGATTATCCGTTCAATCTGAAGGGAATCCTGTACTTCCCGAAGCTGAAGAACGATTTCGGCACCCATGAAGGGCAGATCAAGCTTTTTGCGGGGCAGGTATTCGTGGCAGACAATATCAAAGAAGTGATTCCGGAATTCCTGATGCTGCTCAAAGGCGTTATCGACTGTCCTGACCTGCCGCTGAATGTCAGCCGTTCCTTCCTCCAGAATGACGGCTATGTCAAAAAAATCAGCGCCCACATTACCAAGAAGGTGGCAGACAAGCTGAACAGCCTGATGAATACGGAGCGGGAAACATACGAGGGCTATTGGGACGATATCGCTCCTTTCGTCAAATACGGCGCCATCAAGGACAAGAAGTTCTATGACCAGGTGAAAGGATCTATCCTGCTGAAGAAGACAGACGGAAAGTATTCCACGATCGCGGAATACAGGGCTGCGAACTTCGACAAGACAGACAAGAAGATCTATTATACCAACGATGAGAAGCGCCAGGCTGCTTCCGTGAAGCTTTACACCGACCGCGGCATCGAGGTCGCCGTCATGAATACGCTGATCGACGGCAATTTCATGTCCTTCATGGAATATGAGGGCAGCGAAGACGACCGGGTGAGCTTCGCCAGGGTGGATGCCGACATCGACGGCCTGAAGGAGGAATCCGAGGAAGGAAAGGACCTGGATGCGGAAAAGCTGCAGAAGCTGTTCCGCGGCGCACTGGGAAAAGATAACCTGGAAGTGAAGCTGGAATCCCTGGGAGATGCGGGCATGACCGCGATGGTTACAGAAGACGAACAGATGCGCCGGTATAAGGAAATGAGCCGGATTTACGGACAGAACTTCCCGATGCCGGACAGCTTTACACTGGTGCTGAACCGCCGGAACGAGACCGTCCGGGCATTGGCGGAACGGGATCCGGAGGATGAGACAACAAAGATGCTCTGCTGCCAGGTGTACGACCTGGCCCGCATGGCCGCGCAGCCGCTGGAAGCCGGGGAAATCACGGCATTCCTTGAGAGAAGCAGGAAGATCCTGAACATGGTTGCGAAAGGATGAAACCATGAGCGAATACGTTTCGATCAAGCCTTCCACAATGCTGAATCCTACCCCTGTGGTGCTGATCAGCTGCGCAGATAAGAACAATCCCGGGAAGAACGACCTGGTGACCGCAGCCTGGGCGGGTACGGTTAATTCTGAACCGCCGATGGTATCGGTCAGCCTGAGAAAAGAAAGGTTTTCCCACGGACTGATATCCGGTTCAGGTGAATTTGTCGTGAACCTGGTGGACGAGAACCTGGCAAAAGCTACGGATTTCTGCGGCGTACGCAGCGGCAGGGATATGGACAAGGCGAAGGGACTTGGCCTGAAAATGGTTCCTGCAGAAAAAATGGTAACAGCGCCCCGGGTGGACGGAGCGCCGGTCAGCCTGAGCTGCAGGGTAAAGCAGGTGCTTCCGCTGGGAAGCCATGACATGTTTCTTGCCGAGGTGACGGCTGTGTCCGTCAGGAAAGACCTCCTGGACGATACCGGGGCGCTTCACCTGGAAAAGGCGGGACTTATCGCCTACAGCCACGGGCTGTACCACAGGCTGGGGGAAGTGATCGGCTTTTTCGGATGGTCCGTTGCAAGGCCGGAAGTGCTGGAGAAACGCATGGCCGCGTTCGGCGGAAAGTAAATCGTGTATATGTCACAGCAGGACCGCGGGAACCGGAGTACCCGCGGCCTTGTTATTCTTCCGGGAGAAGGGCGGCGCTTTTGAGGCGGCGGCCAAGCTTATCCTCCACATAATTGCGAAGGATCGCGAAAGGCGCTTCAGCTTCTCCGGTGTTGATCCAGGAGGCGGAACCTGCAGTCAGCGCCTGGCGCATCCAGCGGACGTTTTCCGCGGAGAGCGGCACCTGCTCCTTTGTCCGCCGGCAGTTCGTGCAGCAGAGGCCGCCCTCGGCAGCGTCGAAAAAGGCGGGGGAATCTTCACCAAGCTTTTTTCCGCACAGCGCACAGTGGTTCAGCCTCGGCTTAAAGCCCTGGCAGGCTGAAAAGTGAAGCAGGAAGCCAGCCAGGAGGGGTTTCCAGGGCTGGTCTGAAAAGGCAAGGCGGGAGAGCGTGTGCAGCAGCAGCATGAAGAGCTCCTGCTGTTCCTGCTCAGGTTCTGCAACGGCTTCGGCAAGGCTCAGCAGCCACATGCCGCATGTCAGGCGGGCATAATCATTGCGGAGAGGATAGAAAGTTTCGATCAGATGGACGGAGGTTACGGTCATGTGGCCTCCGGCTTCAATCATCATATAGTCTCCGAGGCTGAACGGTTCCGCAGCGTTCAGGTTATGGGATTTCGGTTTCCGGCAGTTCCGGACGATTGCGTCGATCCTTCCGCGGGAAGGACTGAGCAGGGTGACCATACGGTCATAATCCCGGTAATTTACCCGGCGAAGGACAATAGCGGTATTTTCAGTCTGAATCATTTCGGTAGTCTCCCGGTATGCATACGGAGTTGGCGAAAGCTTTATGCTATGCTATCATAGGCGTATAAAGATTGCAAGGAAATCAGGCTGTCGGAATGGAGTGTGAGAACGTGGACGAGGTTTTGCTCCGGCGTGCGCAACGCGGCGACCCGGATGCATTCGAGCAGCTGATGACGCCGCTGGAGAAGATGGTCTGGCGCATTTGCTGGCACTATACAGGCGAACGGGAAGCGGCATCGGACTGCGGCCAGGATACGATGGTGCGGATCTGGAAAAACCTTGGGAATTACCGCGGGGACTGCGCGTTTGAAACATGGGTGTACCGGGTGGCCGCTAACTGCTGTATCGATTTCCTGCGAAAGAAGAAACGGGACAGGAGCGAATCCATCGAGCCGCTGAAGGAACAGGGCTTTGATCCGCCGGATCCCAAGGCGGACACAGAGGAACAGGCAGTCCGGGAAGACGAACATGCGCGGCTGCGCGAATGCATCGCCCGGCTTCCGGAAGAGCAGCAGGAAGCACTTGTAATGACCCAGCTTGAGGGTGTTTCCTATGAGGCTGCTGCGGCCCGGCTGGGCGTTTCGGAGGGAACGGTCAAAAGCCGGGTAAACCGGGCAAAGGTAAAGCTGAAGGAATGGCTGTCGGAACAAGGGGAACTATCTCCGGGAGACGACGTCCAACAGAATGAAAAAGAGAACCGGAAGGGAGGGAATCGGCCGTGACTCAGGACAGGGAGGAGAACCTGGACTCACTGGACAGGGAGCTTGCGCAGATGGCGCAGGATACGCCGGATATGCCGGACGATTTCCATGCCCGCTGGACAGAAGAGATCCGCAAACAGGCGGAACCTGACGGGACTGCCTCGCGGAAAGAAAGCCACAGGCAATGGCGGTATGTGATGAGCGCCGCGGCCGTTTTCGTTTTCCTGATTTGCGGTACACTGCTGACAAGGAGCAATGGTGGGATGCATATGCAGGCAGGCAGCGTATCCGACCATGCTGCGCTTCCGGCTGAAACTCCTTTGCCGGAACAGGAAACGCTTTCGGTGATGCAGGATATGGCTGTTCCGCCGGAAACAAACCGGCCCGAACCCAGGAAATATGCAAATGCCGCAGGCGCCTCGATGAAGACGGCGGAAACAGCTGCGGAAGACAAAAATGCAGCCGGCATGGCGGAGGACACGGAAATAAGCCCGGATGAAGAAATGGCTGCGTATGGGGAAGCGCGTGAAGCCGTTAACAGTGCCGCATATGAAGACCGGGGAGACCTGCTGTCGGCTGCAGTGACAGCAATGCCGACGCCGAAGCCGGCTGTTTCCAGGACGGAAACTGCGGCAGCTGCGGAGATCCCGGCGGAAGCTGAAGCGGAAAAAGAAGAAACCGAGGAAGCCGCGGAGGAAACCGTGGCGGGAGCCGGAAAGTCCGCAGACGGTACAGAAGCGAAGCCGCAGGGGAAACAGGAAAGCGAATTTGTATCGTTCCTGAAGGACATGGGCATCTTTACACTCCGGACACTTGCCGTCGTGGCATGCGGGGCGGCACTGGCTTTCCTGGCAGCACTTCTTTACCGCCTGTACCGAAAGAACAAAAAGGGAGGTTCGCATTGATGTTTGACGAAAAGAAACTGAAGGATCCGGGGTATTTCAGGGAAAACAGGCTTGATGCCCATTCGGACCATATGTGGTTTTTATCAGATGAGGAACAGGCGGCAGGTGAGTCATCCCTGCGGGTGAGCCTGAACGGGCAATGGAAGTTTTTCCATGCGCTGAACGGGAAACAGGTGATTCCAGGGTTTGAAGGGCCTGAGTATGATTGCCGCGGATGGGCGGATATCCAGGTGCCTGCGCATATCCAGCGGGAAGGATACGGGACGCCGCAGTACTGCAATACAGAGTATCCGTGGACAGGGCACGAGACGCTCCTGCCCGGAGAGATTCCCGAACGGTTCAATCCCGTAGCCTGTTATGTGAAGTATTTTTTCCTGCCGGATCAGATGCTGGGGAAGCGCGTATTCATTTCTTTCCAGGGCGTTGAAAGCTGCGTCGCGGTGTGGCTGAACGGACAGTATATCGGTTTTTCCTCGGACAGTTTTACGCCCCATGAGTTCGAACTGACCGGCGCGCTGAAGGAAGGGGAGAACAAGCTGGCCTGCAGGGTGTACCGCTTCTGCGCGGGAAGCTGGCTCGAAGACCAGGACTTTCTGCGCTTCTCCGGCATTTTCCGGGATGTGGTGCTCTATGCTGTGCCCGAAGCGCATATCTGGGATCTGCAATACAATGCGGAACCGGATGGAAAGATGGAGAACGGCGTGCTCCAGTGGAAGGCGAAAATCAGCGCACCGGCGAATACGGAACTGACTGTGAAGCTTTCTGACCGGGGAAAGGTACTGGCCGGGGAAGAGCGGGAAGTTTCCGGGGAAACAGAGATTTCCGGAACCCTGGATGTTGCGTGCCCGCAACTGTGGTCCGCGGAATCCCCGTATCTCTACGACCTGGAACTTCGGCTGAAAACGCCGGGCGGTTCGGAGGAAATTGTTCCTGCCCGTGCCGGCTTCAGGAAGATTGCCATCGTGGACAGTGTGATCCGGGTCAACGGCGTACGTGTGGTTTTCAAGGGTGTCAACCGGCATGATTTCTGCGGTGAAACCGGACGCGCTGTGACGGCGGAAAAGATCCGGCGGGACCTGCTCCTGATGAAACGGAACAATATCAACGCTGTCCGGACCAGCCACTATCCGAACAGCAGCGTGCTTTATGCGCTGTGCGATGAGCTTGGGCTTTATGTGATCGACGAAAACAATATGGAAAGCCACGGCATGTGGGATATGCTTGTGAAAGGCAGGATCGGGAAGGACGAAATGTTCCCGGGCTGCCGGACGGAATGGGAACCGCTGCTGCTGGACCGGATCCGTTCCATGGCCGGAAGGGACCGGAACCATCCGAGCATCGTGATCTGGTCCTGCGGCAATGAAAGCCTGACAGGCACGGTAATCCTGGCAATGAGCCGGGAACTGAAGAAACTGGATCCAACCAGGCCGGTGCATTATGAAGGCGACCGCCACGTCGAGTGGATGGGCATGGGCGACCTGAGGATCCGGGAGATTACGGATATTGAATCGGAAATGTATACTCCCGCAGATCAAATCCGCACTTACCTGAAAACGAATCGGGAAAAACCGTTCATCCTGTGCGAATATACCCACTCCATGGGCAATTCAAACGGAGCAATGCACAAGTATACGGAACTGGCTTATGAGGAAGAACTGTACCAGGGCGGGTTCATCTGGGATTTCATTGACCAGGCAATGACCGCGCGGGACAGGTTCGGAAAGAAGACCCTGCTGTACGGAGGCGACTGGGATGACCGGCCGAATGACGGAATCTTTTGCGGCAACGGCATTGTCTTCGCTGACGGCGAAGCTACGCCGAAGCTGCAGGAGGTCAAGTACTGCTACCAGAACATCGTTGTGAAAGCGGATGCGGAGAAAATGACGGTTATTAACCGGCATATGTTCACATCCACTGCGGCATACCGCTGCGATGTAAAATTGGAGCGGGACGGGAAGGAATTGCTGCGGGAGACCGTGGAAACGAATGTACCGCCGCTTTCGGAAAAGACATACCCGCTGCCTTTCGGAAAGCAGACAGTTCCGGGCGAATATGCAGTGACGGTTTCCTTCCGGCTTCGGGAGGATACGCCGTGGGCGGAAGCAGGATATGAAACAGCTTTCGGCCAGGGAATATGGCAGGTTGTCGGTGAAAGGGCCTGCAGGAAGGCACCGGAACTTGAAATCAATGAAAACTCATGGAATATCGGGATTCGCGGGGAGTCCTTCGAGGTGATGTTCAGCCGCGGCCTTGGTGCGATCGATTCGTACCGGTGGGGCGGAAAGGAATTGCTGAAGGCGCCGCTGCTGCCCAATTTCTGGCGCGCACCGACCAACAATGACCGGGGCAACCTTATGCCGCAGCGCTATGCCCAGTGGAAGATTGCCTCCCTGTATACCCAAGCCGGACTGGAGCAGGCGTCTGCACGGAAGAACAGCGAGGTGCGCCCGGTGCGGGAAGCAGACGGCAGCGTGACTTTCTCCGTCGTATACGATCTTCCGACTTCGCCGAAGGCTGCCTGCACAATCGGCTACCGGGTGCATCCCTGCGGAAAAGTCGATGTGCAGATGGAATATGATCCTGTAAAGGAACTTGGTGAGATGCCGGAGTTCGGCATGCTGGCGAAACTGGACGCAGATTATGACAGGGTCCGTTTCTACGGCCTGGGCCCGGACGAAAACTATATCGACCGCCGGGAAGGTGCACGGCTTGGCATCTGGGAATACAGCGCGGAGGAGAACTTTACGCATTACCTGCTGCCGCAGGAATGCGGCAACCGTACCGGCGTTCGCTGGGCTGAAATCACGGATGACAAAGGGCAGGGGCTGAAGCTGTGGCTGAACGGCGGGGAATTTTCCGCACTGCCTTGGACACCCCACGAGATCGAAAACGCGGCCCATCGATTTGAATTGCCGCCGGTATGCTATACAGTGCTGAAGATGAGCAGCCGCCAGATGGGCGTCGGCGGTGATGACAGCTGGGGTGCACGGACGCATCCGGAATACCTGATCGACATTACCGGTCCGGTGAAGTTTGCTTTTTCCTTCAGGGGACTGTAAGCCGGCAGGAACCGCCGGTTCAGTGAACCGGACACCAGGAATGGCCAAAACCGCAAAAAGCCGCTGAATGCGGCTTTTTGCCTGTTCCGGGCCATTGATTCTGCAAGCGTGCCGGAGGTAAGATTCTCATAAACCGACAGCATTTCAGGATCCGGGATGTCTGGAATCAGTCGTCCAGGATAATGACCCGGGTGTGGTACGGCAGGTGGGTCCAGAGCCAGTAGCTGTTGACCGGGCAGTCCGCTGTGGCAAAGGGACTGATCCGGACGCAGCCATGGGAGGCTTTCTGCCCCAGCAGGGGCAGGTTTTTGCTGTAATCCTTCACGCTGTATGCCGCATGGGGGATCCGGACGAAGCCGGTGCTGTGGATAATGTTTCCGCCCTGGTAGCGAAGCGGATACTCATAACGCATGCCGTCCTGGGCAAAATCGGGACTGAAATGCACGTCGGTCAGGAAGGCCCCGGGGGTTGTTTCCCGCCAGGGGTACCGATCCGTGGGAAGCCCGGTGGAGACCGGAATTGCACAGACCCGGGCACCGTCCTGATAAAGGGTCAGGGTCTGGGCTGCTTTGTCGACCAGTACACCATAGTGCGGAGCAGGAACGATTACAGTCAGCTTGTTGGCAGGGAACCAACCGGTAACCAGTGTGCCATTGGAATAATTGCCGGTACGCACCTGTGCCCAGCCGTCTTCCATGGACAGGATTTCCAGTGCCTGTGTCGCGCAGCAGGCCAGGCCGACGGAAGCACTGCGGGCGTTGGGGGATTCTTTCAGTTCAAACCTGCGGGAGGAACCGGTTTCATTGATGACCACCGAAGGCCTCATCATGATTTCCCAGATTTCTTCATCAGACATACCGCGTTCCGGGATGACGGGCCCTGTGACAGTTACAGCCGGTATTTCCGGTGAAGTTTCCGCAACGGTCAGCGGATACACATGATCGAAATCCGGATTTGCTTTGGCATAAAGACGGACTGTATACTCACCCGGGGCAATTTGCCTGCGGTCCTTTCCCGTACCGTCCCAGCGGATAATATCCCTGTCCGGATCCTTCATGGAGGCGGTGCAGGAATAAACGACCCTATTGCCCGCATCCCGAACTTCCATGACAACAGCACATTCGGACGGGACCCAGCATTCCACAAACCAGTTTTCCCCATGATCCAGATAAAGCATATCAGAAGAGGGGAGCGCAAGGGCCAGCGCAGGAGCGAAGCCTTTGACCGAAAAGGGGACAGAGGCGGAATACTCCATACCGTTATCCGCCTTCAGGGTTATATCGAACTGATAAGGACCGCTCATCAGCCGTTCCCGGTTGGCGCCAAGGCCATCCCAGGAGAGTTTGTTTTCTCCTGCAGAAAGCGATTCCGTCCTGGCCAGCCAGGGGTTGCCCAGGCTGTCATGCAGAAGCAGCTCCGCATTTCCCGCGGCCGGGGCGGAAACTGTGATGGTGCAGGCTGAATAACCTTTGACTTCCTTTGGAACGGAAACGGAGAGGCTTCCGGGGGTTCCTTCCGGAATGGCCTGCGAGGATATACAGGACAGTAAAAACAGGCACAGGAAAAAGGCCATGGCGCGGCAAAGCCGGGAAGCACCGGATCTGCTGTACGTCATGGCCTCATCTCCCTCCTTCATGAATCTGTGAAGAAAAAAGATTACGATATCAGAAATCGAGAATACCGAGAATAATGATGCCGATGATAACCACAATAATGCATACATACTGTGACCGTTTCAGCTTTTCCTTCAGGATAAGCCGGCCAAGCAACACGGAAATGACGCAGTAGCTGGCTACCATAGGAGCTGCGACCACCGGATTCCGCGCCATCGCGAAGACATAGAACACCTGGCCGAATTCCTCACAGCAGGCAGCAATTGCTTTGGAGTGTTCGGATTTTGCAAAGGGATTGTAAGGTTTGCCTTCACGGATCCACAGGTAAATCCAGGCGGCAATGCCAGCCAGCAGGAAAGTCAGTCCGTACAGGATCAGCACATCAACTTCCCCAAGCTGGAGACCGACTTCTTCATCGAGGATAATGCCGTCTGCAGAGGTGCCGAGGGTGTCAAAGAGGCAGTAGAGGATCGGGAAGATCAGTGCAAGCGCGCCGAAACGGTACTTCTTCTCCGGCGGATTCAGGCGACGTTCCTCTCGGGCAAGGCGCTGCTCAACAAAAGCAAGGGCGATGACGCCTGCAACGATCAGCACGACGGAAGCAATGATCAGTACAGCGGGATAAACCTGCAGGCCAAGGATATTCAGGGGCTCTGCATCCTCTGACGCCTGGAAGAAATCCGCGAGGCTGTTCGCCTGGCCAGCAATCAGGAAATATACGGTCATAAAGATGGCTGAAAGGCCGCCGGAAGCATTCTGCACGGGAGAAACAATGCTGACTTCCATATAGCGAAGGCCTGCGTAGCCAATGACCATGGATATGATATAGAAGAGCGAAGCGGGAGAATACTTTACAGCATTATCGACCAGTACGCCCAGTGACATGGGGGTTTTCAGCTCTTCATCAAAGGGGATTATCATCATTGCAATGGCGCAGGCGCCCATGACCAGGCCGACCCATACAGCAATCCGCAGATGAGAATACCGGTCATGCTCATTGGTTCCTTTTTTGTAGAACAGATCAGCGAATCCCCAACCCAGGACACAAATCAGCGCGAAGAAGAACCAACTCATCGGAACACTCACATCCGTTATCCAAAATCTGCACAAGTATAGCGAAAAAGTGCAGTTTTGGCAAGTTTTCAAATTGTTCCCCTTGCAAATCAAAATGCGTTCTGCTATAATCCCTAATCGGCACATCCTTGCGCTGCGGAAAGCAGCGCCAATAGTCCGTGAGGAGGTGAAAGAATGATGAACAGGTATGAAATGATCTACATCATCGACACCGATCTGGAGGAAGCAGCCCGCAAGGAGCTGATCGAAAAGGTTTCCGCCCTGATCGAGAACAACGGTGGTGAGATCGAAAAGGTCGATGAAACATGGGGCAAGCGCCGCCTGGCCTATGCGATCGACTACAAGACCGAAGGCTGGTACGTGCTGGTGACCTTCAAGGCCCCCGCCGAACTGCCCCGCGAGCTCGAGCGTAACCTGCAGATCAACGAGAACGTGCTCCGTTATCTGGTGGTGAAGCTGGTGGAAAAGCGCTCTGCTGTCAAGCCCCGCGCCAACAAGCCCGCTCCCGTGGAAGCTCCTGCCGGGGAAGCTGCTCCTGCTGAAGAAGCCGCTCCTGCCGAGGAAGCCGCTCCCGCTGAGGAAGCTGCTCCCGCCGAAGCTGCTCCTGCCGCTGACGAACAGTAACCGCTGAGAGGATAGGAAACATGAATAAGCTGACGATTATCGGAAACCTGACCCGTGATCCCGAACTGCGTACCACAACCACCGGAGTGAATGTCTGCGACTTTACCGTTGCGGTGAACCGCAGGCAGCGCCGTGACGCACAGAACGGCCAGCCGGAAGCTGATTTTTTCCGGGTGTCCGCCTGGCGTGAACGCGGTGAACTCTGCGCCAAGTACCTTTCAAAAGGCCGTAAGGTATGCGTGGTCGGACCGGTCAGCGTCCGCACTTATACAGGCAGCGACGGGCAGACCCGTGCGAGCCTCGAAGTAACGGCAGATGAAGTGGAATTCCTTTCTTCCAGGAATGATGCGGAAGCTGCGGGCAGCTACAGCGCCCCTGCTCCCGAAGTTCCTTCTGCAGAACCCCAGGCAGCCAGCTTCACAGCCGTGGAGACTGACGAGCTGCCTTTCTAACGCTGAGTAAGGAGGTTAAGCCCTATGTCTGAAGATCGTGGCGAAAGAAGGCCGCGCCCCCGCGGAGGACGCCGTCCCCGCAGGAAGGTTTGCACCTTCTGTGTCGATAAGATTGAGTTCATCGATTATAAGGATGTCAATCGCCTTCGCCGCTTCACCAATGAGCGCGGCAAGATCCTGCCCCGCCGGATGAGCGGCAACTGTGCCAAGCATCAGCGTCAGCTGAGCGAGGCCATCAAGCGCGCACGTGCCATCGCGCTGATGCCCTACACAGTGGATTGATTCCAAAGAAAAACTGTCCTGAGACAAGCTCAGGGCAGTTTTTCTTTGGGAAAACGTGCCAAGGGGAACCCGTCCCTTTGCCACATCAGGGAATTTCGTAATCACAGGCGACGGAAGCGCTGCGCACTTCGTGCATGCGCTTTTTTACCGGCATATGTACGGGGTGGGTCTGGTAGGCGTCAAAGGCCTCCCGGCTGTCGAATTCAGTGATCAGCGCCAGGTCGTAGGATCTTTCGCTGTGCAGGAAGTCCGCACCGGCTTCCAGACTGACCATACCTTCGATTTTCCCCTTCATTCCATAGAAGTTTTTCACCAGCTGGGGAATCTCATCCTTGAATTCATCCTTGATCTTGAACATCACAATGTGTCGGATCATCATGAACCTCCTTTTTTCCTTCCGCTGTTTCCGGTGACGGATGAAGCCTGTTCCACGCCTGGACTGCGATCTCCGGAAGCAGGCTGTACAGGATCATCAGGTCACCGTTTTTCCGTTTCAGTGTTTTTTCATCGATCGGGATGTAGGTCAGGTCGTTTACATCCTCCTTTTTGGGGGCTTCGCCGACAAAAACATCCCACGCGGCCTCTTTCAGCGCTTCGCTTTCAGGCAGTGCACGGAGTTCGCGTTCCTTTTCCCTGGCTTTCCTTGCCGCTTCAACAATCCCGAGGATACCGCAGATGAGCGCTGCGATTCCGACGAGGACGAAAACCCGCTGCCCGTTCAGGAACAGAAAGGCAACGGCTTCCGCAACGATTCCGGCAGCGAAGACAGCACCAAAGCAAAGAAGGGGTTTCCGCATCGCGCGGAATGGATGCAGGGACAGATCCAGCATGTTCCGCGCACAATGCTCACAGACTGCACTTTCCTTTTCGCTGCCCAGCGCCTGGACACGGCGTTCACCGCCAACGCCGCGGACATGGAGGGTACGGACCTCCAGCGCACGGACAGGATACGCGGCAGGATTGCCGCACCTGATGCATCGGTTATCCATAAGCTTTTTCTTCCGTAATAAACGGCGGGGCAGTCTGGCTGTCCCGCCGAAAGGGCTCCTTTCAGGGATTTTACACCACGATGAACTGGGAGAGTACGGAAAGCATCAGGCTGGCCAGCAGCAGGATGACCGCACCGCCCAGGCGGGAGGAGATCTGCGCGAAGGGCATCAGTTCCATCCGGTTTGCAGCGGAGAGTACAGCCACATCGCCTGTGCCGCCCATGTTGGACATGCACAATCCGGCTGTTACACCGGATTCGAAGGGGTAGAAGCCCACAACCCTTCCGATGACCGCAGCGCCGACGAAAGCGCCGATGCAGGTTGCTGCGCACAGGATCAGGTAGGTGACGCTGAAGGAGGAGATTACTGTGGAGATCTCCAGGTAGCAGATACCGATGCCGACCAGGAGCATGTTGGTCATGTTTTTCATGATGAACTGGAACCACTGGTAGCATGCGATTTCAATCCGTTCGGGGATGATATTGGTGATCTTGCAGATCGCAACGGTGATAATCATCCAGGCATAGGCGTGGATTGTAATCCCGGTGCCCAGTGCTTTCCAGGCGCCGGCGAGGATGAAGCCCCAGGCGAAGAAGGCGCCGGAGGTAAGCAGGCCGATGCCGAGATTTGTCAGTGAGACGTTATCGCGTTTGGCCTTCATTTCAGGGCTGATCTCCAGTTCCTTGGGATCGATGGAACCGGCTTTCATCAGGGAGCCGTTCCCGTTCATTTTTCCTTTGATAACCTTGACCAGTATGCCGGCAAGCACGATGGAGACCGCGTTGCCGATCGCTACCGCAGGAGTCATGACGGAAAGGGCTTCTGCAGCGCTCATGGAGCTGCTGCTTTCAAAGATCTTGGAAAGCGGGGTTGCGCCTGCACCCATGCCGCCGCCCATAATCGGCAGAGCAATCAGGAGCAGGGCATTAATGACCGGATAGCCCATGATTGCAGCGATGCCCATGCACAGGCCGAAGGCCAGGATCAGGCCGCCGAAGATGGCAGGGAAATAACGGGCAGCAGCCTTTACAAGCAACTTGCGGTTCATGCCCAGAATGGAGCCGGTGATCAGCGCGGCGATGTACCAGTCGAGGAAGGCGCCGTCACCTTTGAAGAACTTGGTGATGCCGCCGACCAGGTCGAGGTTGCCGAGCGGGAGGGACATGTTGTAAACTGTGGCACCGTCAACGGTCTTGGCTGCCGGCAGGATGCCGAAGTAGACCAACAGCGCTGAACCGAAGATACATACGATGGCGCCGCCGCCGAGGAAGTCTTTGATGATCGGGGTGTGATCACCGATCCAGCCCAGGATCGTTCCGAGAACGATCATGAA
Source organism: uncultured Clostridia bacterium (assembly GCA_946527725.1). Lineage (GTDB taxonomy): Bacteria > Bacillota > Clostridia > Christensenellales > Aristaeellaceae > Aristaeella. The sequence goes on from CAMMYM010000006.1 coordinate 17,930, forward strand.
GAGGAAGCAGCCGGTCATGTTGACAGGCAGCACACCCAGGTAGGTTGCCAGGATGGTTACTGCGGTGATGATCAGAAAGATCGGAAGGGGAAGGTTAAATAACTGGAAAGGTTTTTTCTCCTTGGCTTGGGTTGTCACACTTATACCTCCTTTTTCGCCGGACCAGCATTATATACGTGCCACGCCGCTTTCACGCGCAGCTTCGGCAACTGCCTTTGCGACAGCGGGACCGACCCTGGGGTCGAAGGCGGCAGGCAGGATATACTTGTCGTTCAGTTCGCTGTCGGCAACCAGGTTTGCCAGGGCATAGGACGCCGCATCCTTCATAGCCTGGTTGATGTCCTTTGCCCGGACGTCCAGCGCGCCGCGGAACAGGCCGGGGAAGACCAGCACGTTGTTGATCTGGTTCGGATGATCGCTCCGCCCTGTACCGACCACAGCCGCACCGGCTTCCAACGCTTCATCCGGTTCAATTTCCGGGGTGGGGTTGGCCATTGGGAATACAATGGGTTTCCCGGCCATGGAAGCAATCATTTCCTTGCTGACGATGTGCGGCGCGCTGACGCCGATGAATGCGTCCGCTCCCTTCAGGGCGTCCGCCAGCTTGCCGGAGAACTTCTCCGGATTGGTGATCTTCGCCATTTCCGACTGGGCTGGGTTCATCTCGATCCCTTCGCACAGGATGCCGTTGCGGTCAACCATCTTCAGGTGCTTCACACCCAGGTCCATGATGTGGCGGCCGATGGCAATACCGGCGCTGCCGGCACCGTTGATAACGACCTTCACTTCGCCGATATCCTTTCCGACCACACGCAGGGCGTTGATCAGGGCGGCGCCGACCACAATAGCGGTGCCGTGCTGGTCATCATGGAAAACCGGGATGTCACAGATTTCCTTCAGTTTGCGTTCAATCTCGAAACAGCGGGGAGCGGCAATATCCTCCAGGTTGATGCCGCCGAAACTGCCGGAGATCAGGTAGATGGTGCGGACGATTTCATCGACGTCCTTGCTGCGAATGCAGATCGGGAAGGCATCGACGTCACCAAATGCCTTGAACAGGGCACATTTTCCTTCCATGACCGGCATGCCGGCTTCCGGGCCGATGTCACCCAGCCCGAGAACAGCTGTACCGTCTGTGATGACGGCGACCAGGTTGCTGCGGCGGGTCAGGGTGAAAGACTTGTCGTAATCCTTCTGGATTTCCAGGCAGGGCTGCGCGACGCCGGGCGTATAGGCAAGGGAAAGATCGTCCTTGCTTTTGACAGGAACACGGGAGATAACTTCAATCTTACCTTTCCATTCGCCATGCAGGCGCAGGGACTCCTCAGCGTAATTCAAAGGGGTTCCCTCCTTATCTATTTTTCTTTATTACTATTATAATGGAGAATCCGGAAAAAACAAGACCAAATCGGTCATCTTCTTCCATTTTCCGGTAAATTCTTGAACAGGGAGAGCATGAAATGTATAATAACTGTATAAGAAGACGGGGAGTGAAAGCGGATGCTGGAAAGTTTCATGGTAGCTTTCAATGCAGTTGCGCCGTTCCTGATCCTGCTTGGGATCGGGTTTGGAGCTGTCCGGTTGAAACTGACGGACCGGGACTTCATGAACAGGCTGAACAAGCTTAATTTCCGTCTCTTTTTTCCCTTCATGATGTTTAACAACGTATACAATGCAAAGCCGGAAGATCTTCCGTCGGTGAAGCTGATGCTGGCAGGTCCGCTGACCTTTCTCGCGGTAGTGGCGCTGCTGCTGATCATTGTCCCGCGGCTTGTGAAGGAAAATCCGAGGCGGGGCACAATCATCCAGGCAATTTTCCGCAGCAATTTCATTATCTACGGTATCCCGCTGACCACGTACGTGTTCGGCAACGATAAAGCTTCCGTATGCGGGATGATGGTGCTGATCATGGTGAGCCTGTTCAACGTGGCGTCCGTGGCTGTGCTTGAAATGTTCCGCGATGGGGGCAAGGTGCGGCTGATGCCCCTGCTCCTGGGGATTCTTAAAAACCCGCTGATGCAGGGATGTATCGTGGGGCTGGCTTTCTACCTGCTGCAGATCAAGCTGCCGCCCTTTATTGAGACGCCGGTGACTTCCCTGGCGGGAGTAGCCACGACGCTGGCCCTGGTTGTGCTGGGCGCGAACCTGAAGTTTGACGAACTGAAGAAAAACAGCAGGACGATCATCGCTGTGCTGGCTACACGGCTGATCCTGCTGCCGCTCATTATGGTACCGCTCGGATACCTGATCGGTCTGCGGGGCGTGGAACTGTTTCTGATCCTGATGATCTACGGTACGCCGGTGGCGACAGCCTCCTATCCGATGGCCCAGAATATGGGCGGGGACGGGCAGCTGGCGGGGCAGCTTGTTTTTGTGAGCACTGTTGTTTCCCTTGTGACGATTTTCCTGTTCATCTTTACCATGTCCCAGCTGGGATTGCTGGCCTGACCGGCTGTTCCTTTCCGGCGATCGGTCCGGCACATTGAAAGCGCCTGCGTCATTTCGTAACGCAGGCGCTTTCTCATTCGGCGTCGTTGACGACGTTCCGGGCCCAGAAGTCGGACCTGAGCATCAACAGGCCGATGACCAGCTTGATCACATCTATAAACTGCACGCAGAAATAAATGCGGAGGATATCCAGATCGGTATACCGGGTGAGCAGGAATGCCAGCAGGACTGTTATCACCCATGTGTACACTGCGTCGAAAAAGAACGTAATCACCGTGCGCCCACCGGAACGGATGGTGAAATATGTTACATGGGCGAAAGAATGGACGGGCAGGGCACAGCCGGCGATGATAAGCAGGCGGCGGGTCAGGTCCTGCACTTCCGGCCCGACATTGTACAGTTTCGGAACCAGCGGGGAACAGAGAATCATGATGAGTCCGATGGCCACATGGATGACTTCTGTCAGGAAGATCAGCTTCCTGTCCACATCCCGGGCTTCTTCCATCTTGCCGGCACCCAGCCGCTGCCCCACCATGATGGAGACCGCGCTGCCCATGGCGAACATGATGACACAGAAGAGATTCCAGGCTGTTCCGGTGATATTCAGGGCTGCGACCGCGTTCAGGCCGCGGCTGGAATAAAACTGGTTGATGAAGGTCATTCCAAGGGACCAGAGGATTTCATTGACAAGCAGGGGCAGGCCTGTGCGGGTGATCCGTGCGATCAGTTTTGCGGGAACTTTGAGGCTTCGGTATGCACCTGCCAGGAAACGGTAACGGTCCGTATGCCTGTGGGAATGCACGACGATGACAAGCAGTTCCACATAACGGGAGACGACAGTGGCGATGGCGGCGCCTTCCACCCCAAGGGCCGGCGCGCCGAGGTGCCCGTAGATCAGCACCCAGTTCAGGAACAGATTTGTCAGGATTGCAATGATGCCGGCAACCATCGGCGCAGTTGTTTTCCCGGCTTCACGCAGGGTACCTGAATAGATCTGCGCAAAACCGAAGGGGAGCAGCCCCCACAGCATAATCCGCAGGTAACCTGTACCGAGCTTTTCTGTCAGCCCAAGATCCCCGCCGTTGCTTTCCCCCTGGAGGAAAGAGGCAATGAAGCTGCTGCCGAAGAGGATATAGACCGTTACGGCAACCAGCGTGCACAGCAAAATAAAATACACCTTAAAGCGGAAGGTGCTGCGCATCCCTTCCATGTCACCCTTGCCGAAGAACTGTGCGCCGAAAATGCTGGCGCCGCTCAGTCCGCCGAAAACAGCCAGCATATGGACCATCAGGACAGAATTGGCTATCGAAGCGGCGGAGATGGCCTCCGTGCCCAGGGAACCGACCATTACGTTATCAAGCAGGGAAACAAAAGAAGAAATGAACTGCTGGATTACGATCGGAATCAGCAGGGTGAGGACGCTCCTGTAGAACTGTTTTGTGCCAATATAGCGATGCAGCATATGATGAACCACCCTCCGGGGAAGATACAGAACAAGCACCATTGTACATGGCCGGGGCTGAAAGTCAACCCATGTATTTTTGGTGTTGTCAGGCTTTTTCGGCAGAGCTGTTCATGATATAATAAAGTGTTCGTGCACCAGGCACGAAACGATCTGGAGGGACTATGAGACTTAAGAAGCTGGAGCTCTATGGATTCAAGTCTTTTGCCCAACGGACCGAGATCGTCTTTAACGAAGGGATCACGGCGATCGTCGGACCCAACGGCTCCGGAAAAAGCAATATCAGCGACGCTGTGCGCTGGGTGCTGGGCGAACAGAGTGCCAGGACCCTGCGCGGCGCAAGCATGCAGGACGTGATTTTCAGCGGGACGCAGAAACGTAAACCGCTGAGCTATTGCGAAGTCTCCCTGGTCTTTGATAACGACGATCATGCACTGCCCCTTGATTATTCAGAGGTTATGGTAACCAGGCGTGTTTACCGTAACGGAGAGAGTGAGTTTTTCCTGAACCGCGCATCATGCCGCCTGAAGGATGTTGTGGACCTGTTCCGTGACACCGGGATCGGCAGGGAAGGATACTCCATTATCGGGCAGGGCAGGATCGACGAGATCCTTTCCCGCAAAGGCGAGGACCGGCGCGCGGTGTTTGAAGAAGCGGCGGGCATTGTCAAATTCAAAGCCCGGAAGGAAGAAGCTGACAAAAAACTGGCCCGCACGATGGAGAATATGACGCGGGTTGACGATATCCTGGACGAGCTGAAAAGGCAGCTTGATCCGCTCGAGGAGCAGTCAAAGAATGCGCGTGTATATCTGGACCTGTCTGCAAAACTGAAAGAGCTTGATATGAACCTGTTCCTGGTGCGTTCCGACAGAATGGAAGCAAAGCTTCGGGACTACGACCAGGAGATCCAGTCAATCCGGGCCGTTCTGGAACAGACGGAAGCTACACTGCAGGAAAAAGGCGAAGAACGTGACCGGCGGCAGAACGAGATCACGGAACTGGACGGAAAGATTTCGGAAGCCCACGCAGCGCTGCTTTCCGGCATGGAAGCGGTACATCAGGCGGGAGACGCGCTGCATACAGTGGAAGAGCGGAAACGTACCCGGCAGGAGAACCGGGAACGCATCCGGCAGGAAATCGCGCAGCATGAAGAACGCCTCGCGGAACTGGCGCGCCTGTCGGAAGAAAGCGGCAGCGGCAGTGAGATGCGTTCCAACGTGCTGCAGGAGCAAACAGAAGCGCTGGATCAGGCAAGAGCATCGGAAGAGGATGCGCGCCGCGAACAAGCGGAAAAGGAAGAAAAACTTGAAGCGCATAAGGCAGCCATGATGGACGCTGTCAACCGGCGCACAGCTGCGCTGAATGACCAGACGCGCCTGAAAACCATGTTTTCCACAATGCAGGACCGCCTTCAGGAGATTACGGCTTCATATGAAGCAATGAAGAAGGCAGGAGACGACCTGGATACTGCTGTACAGGAAGCACGGAACAGGCTTGCTGCCGAACAGGAAATCCGGGAGAGCCTGGAGCAGCATGTCCGGGAAACCAGGGAAAAACTTGAAGCAGCGGATGCATCTGTAATCAAAGCCAGAAAGGAATATGACGAAAAGCTGGCTGAAATGAGGGATATGGAATCCAGGCAAAAACTGCTGGATGAGATGTCCCGGGAAATGGAAGGATATGCGAACTCTGTGCGCTCAGTGGTTCTCCATGCACAGGATGAAGGCATGGAAAAGGTATACGGCCCGCTGAACCGGCTTTTGTCAGTGCCAAAGGAATACGAGACGGCCATCGACATGGTGTTGGGCAATGCACAGCAGAATGTGGTGACTGAGGATGAAGAAACAGCAAAAGCATTGATTGAATACCTGCGCGCAAACAGGCTGGGGAGGGCAACATTCCTGCCTGTCACGTCTGTACGGCCCCGGGTGCTGACAGAGAAGGAACGCGAAGTGCTGGATATGCCGGGCTGCCTTGGCGTCGCTTCGGAGCTTGTTTCCTGCGACGGACATTTCCGCGGGGTTGCGGAAAATCTCCTTGGGCGTACGGTGGTTGCAGATAACCTGGCCCACGGCATTGCCATTATGCGGAGGGGCGGACACGAATTCCGCCTGGTGACGCTTCAGGGCGATGTGATGCACTCGGGCGGATCGATGACCGGCGGATCGGTTTCATCGCGCAGTGTGAACCTTTTCACGCGTGAACGCGAACTGAAGGAACTGACTGCCTCGCTCTCCGCCGGACAGGATGAGCTGGAGCGCCTGCTGCGCTGCATGCGGGACGGGCAGGCTGAAAAAGACAGCATGAAAGCGAAATCTGCCGACGCGCTGGAAGAACTGCACCGGCAGGAGATTGCGGTTGCGCGGGAGACGGAACGGCTGCAAAGCGCAGAAGAAGAACAAAAGATGCATATGCTCCGCGTAAGTGAAACGGAAGCCGCACGGGAACAGCTGGCGGAATCCATGCAACAGATCACGGAACAGCTGTCCCTGGCGGATGACCAGACAGAAAAATCGGAAGAGACCCGGGAAGAAATGGAAAAAGAGACCGCGGTGCTGCAACGGGCAGCAAGCGAAGCACGCCGGCTTACTGAAGACCGCGCGGCTGAAACGCTGCGCCTGACGCTGGCAGTGAATGACCTGCAGCACGAACTGGAAATCATGCAGCGCGACAAAGCCCGCCTGGAGCAGGAACGGGAACGCATGATGCAGGATTGCGAACAGCGGCGTGCCGCGCTGGACGAGATGGACGGAAAAGACGAGGAGGACCAGGCCCGGGAAACGGAACTGCGGAAAGCCCTGGATGAAGTGACAGCCGAACAGGAAGGGCGTGAACGGATTACCGGCGAACTCGAAGAGAGCCGCTCCGGAAAGCAGAACCTGCTGAAAGAACTGCTGAACGAGATGGAAGGGCTGCATCAGTCCTTCAGCAGGGACAGCGACAAAGTCCACCGCCTGGAGCTCGGGCGGGCGCGGACGGACGGAGACCTGAAAGCGCTTCGCGACAGGATCTGGAATATGTACGAGGTAACATACGCCGGCGCGGAGGAATTCCGGCGGCCGGAAGGAATCAATGTAACGGACGCAGACCGGGAGGCTGCCCAGCTGTCAGCGGAGATCCGTACCCTGGGGCCTGTGAATGTGCATGCTGTGGAGGAATATGCGAGCACGAAGGCACGTTACGATGAGATGTATGTACAGAAAGAGGACCTTGAGAAGGCGGAAAAGGACCTTCGGGACCTGATTGCACGGCTGCTTGAACAGATGCGGGAAACTTTTGTGGAACGCTTTGAACAGCTGCAGGGCTATTTTACAGAGACATTCAAGCGCCTTTTCGGCGGCGGGCATGCAGAACTGCAGCTGACGGATCCGGATGATCCGCTGAACTGCGGCATCGAGATCAACGCGCAGCCCCCGGGCAAGAAACTGCAGCTGCTTTCCCTGCTTTCCGGCGGTGAGAAAACACTGACAGCCATCGCAATCCTTTTTGCCACACTGAAACTGAAACCTACGCCGTTCTGTATTCTTGACGAGATCGAAGCGGCATTGGACGATGCGAATATCGGGTATTTTGCAGATTACCTGTCAGAGTATTCGAAATCCACGCAGTTTGTTGTCATTACACACAGAAAAGGGACAATGGAGCGGGCAAACGGACTTTACGGCGTAGCGATGGAAGAGCAGGGCGTAAGCCGGATGGTATCCGTTTCGCTGCAGGATTACAAAGAATAATGAACGCCGGTGAAGAACGGAAGAGACCGGGGAAAGGAAGAATATGAAGAAGTTCGGAGCATTGCTGGCTGCACTGATCATGCTGATGGCCGCAGCATGTGCGTCGGCGGAAACAGCACCGGATCTGGTTGACCTGTACGACGCTTCGGACAGCGGAAAGGTTTGGCTTGGCACGGCTATCCCGATCCTTGAGGGGGTCCTGGTCGCGTCTGAAGCTGTCCTTCCGGATGAGCCGAAAAGCCTGGAGGCCTGGGACGGAACATCTTTCAGGAACGTAACGATGGTCCTGTCCACTGCAGGCGGCAAGGTCCTCGTGATGCTTCTTGATCCGGAAGGGGAGACATTGGCGCTTCCGCCGTATTCCTTTGCGGATACCGGGAAAGCACTTAACCCGGACGAGCTGGTTGTCCGTTCGGGGGACTGGATGCGTTCCAGGATCAACAGGGCGGTTTATGACGCTGTGCCGATTGCCTGGCAGGACCTTGACTGTATGGTTCTTACGCTGTCCGGGGATACTGAACCGGGTGCTCTGCTGCAGACCGTTGACGGAAAGCTTGCGGGCATGATCGCGGCGGAATATGCCGAAGGCATCCATCGGTATATTGCGCTGACAGCGGACCAGATTACCGGCTGTATTTACGAAGCAGCAGAACTGCTCGACGACAGTGAAGCGGAAACTGAACCGTTGGAAGGATATAAGGTTACCGCGGACAGGAACATTGTGACCTTCGACTGGTCAGCTGCCGAACTGCCTGAGATTCCGGAAGGCTTCACCCTGTACCATATTGTAGCGGATACGGAATCGAGCTACCTGAACTTCAGCCAGGTCCTGAAGGATGAAACTTCCGTGACGATGCTGCTGACACCCGGCAGGATGTATGAATCAGGGCTGGAAGTCTTCGCGGACGGCAATACACCGGACAGGCTGCCTGAAAAGATGGCGAGGATAAAGCTGCCGGAAGCGGAGCCGGTAACGGAGCATTCGTTCCGCTCCATTGCTTTCGCGATTGCCGAAACACCGAAAAACGGATCCGATCCTGTACCGGCGGAGGAGATCACGGAGGAACTGCTTCGCAGCGGGAACGCCTGTATCTGGTCCGTCACATCCTACAGCGTAGAAGAAACAATGCCAACCACCGACATGCTGATTACCCTGACTGCGCCGGACGGGAACAATTACCGTTACGAGAGCGGCTGGTACTACGACAGCAACGTCCAGGGAAACGATGCCTGGTATGTTTCGCTGAATGAGACAGGGCTGCTGGAGTTGCTGAACCAGAACGGTTATCCGGCCGGAATCTATGAAGTATCGATGTATATCGAAGGAAAGCTGGCGGACAGTTTCAGCTTTACGCTGATCAAATAAGGAGGCAGGCCTATATGCCGAATTTTGCACTGAAGGATGAAGTGTTTTTCCGCGCTGCAGAACAGTTCCGGACACCTTTTCACCTGTATGACGAGCAGGGAATCAGGGAACGTGCGCGTGAACTGAACAAAGCTTTTGCCTGGTGCGCGGATTTCAGGGAGTACTTTGCGGTGAAGGCACTGCCGAATCCTGCGGTGCTGCGGATCCTGAAGGAGGAAGGATGCGGCCTGGATTGTTCGTCTGCGACAGAACTGACGCTGGCCAGGGCATGCGGTTTTTCCGGAGAAGAGATTATCCTGAGCGCCAATGCCATGCCGCCGGAGGAATTTACGCAGGCACGGGCACTCGGCGCATTCATCAACCTGGATGATATTACGGATATTGAACTGCTCCGGACCCACGGCGGCATCCCGGAGACAGTCTGCCTGCGCTACAATCCGGGCGGACAGTTTTCAATCGGAAACACGATCATGGGTAATCCGGGCGAGGCAAAGTACGGTTTTATGCCCTCGCAGCTGCGGGACGGCCTGGACCGGCTGAAGGAGCTGGGTGTGCGGGCTTTCGGCCTGCATGCGTTCCTGTCTTCCAATACGACGGATGAGGCGTATTATCCGAACCTTGCGCGGACGCTGCTGTCGCTGGGAAAGGAACTTGCTGCGGAAAAAGGGCTCGACTTTGCTTTTGTGGACCTTTCCGGCGGCATCGGCATTCCCTACCGCCCGGACGAACCGGAACCAGACGTGGCGGCAATCGGGGAAGGCGTCCGCAAGGTTTATGAAGAGCTCTTTCCGGAAGGCGGCGTGGCAGTCAAGACAGAGCTGGGCCGCTGGATGACGGGCCCGGTCGGCTGGCTTGTGACCCGTGCGGTGCATGAAAAGAAGATCTACCGGGATTACATCGGGGTGGATGCTTCAGCCGTGAACCTGATGCGCCCGGCCATGTACGGCGCTTACCACCATATTACGGTATGCGGGAAAAGGGACCTGCCGGCGGATCATGTGTATGATATTACCGGCAGCCTGTGCGAGAACAACGACAAATTTGCGATTGAAAGAAAGCTCCCGGAAATTGCCATCGGCGACCTGCTGGTGATCCACGATACCGGTGCACACGGATATTCCATGGGATACAACTACAACGGGCGTACCCGCAGCGCGGAGATCCTCTATACAAAAGAGGGAAGCTTCCGCATGATCCGGCGCGCGGAGACTGCTGAGGATTACTTCGCCACACTGGACATCGATCCCGCGGCGGAAGCGCTGGGACTCAGGAAGAAGTAAGCAGCAGCTGTCATCATCTGAACCTCAGGCAGTGTCCGTATCCGGACGGAAGGTTACAGGCTTTCCGGAAATTACAGCACAATATCACCCGGCCGGAATCCGGGCGGCAGGGGCTCTTCTTCCACGAAGGAGAAATCCGGATCATCGAGGACCGGCAGGAAAGCTTCACAGGGGATGCGTTCAAATTCGGAGCCGTAGCTGCTTTGTCCGAACCATCCCCCTTCCTTTGCCCGCAGGTTCAGGTCCCGGGCAAATTTCGTATGGTTTGAGCAGTCGTGCACGGCGATCGGCCAGCTTTCTTCAGCAGCCTCCTTCATCAGTGCAAGGGTCAGGTCCCTGCTGATGATCGGGCTCAGGTAACCCAGGCGGCAGAAATACATGTTCTCCCCGAGATAATTGGGGAGATTGTTTTCATTCAGGTGCAGCTCGGCGCAGTTCATGAAGTCGATGCCGGAGGAAAGAATCCGGTCTTTCTTTTTTCGGAAGGCTTGGATAAACTCACGGGTCATCGGCGTCTCGATACCGACCTGCGGGATATACTGTTTTGCTGTTTCCATGGCGAGAAGCACGGGATCTGCGCATAATGTAGCCCCGAGATTGAAGCGGAGTTCGTCAAGGCCGGCTTCACCAAGTGCTTTCAGCTGCTCTTCCGTCGCGCCGATGCCGTTGGTATACATATGCTGGTGGATGCCTGCAGCGTGGAAACGCCGGATGATACCGTAGTATTTTTCGATTTCCGTGAAGGGTTCCAGATAGACGTAGGCAATGCCTGTCGGCTTACGCTGGAGTGAGAAGAGCAGGGTAAGATCCTCTTCCCTGAAGCGTGTGCCGCCGATTTCCCACATGCCTTCCCCGATGGGCGGAATGCTGTCGAGCATTCCGTAATCATAACAAAACGGGCAGGCTGCGTTGCAGCGGTTTGTTTTGCGAACGGCCGAAAGGCCGCTGCCAAGCAGGCAGCTCCGGCAGCCGGCAGGAAAATGCCCTTCCGGGCCGATGAACAGTGTACAGGCAGGAAGATCCGGCGAATACGGGACACCTTCCGGATGGCCCGGAATGATTGCCTTGAGCCCGGGAATGGCCCGGATCATGCCCTCACGATGCGCCTCCACGGCTGTTTCAATCTGTGCCAGGGCGGCGAGAACAATCTCCTGCTGCCGGCAGCCGAGGGGCTCATCTTCCGGGAGGGAGGCGAAAAAGCGAAACCAGTTGAGTGCATCTTTTTTGGAAATTTTCATTGCTTGGAAATCCTTTCTGTCCATTTTGTGCAAGGGATTCCGGGTTTTCCGGAAGGGGAATCATGTTTCAGAAATGTTACAATAAGGTTGACAATCAGGGTCAAAATATGGGAAAATATATGAAGCGGATTCAGCCGCAGAACCGGAACCGGAGGGTAACGAGATGAAGCGCAGGGTATTTCTGATCATTATCATAGCAGTGCTGTGCTTTGCGGCAGCTTCTTTTGCTGCCGAACTGACATTCAGCCAGACCTGCAGGCAGAAAACATCCCGGGCGACCCAGCTTTATACAGATCCGGAGGGGAACGGACAGCTTGTAGCTTCCACGATGCTCCCCGCAGGAACCTATCTCATTACCAACGGCAAGGTGGTTGACGGACTGACCGGTATTACCTACAGCAGCAATGACAGGAATGTCCTGTACGGATATATTGATGGTTCCGCGATTACTTCCGCGACGACGACGGTTACCCTTCCCAGCGGGAAGAAGGTCACTGTAGGTGAAGCCCTGGTCAAGAGCAGGACTGCGCTGAACCTCTGGCTGAGCATGGAATACGGCGAAACCCTCGACGGAAGCACCTACAAGGATGAAAACGGCGAAGAACACGATATCGGCAATGAATCAGCGCTGGAGGATGAATCCAGCCTGGACGGCGATGCCAGGTGGGCACGGGCTATGGGCGGTGCCTACGGCCGAAACGGAACGGATGTACGGACAGTTTACCACGATGATGAAGGAAATGAAAAGGAAGTACAGGTCTGCTATATGGGCCTGGCCCGTTCCAAAGTCATCATGGACGGGGAAGAACAGATGGTGGAAACCTGGCGCCTTACCTGGGATACGGATGCATCCGCAGATAAGGTCCTGGCGGTCACGATGACGTTTGCCGGCGAGTACAGGGTCTGGGATAAGCCGCAGGGTACAAAGACTGTCCTGTTCCGTGTCAGGAGCAACCGTGTACTTCAGGTTATCAAGGTCGGACGCAGTTACACGCTGGTGGATACCAACGAAGAAGGAATGCCGCTGGGATATATTGCAAACGACAACCTGGAATTCCTGCCAAATGTCCGCCACAATTACGAATCGGCGAAGATTACGGTCAAAGGGAATGCGAAGGGGCATGATCCGGTGGGAATCCGGGCTGAAGACAGCGGAAACGCACGCAAGATCACGGAATTTGACCTGGGCGAGATCCTGAGCGTCTATGCCCAGAACAACAAGTGGTCTGAGGTCGACGTGGGCGGATACCATGCGTTTATCCTGAACGAGTTTGTGACGCTTGACAAGGACCTGCCGGAAAGCAAATAAGCAACCATCCTATTCGGTGAAACACAGGATGTCCGCAACCTGCTGCACGTTGGGAACGAGCCGCTGGAGGCGGGCATTTTTCGTTTGCGGTTTATGGATCAGCGCTGTGGAATATCCGCCGTCAAGATTGTAAACCCATTCTGTTTTAAAATTGGCGGAGAAGAAGGCACTGACCTGATAGAGGTCCAGGCCGCGGTAAGATTTTCCGTAGGGAACATGCAGCATCAGGTAATTATTCCTGTTGACCCGGGCAAGAACAGTCCGGGCGTGTTTTTCCTGTACGAGCTCGGTTTCTTTTGCTGTTTTCGGGGCGTCTTTCCCGGGCAGGAGTTCGGTGCCGTTAACCTGGATAGCGCATACCTCAAAAAAGGCCCAGGTCTGGCAGGGATCGGTTGCAAGGACGAGCGCATTGTCCGCGCCCTGGTACATGGAGATACCGTCTTCAGAAAGGGCAAGGCCGTAAAACGGGACGCCGTCAAGCCTGCGGAGGATTTCCCGGTCAGTGATGACCAGGGAGCCGAGCGTCGTATTATAATAGTCCGAAGGATCGCCCGGATAGTTTTCAGGAAGATCAGGGTAGGTTTTTGTGATATAGCCGCTGGCATTGGTGGAAAGGACAGCCCCCGGGACGAGCTTTGTAAGTTCTTTCGGGTCAGCAAGTTTCTCTTTCCAGGGAGCGTTCGCTTTCCGGATCTGGCGGGCAGGATCCCTGACCCATATCTTGGTCAGGACACACTTGGTGCCGGCCATATTGAACGTTTCGATCGTAAAGACCAGCGTGTCAGACGTGTAGCTGTCGTACTTCCTCCTGGAAAAGTCATACACAGCAGGCGGGTATTCAGTTGCTCCGTCCGTGCTTTCATCAACGACTTCCCCGCCGGCGGGAAAGGCGGACAGCACGAACAGCAGGGCCAGTGCAAAGCACACGATACGCCGTATCACAGGCTCATTCCTCCCGCTTTTGCTCTTTATTCCCGGATTCCGTTTTTCTTGCCTTCAGCCAGGCAGCCCCGACAAGGCCCAGCCCAATCAGGAACAGGATGTTCCCGATGATGCTGACCAGGGAACCGGTGTCGGTATGGATGTTCAGGCCGACGATACTTGCCGCCAGCCCGATGATCCAAAGGCTGCCGCCGTACAGGACCAGCCGTTTGTCCATTACAGTATCCTCCATATATCCGTTGTATCCAACTCATTTTACCTGTTTGCACAGGAGGCGTCAATGAGGGCTTTTCGCCCGGCTTGTCAGTCCTGAACGAAAAGTGTATAATATTAAAATGAACAATTGCGGCAAGGCCCGGCGGGAGGTGATGTTCCTTGGGTAAAGAGCGGATGCTTGTGACCGGCGGCCATTCACTGGAAGGCCAGGTGCGGGTCAGCGGCGGCAAAAATACAGCCGTTGCAGTCATACCGGCTACTTTACTATGCGATGAACCTTGTACGATAGAGAATCTTCCTGATATTGAGGATGTCCATGCGCTGGCAGATATCCTGCGCGAGCTGGGAGCGAAGGTGGATTACGAGCCCGGAAGAATGATGCGGGTGGATCCGCGCAGTGCTGAGGGAACATCCATTTCATATCATAATGCACAGCGGCTGCGCGCGAGTTACTATCTGCTGGGTGCGCTGCTGGGCCGCTGCGGGCATGCCAAGGTGCCTACGCCCGGCGGATGTGAAATCGGTACCCGGCCGGTGGACCAGCACCTGAAAGGTTTCCAGGCGATTGGCGCTGAAGCGGGGGAGATCGGCGGCATCCTGACTGCTGAGTGCGAGACGCTTACGGGCGGTGACGTCTTCTTTGACATGGTAACTGTCGGCGCTACGGTAAACGTCATGCTGGCGGCTTCCAAGGCAAAGGGAAATACAGTGATCTACAATGCGGCAAAAGAGCCGCACATTGTTGACCTTGCAAACTTCCTGAACAGTATGGGTGCACGCATCCGCGGCGCCGGAACGGATACCATCCGGATCCGCGGCGTCCAGTACATGCACGGAAGCACATACGCAGTTATTCCCGACCAGATTGAAACAGGCACCCTGATGATTGCCGCCGCCGCGACAGGCGGGGATGTGATTATCAGCGGCTGCATTCCGACACATATGGATGCGCTCAGCGCGAAACTGCTCGAAATGGGCGTCAAGGTGACGGACCAGGATGACGCGATCCGGGTGCATGTGGTCGGCCCGCGCCGTGCCATCAACGTCAAAACCCAGGTTTATCCCGGATTCCCGACGGATCTGCAGCAGCCTATGAGCGCCCTGCTGACAACAGCAAAAGGTACCAGTATTGTGACAGAGACCATCTTTGAACAGCGTTTCCGCCATCTGGACGAGATCCGCCGGATGGGCGCACATGTTCGTGTCATGGGACGCTCTGCCATTATTGAAGGCGTGGATGAGCTTTACAGTGCCCCCATGACAGCTACAGACCTGCGTGCCGGGGCTGCGCTGATCATTGCCAGCCTGATGGCCCGGGGCACTTCTGAAATCTATGAACCCGGGTATATTGACCGCGGCTATGAACATATTGAGGACAAGCTTCGTTCTCTCGGTGCGGAGATCCGGCGGGAGCCGGTCCGGTAACCGGAAGGGAGACACGCATGAACAATCCGTTCGAAGTGCTTGGCCTGAAAGGATGGGCAGATCAGGAAGAGATCAGGTCCGCTTACCGTACACTGGTAAAGCAGTGCCATCCTGACATGATTCAAGATCCTGCGCTGAAAGAAGAGGCGCAGCAGCGCATGGTTCAGCTGAACCTTGCTTATGAGGAAGCGCTGCGCCTGGCTTCTCCCCATCCCCACGCAGCGCTCGGTCCGGCGCCGACTGCTGCGGAAGCTGTCCTGATGGCGGAACGTTCCCTGGCAAAGGACAATCCGGAGGCAGCGCTCCGGCAGCTGCTGAGATGTGACCACCGTGACGGGGATTGGTATTACACGCAGGGCAAAGTGCTCATGGCAATGGAACAGTTCGAAAGCGCGCACCAATCCTTCCGGGAAGCGGTCAGAAGAAATCCGGAGAACAATGTATACCGCAGCGGGGCCCTTGCCGCAGTGGTTGCGCAGCGGGAAGCGGAAACAATCCAGGG
>CAMMYM010000007.1 GCA_946527725.1 uncultured Clostridia bacterium
CGGCTGTTTGTCGGAGATCCTCAGAAAGATGAAGCCCAGGGCAAAGAAGACGGCCAGGGAAGCTACCGCGATGTTAATGGTGCCGCCTGCCAGTTTGACCCAGGCAATGACCGCAGAACCGAGGAAGGAAGCACCCTTGGAGAAGATATCATAGATGCCGAAGTATTCTCCGGAGTTTTCCGGCGGGATGATCTTGGAATAATAGGACCGGGACAGGGACTGGATGGAACCCTGGAAGCAGCCCACGCCGAACGCCAGGATGCCGAAATGCCAGATATTGCTGAGCGTCAGTGCATACAGGCAGACACAGAAATAACCTGCGATGCATACCAGGATCAGCGGAACTGTATTATGCTTTTTGGACAGGCTGGCAAAGACAAGGGAGCCGATCCATGCAACCACCTGCGTCGCCAGCAGGAAAATCACCTGGCCTACTGTATCCAGCCCCAGGTCGGTACCGATATTGATGCAGTTATCAATAATCGTTCCGACGCCGTCGATATACAGGAAGAAGGCAACCAGGAAGAAGAGCACCTTTTTGTCCCCGGTGGCAATCTTTTTCAGCGTACGTCCGATCTTCCTGAAGGCAGCGCTGACAGCGTGCTTTTCCACTTCCACGTAATTCACCTGTTTATAGTTCCGGATCAGCGGAACGGTAACCAGGAACCACCAGATGCCGGTTACCGCAAAGCCGATAATCTTGGACAGGCTGCCGGGCAGTATACCCATTTTGACACCGGCTTCATTGACCGGTCCCAGCATATGCGCATCCGGCCCCAGCACGTAAGCAACCAGCGCGATGGTGAAGGGTATGCAGGATCCGATATATCCCCAGGCATATCCATAGGAGGAAACCTGGTCCATGCGGTCTTCGGTGGTTACATCGTTCAGCATGGAATCGTAGAAGGTAAGGGAGGAAGCATAACAGATCTTGGCCAGCACATAAATCACAATGAAGGCAACCCAGCTGGCCGCAAAACCGTTGATAATACAGCCGGCGACTCCCAGCGCGACTGCCGTGGTGAAAAATATTTTCTTCCTGTCCTTATGGTCCGCGATGGCCCCGAGAACAGGGCCCAGCAGTGCTACCACGATCGTGACAACCGCGATAGCGATGGAATAGTAAGCTGTTGCCTGGTCACCGGTAACCTGGCCGGGCGCATCCCCGATTGCCAGGGATTTGAACCATATTGGAATCAGGGAACAGGCCAGCATTGTAAATGCGGAGTTTCCAACATCATAAAGCACCCAGGATTTTTCCGTTTTTGTAAGGTTTTTAAACATAACGATTTCCTCCAGGTTGTTTGTCCGTTGCATACATCTTACTATAAAAACACCAAAACGGAAAGAAGAATCTAAACCGAACCGGTATTTTTCCGTGCTGCTTTGTTTTCCTGAATATCGCCAAATGATCAAAAAAGTGGTAATAAAATAAAATATTAATGACAAATAATGCATTAAAGTGGTAAGAAAGCAATAATATATTCGATATAATGGTTTATATTTGGCTAATAAGTGGGTGAAATGGACAACCCGATGCGCTGCAAACCACAAAAAAGGAAGTGCCGCCGTTCCAGCACTTCCTGTTCATCATTGGTATTTTACAGCCCCAGGATTCTCGCTGCCTTCAGAATGCAGACCTGGGTTTTGGCATCCGTGATTTTTCCGGACATGACGTCTTCCACGAGCGCCTTCAGCGGGACTGTGTGGACATCCAGGAACTCATCTGCGTCCAGATGGCGTTCTCCTTTCTTCAAATCGCGCGCAAGATACATGGTGATATATTCATCGCTGTAGGCAGGCGCGGGATGGAATCCGCCGATTTCTGTCCAGGAATTTGCAGTATAGCCGGTTTCTTCCCGCAGCTCACGCTGAATGGCGGAAAAACGGTCCTCATCGGCAGCATCCAGTTTCCCGGCAGGGATTTCCAGGATGACCTGGTCGAGCGGATAACGGTACTGCCGTTCCATAATGACATCACCATTGTCCAGCACAGGGATCACACACACGGCGCCGATGTGCCGGATGACCTCCCGGACGGAGGGGCTGCCGTTGGGCAGCCTGACGGTATCCCGCTGGACATGGAGGATTATGCCGTTAAAAATCTCTTCTGAACCGGTGCGGACTTCCCGCAGTCCGTTCTGTTCTTCCTGTGTGTTAAAGTCCATATCCGTTCCTCTTTCTTAAGCTTTGGGCTGGATGGTGGCCTTGATGCGGCGGACACCGGCGGAGGAGGATTCTTCCTTCTGGATTTTGAAGGAACCGAGGTCCCCGGTATTGTTTGCATGGGGGCCGCCGCAGATTTCGAAGGAATACTCGCCCATTTTGTAAGTGCGAACCTTCTCGCCGTATTTGCTTTCGAACAGGCCGATGGCGCCTTTGTCCTTTGCTTCCTGCACGGTCATTTCTTCCATGACGACCGGTACTTTGGCGTCGATTGCCACGTTCACCAGGCGTTCCACCTCGGCGATCTCTTCAGGGGTCATTTTCCGGCCGAAGCTGAAGTCGAAACGCAGGCGTTCGGTAGTGATATTGGAACCCTTCTGGGCCACTTCGTCGCCCAGGACTTTGCGCAGGGCAGCCTGCAGCAGGTGTGTGGCTGTGTGCAGCTTGGCGGTTTCTTCATTCCGTTCGGTCAGGCCGCCTTTGGCTGCACCTTCCTGCTTGCTGATCGCCTGGTGTTCCCTGAAAGCTTCGGTGAAGCCTTTGGCATCCACGGTCAAACCTTCTTCAGCTGCCAGCTCTTCTGTCAGTTCCAGCGGGAATCCGTAGGTATCGTAAAGGCGGAAGGCCTGCTTGCCGCTGATTTCGGTTTCAGGCTTCCAGGACGGATCCTTCTGGGCCATGAACTCATTTTTGCGGCGAATGCCGGTGATTGTCTTGTTGAACTCCTTCATGCCGGTTACCAGCGTGGCTTCGAAGCGGGCGGCTTCCTTCATGATTTCGTCCACAATGTAGCTTTCTTTTTCCACCAGCAGCGGATAAGCTTCGTCATAGATCTGCTCAATGAAGATTTTGCTGACTTCGGCGAGCACAGAAGATTCCAGGCCGAGCTTCCGGGTATAGCGGATCGCGCGGCGGAGCAAGCGCCGCAGGATATAGCCGGCACCGACGTTGGAGGGCAGGATGCCGTTGACATCGCCGATCAGCATCGTGGAGGTGCGGATATGGTCCGCAACGATCCGCATTGCTTTCTGCGCATCAGTGTCTTCATCATAGCTGCGCCCTGATTTCTCTTCCAGGTGGCGGATGACCGGGAGGAACAGGTCGGTCTTGTACCCGTCTGTCAGGCCGTTCAGGAAGGCCAGCATACGGTCCAGGCCAAAGCCTGTATCCACGTTCTTATTTGCCAGGGGTGCATAGCCGTCGGCATTCTTGACGTACTGCATGTACACATCGTTGCCGATCTCGACATACCGTCCGCAGCCGCAGGCCGGCCCGCAATGAGGGCCGCAGGGCTTGTTATGGCGCGGATAGAACCATTCGTTGTCAGGGCCGCAGGGGGTGCCGGTTGTCCCTTCCAGCTCCCACCAGTTGTCGGACTTGGGCAGGTAGAAGATGTGCTCAGGCAGGATACCGACCTTCTTCAGCAGGTCTGCGGTTTCGTCATCACGGGGTGCAGCGTCATTTCCTTCAAAGACGGTAGAGCAGATTTCCTTCCCGTCCAGGCCGAAAACCTTGGTCAGGAGGTCATAACTCCATTGGGTTTTTTCCTGTTTGAAATAATCTCCCAGGGACCAGTTGCCCATCATCTCGAAGAAAGTAAAATGGGTGGGGTCGCCGACGCTTTCAATATCAACCGTACGGACACAGCCCTGGACATTGCACAGCCTCTTTTTTCCGGAGGGATGCGCCTTGCCGAGCAGGTACGGCATCAGCGGCTGCATGCCGGCTACATTGAACATGACGCCGGTACTTCCGTCACCTATCAGTGAAACAGCACCGATATTGATGTGTCCCCGTTCCTCATAGAAGCGGATCCATGCATTTCTCAGTTCCTTGGAAGTAATCATCGGACATTTCTCCCTTGTGTTTGATTGAACCTTGAAATCATAGCACAGCTGCGGGCAGAAAGCAAATGAAAAAAGGGCCTGAGCCTTTTCCAAAGGAGAAAAATGTGGTAAACTGTCCTCACGCGCGGATGCGCGGAGGAGGTACTCCATGAGTGAAGTGAAAAAGAAAGGCCTGTTTGCCCGGCTGCGGGAAGGATTGAGTAAGACCAGGGGCAACATGACCGAAAAAGTGGACGATATGGTCCGGGAAAACCGGAAGATCGACGAAGATTTTTACGAGGAGCTCGAAGATATCCTGCTGATGGCAGACTGCGGCCTGAAAGCGACGACTGCGATTATCGACGACCTGCGGGACCGGGTGAAGGCCGGCAAGGTGAAGGATGCCGCGCAGGCCAGGGATATGCTCAAACAGATTATGGTGGAGCAGATGGATATTCCGAGGCCTCCGCTGAAATGGCCGATGGTGATGCTGCTGGTCGGCGTGAACGGCGTCGGGAAGACAACGACCATCGGAAAGCTGGCCCTGCGCTTCCAGGCGATCGGACGGAAAGTGATGCTGTGCGCAGGGGATACGTTCCGTGCCGCGGCTGCTGAACAGCTGACTGTGTGGGCTGAACGTGCCCGCGTTCCGATCGTCAAGCATGCGGAAGGAGCAGATCCGGCAGCGGTCGTTTTTGACGCGATCAGGAGCGCAAAGGCGCAGCAGGCTGACCTGCTGATTATCGATACGGCGGGAAGGCTGCATAATAAAAAGAACCTGATGGACGAACTGAGCAAGATGCGCAGGGTGATCGACCGGGAATATCCGGAAGCGGATACCCGCTGTATCCTGGTGCTTGACGCCACCACCGGGCAGAACGGCCTCATGCAGGCAAGGGCTTTCAAGGAAGTGGCGGAAATTAACGGTATTATCCTGAGCAAGCTTGACGGTACAGCCAAGGGCGGCATTGCCCTTGCAATCAGGCAGGAACTGGAAGTGCCTGTCTGGTATGTCGGCGTTGGCGAAGGGATCGACGACCTGCAGCCGTTTGACGCGAAGGAGTTCGTTGAAGCTCTGTTCTGAGGGGCGGGGCATAAGAAACGATAATCCTTGACAAACCAATTAGCGGAACGTATGATGAATCATCGTTCCGAAAGATACCCCGAGATAAGAAACCACAGAAACCGGAGGAAAGAAAGACATGGCTGAACTGACGATGGACAAGCTGGTTGCCCTGTGCAAAAACCGCGGCTTTATCTTTGCCGGATCGGAGATCTACGGCGGACTGGCGAACACATGGGACTACGGCCCCCTGGGCGTTGAATTCAAGAACAATGTAAAAAAAGCCTGGTGGCAGAAATTTGTCCAGGAAAGCAAATATAATACCGGACTCGACTGTGCAATCCTGATGAACCGCGAGGTGTGGGTGGCCAGCGGCCATGTCGGCGGCTTCAACGATCCCCTGATGGACTGCAAAGCCTGCAAAGCCCGCTTCCGCGCCGACAAGCTGATCGAGGATTTCACCAAAGGCGCTGAGACCGGCGACGGATGGAGCAATGCGGAACTTGAAAAATTTATTGCGGAGCATGACATCGTCTGCCCCGTTTGCGGAAAGAAAGATTTCACCGGCATCCGCCAGTTCAACCTGATGTTCAAAACCTTTGCGGGGGTGAACGAGGACAGTGCCAATGAGATTTACCTGCGCCCGGAAACGGCCCAGGGCATCTTTGTCAACTTCCAGAACGTCATGCGCACCACCCGGAAAAAGCTGCCTGCGGGAATTGCCCAGATCGGCAAATCCTTCCGGAATGAGATTACCCCCGGCAACTTCATTTTCCGTGTCCGTGAATTCGAGCAGATGGAGCTGGAATTCTTCTGCAAGCCGGGTGAGGACCTGGAGTGGTTCAACTACTGGCGTTCGTTCTGCCGGGACTGGCTGCTGAGCCTCGGTATCAAGGAAGAAAGCCTGCGCCTGCGGGACCATGAACCGGAAAAGCTGGCCTTCTATTCCAAGGCGACCACGGACTTTGAGTTCCTCTTCCCCTTTGGCTGGGGAGAACTCTGGGGTATCGCTGACCGCACGGATTACGACCTGACGCAGCACCAGAACCATTCAGGCAAATCCATGGAATACCTGGATCCGGTGACCAATGAACGCTATATTCCGTACTGCATCGAACCCTCCCTGGGCGTGGACCGTATGGTCCTGGCATTCCTTTGCAATGCTTATGAGGAAGAAGAACTGGAAGGCGGGGACGTGCGTACGGTCCTGCACCTGCATCCGGCGCTGGCACCTTACAAGGCAGCCGTCCTTCCCCTCCAGAAGAACAAACTGGGTGAACTTGCCGGCAGTATCCATGCGGAATTGTGCAAGTATTTCCCTGTGGAATACGATGAAACGGGATCCATCGGCAAGCGATACCGCCGGCAGGATGAGATCGGCACGCCCTTCAGCATCTGCGTGGACTTCGAAACTGAGGAGACGCAGACCGTTACCATCCGCGACCGCGATACCATGCAGCAGGAGCGGGTGCCGATCAGCGAAGTCCGCAGCTATATTGAAGAACGGATGCGCTTCTGAACCTCCGAGTCATTGAAAAACGGTCCCGTTACTTGCGACGGGGCTGTTTTATGTCCTTCGGAACGGCATTCCTGGATTGATCAGGAAGGAATGCTTTCGAGGAACAGTTCCTGTTTGCGGCGGATCATCTCACCGGTACGGGCAATGTATTCCGTGATGTTGCTGACATTGGGCGCGCGGGTGATATGCCCCTCTTCCGGCCAGATCCGTTTTGAAATCCCGCCTGCGCCAAGGGCGAGGATATGGGAAGTTTCCTCCATCATGTCCACATTGTAGAGGCAGGCGTGGCCGGGGAGGGCGTAGCCGGTATTTTCCAGGTTGCCGGCCATGTATTTCTGGCGGTAAAGATAATAGGGAACCATACCGAGGGTCCGGGCGGCTTCCAGGCCCAGGGCGACCATATGCGCTGTCAGCATGCCGTCAGGCAGGGGCGCATTTTCCAGCGACATCCGGGAGGATCGCTTGATGGCCAGCGTATGGACGGTCAGGCTTTCGGGATGGAGGGAAACAGCTTCGTCCATGGTATGGCGGAAATCCGCTTCTCCCTCCCCGGGCAGCCCTGCAATGACATCCATATTGATATGGCGGACGCCTTCTTCCCGCGCCATGGCATAAGCATCCCGGACCTGCTGCGCGGTATGCGCACGGCCGATGACGCGCAGCGTCCGGTCGTTCATGGTCTGCGGATTGATAGAAATCCGGGAGATCCCTGCTTCCTGAACAGCCCGGATTTTATCCCTGGAAAGACTGTCCGGCCGGCCTGCTTCGACGGTGGTTTCCAGCGCGCCCGGAAAGTATTCACATACAAGGGAAAGCATTTCCCTGAATGCCTTTTCGGGCAGTGCGGTAGGTGTACCGCCGCCGATATACAGGGCACGGAGTTTCCGTCCTGTTCCGGCAATCATCGGTGCGCAGGCGCGGATCTCCTCTGCCAGGGAAGCCATATATGGTGCTACCAGGCGGCCGTCCCCGATTTCCCCGGAGGAGAAGGAACAGTAAGCGCAGCGGGTCGGGCAGAAGGGAATACCGATATATACATCCATCCAGCCGTCTCCGGGTGCGGGAAGAGCGCTTTGCACGGCCGCGATTTCCGCGAGCAGCTCCGCTTTGGGGCGCAGGACGTCAAAATCCCGGACAAGGCGGTCTACAGCTTCCTCCGGTGAAAGCCCATCCGCGAGGGCTTCGTTCATCAGGTGGGTCGGCCGGACACCGGTCATACTGCCCCAGGGAGGGTGGATGCCGGTTGTTTTCCTGCAGAGATCATAGAGCGCCTGCTTGCAGAGCCTGCGGGCTGCGCGCCGGCGATGCAGCGCCTGTACCCGGGGATCCGGATCGTTGGGGACAGGTACAGTACGGGTGGCGGATTCGCTGCCGTCGGTGAAAGTAATGCGGTAATTACCGCCTGTTTCTTCTGCGGCCGGGATATACCGCGGCGTATCGTCCCATATGCTTTCCGGCAAACCGAAAAGCCGGGTCACAGTCATGAGCTCCGGCCGGATCGTTTCAAGGGCAGCGGTCAGTTCAGCATTCATCATTGTTTATTCGTATTGCATATTGCGTCATTCGGTACGGTACGGGGAGGATTGCCGGAGACAACGGGAAACCGGCCCGGCACAATTATGCATTGTGCCCGGGATGGAAAGGCATCGTCCTGACCATGGGCATCAGGCGGCGGAGGGAAGCAAACAGGTCGTGCTCATTTCCGCCGGGTAAATCCGTCCGGCCCCAGCCATGCTCAAAGAGTGTATCACCGGTGAAAAGATGGCCTTCGATCCGGTAGCAGACGCTGCCCGGGGTGTGACCCGGCGTGTGGAGAACTTCCACGGAAAGGCCGGCGAGCACCATGTGATCCCCTTCGTGAAGAAGACAGGTTGCGTCCGGCGCAGTGACGGCCTGCCGGAGCAGCAGGTTTGAAGCATTCAGGTCCGGATTGGACAGCATCGGCGCATCAAGCTCGTGGATCAGCAGCTGCGTATCGTCCTGCTTCACTTCGGCAGCCGCACCGATATGGTCAAAGTGCCCGTGGGTCAGCAGGATTGCTGCAATCTTCATGGGCCCGGCAGCCTTCAGGATACGGCCGGGCTCAGCTCCGGGATCGATGACAATGCATTCAGAAGCACCTTCTGTAAAGAGCAGGTAGCAGCAGGTACCCACAGGACCGACTGTCAGTTCACGGATCTGCATAGTATCGCCTTTCAGAAGCTTTTTTCGCTGTCGAGGAGGATGGTGACGGGACCGTCATTCACGAGGGAAACCTGCATATCCGTGCGGAAGATCCCCGTTTCCACGCGGAGTCCCTTGTCCCGCCACCGTGCAATCAGCTGCTCATACAGCACGTCCGCTTTATCGGGTTTCGCAGCGCGGATATAGGAAGGCCGGCGGCCGCCGCGGGCATCCCCGTAAAGGGTGAACTGGGAAACAGCGAGAATGCTGCCGCCCGTGTCCAGGACAGAACGGTTCATGACGCCGTTCTCATCGTCAAAGATCCGAAGATTCGGCACCTTTTCCGCCATGTATTTCAGGTCTGCTTCCGTATCGTCGGCAGAGACGCCGATCAGCACCATCAGCCCGGGGCCGATGGCGCCGGAAACTTTACCGTTCACGGTGACGGAGGACGAGGAGACGCGTTGGACAACACAGCGCATGTGAAAAACTTCCTTTCAGCCGGCCTTTGGCAGCCGGTTTTCAGCAAACGGGTTCAGGCAGCCGGATCAGGTGGCTGTCCGGTAAACATCGAGGATATCGGACTTGTTGCGCAGCGCCTGGATAACGCGGTCCATTTCCTCGCGTGAATGGACGTCCAGTGTCAGGCGCAGGGTGGAGATGCGCGTTTTTCCGCTGGCCTGGATGGAAGCGGCACGGATCGAAACATTGTTTTCCCCGATGATCGTGGCAATCTCGCCGAGCATATTGACGCGGTCGTATGCCACGACAGTGATGGCGGCAGAGAAGGTGCCTTCGCTTTCGATGGCCCATTCCACGCCGATCTTCCGTTCATCCTCGCCGGCGGCAGCATTGGCGCATTCAGCTTTGTGGATTGTGACGCCGCGCCCGCGGGTGATATAACCGACGATTTCGTCACCCGGTACGGGACTGCAGCACTTGGCGAACCGCACCGGGATATCAAGGTCTTCGCTGCCGGTCATGACGATGCCGTGATGTGCCCGCCGCTGGCGGAGCATCTGCTCGCCGGAAACAAGGTCTTTCACGTCCTTGATATTCTGGGCAGGCGTTTCCTTGTTCTTCTGTTCTTCCATCAGGCGGGAGACCACGTACACAGCCGCCATGCCGCCGTAGCCTACCGCGCCGCAGATATCCTCCCAGTCCAGGAAACCATACTTCCGCAGCAGCGGTTCGTAGTACTCCGGCTTTGCGATATCGCTCATTTTTACGCCGCGGCGGGAGCATTCTTTATCGATAATACTCCGCCCGAGGTCGATATTTTCTTCTTTCAGCGCTTTCTTCAGGAACTGGCGTATCTTGGCCTTCGCCTGGGGCGTTTTGCAGATCCGCAGCCAGTCGGTGCCCGGCCCCTTGGAGGAGGCAGAGGTCATGATTTCGACGCGGTCGCCTGTTTCCAGCGCAGTGTCAAGCGGTACAATCTTGCCGTTCACCCGCGCACCGACACACTGGTTGCCCACAGCAGAATGGATGCGATAAGCAAAATCCAGCGGCGTGGCACCCTTCGGCATGGAGATGACGTCGCCCTTGGGTGTAAAGAGGAACACTTCTTCAGAGAAGAGGTCTGTTTTCAGGGTATCCAGGAATTCACGGGAGTCCCGTGTTTCTGTCTGCCAGTCCAGCATTTGCCGCACCCAGAACAGCTTATGGTCCAGGTTATCTTCCCCCGTGGCGCCCTCCTTGTACCGCCAATGGGCTGCAATGCCGTATTCCGCGACGCGGTGCATTTCCCATGTACGGATCTGCACTTCGAACGGGAAGGGGATTTTGCGGCCTCCAACCACCGTGGTATGGAGGCTCTGGTACATGTTTGCCTTGGGCACCGAGATGTAATCCTTGAAACGTCCGGGCACCTGGTTCCACAGGGTATGAACAATGCCCAGCACGGTATAGCAGTCGGGGATCGTATCCACGATGACACGGATGGCGATGAGGTCGTAAATCTGGTCGAAGGATTTCTGCTGCAGGACCATTTTCCGGTAGATGGAATAGAAATGCTTTGACCGGCCGTCGATATCATAATGGATATGCTGCTGGTCCAGGCGTTCGCTCAGCTCCGTGATGACGAGGCGGATGCTTTCTTCACGTTCCGCCCGCTTCATTCCCACGAGATGGACAATACGGTTGTAGCCTTCCGGATCAATATACTTCAGGCTCAGATCCTCCAGCTCCTGTTTCAGGGCGTAAACCCCGAGGCGATGCGCCAGCGGCGCATAGATATCCAGCGTTTCGCGGGAAATGGCGACACGGCGTTCCTCCGGCTGGAAGCGGAGGGTGCGCATGTTGTGCAGCCGGTCCGCCAGCTTGATGAGCACGACGCGGATGTCCTTGCTCATGGCCAGGATCATTTTGCGGAGGGATTCCGCCTGGGCTTCTTCCCGGTTGGCAAAATCCAGCTTGTTCAGTTTTGTGACGCCGTCCACCAGGTCAGCAACTTCCCCGCCGAATTCCGAACGGATTGTATCGATGGTAATATCTTCGCAGTCCTCCACTGTATCATGCAGGAGGCCTGCGGCAATCGTCGGGGGATCGATCATGAGGTCTGTCAGGATGGAGGCAACAAGGCAGGGATGGGAAAAGTACGGTTCCCCGGATTTGCGTACCTGCCCTTCATGGGCCTTCTCGGCAAACTTCCAGGCATGTTCAACCAGTTTGTATCCGTCGCCGGGGTGGTATTTCTGCACCCTGTTCAGCATCTGGTCGAGGGGCATTGCCTCGTAGGATGTGAATGCCATTTTGCAATCCCTCCCTTCATGCACAGCACTGTGCTGTGCGAGTGGACCGCTGCGTGAGCGGTGCGTGACGGGCAGTCAGCCGGCGCGAATGGCCAGCACCTGCGCCTCAATGGACGTCCGCCCGTTAAAGCGGTTCAGCGCCGGTGTATAAAGCAGGTCTGCGTCCGACAGGGGACGGTCAGCCACGTCGCCCTGGGAAAAAGCAATGCCGCGGACGTATGTGCCTCTTTCATCCATGGCACTGATCTGCAGATGCGTTCCGTCCCTTCCAACCCGGCGCAGGCTCTGGATCGAGGCACCGGGAAGCAGGAAAGCCGGCGGCGGATTGCCGCAGCCTGTCGGCTCCAGGGTGTCCAGCATGGCCAGGCTTTCCTCGTTCCATGTGGCAAAGGGCACAGCCAGGTCATACATCATTTCCCGGGTGAAGCCGGTACTGCCTGCTGTTTTCCGGACTTCTTCGTTCAGCCGCTTCCGGAGGGCAGGAATGTTCTCCGGAAGCACTGTCAGGCCTGCTGCCTGCTCATGGCCGCCGAACCGGACAAGCAGGCTGCTGCACGCCTGCAGTATTTCAAAAATATTGACGCCGGGAACGGAACGGCAGGAGCCGACAGCCGCGCTGCCGTCGGCCGGCACGGAAATGACGACGGCAGGCCGGGAAAACTTCTCGCAGATCCTTCCGGCGGAAAGTCCGATCAGCCCGGGATTCCAGTTATTCCCTGCTGCCACGAGCACAAGGTCCTCCGGGGCGGCCTCCCCGGAAACCAGGGCGAGCGCTGCGGCAGTGATCTCCTTTTCCTGTGCCTGGCGGCTGCGGTTCATGCTTTCCAGCTGCTGCGCCGCCGCTCTGGCGGTTTCTTCCCTGCCGGTCAGGAGGAGGCGGACGCAGATATCGGCTTCCCCAAGCCTTCCTGCGGCATTCAGCCGCGGACCGATCCGGAAACCGAGATCGTCTGCCCGCAGCGGCGGCACCGTGGAGGAGACATCCAGCAGTGCTTTCAGGCCCGGCCGCGCCGTGCGCCCGATCCGGCGGAGGCCTTCCCGGACGATCACCCGGTTTTCACCTGTGAGCGGGACTGCGTCGGCCACAGTAGCAATGGCGGCACGATCCAGCAGCTTTTCAGCGCCTGCCCGTCCCAGCCGGGCCTGGCAAAGTTTCAGCACCACGCCTGCGCCGCAGAGGTGCGGGCAGGGATAAGCGCCAAGCAGCGGTTCCACGATGGCATCAGCCGGCGGCAGTTTTTCCGGTATCTGATGGTGATCCGTCACAATGACTGTCATCCCGAGGCTTTTTGCCAGGGCTGTTTCCGCACAGCTGGCAATACCGCAGTCCACGGTAATCAGCATCTGTGCCTTTTCAGCAATCTCCCGCACAGCGTTTTCGCTTAACCCATAGCCGTCCCTTTGGCGGGAGGGCAGGCGGAAGGATACCTGTGCCCCGATTTCAGTCAGGGTTTCAAGCAGGATCGCTGTCGCGCATACGCCGTCCGCATCGTAATCCCCGAAAACCATGATGCGCTCTCCTGCTTCCACCGCACGGCGGATCAGGTTCACAGCCCGGTCCATCCCTGCGAGCAGGAAAGGATCGTGCAGATCGTCCAGGGACGGGGAAAGGAACCGTGCAGCCTCACTTTCCGTTTCAATGCCCCGCAGGCGCAGCAGCGCACTGAACCAACCGGGGAAAGTCCCCAGAGGGCTCAGGTCGGGTGTGCCGCGGGGTATAAAATCCATGATATCCTCCTTTTACGCGCCAAAGGCGCCGAAACATGAAGGGACTGCGTGTCCGCAGCCCCTTCGTGTTTTCCCTGGCAATCAGGCCTTCGCCTTGCGGCTGCGGCGCTTTTCCTCCAGGAATGCCCATACATAACCATTGATCATGTTTGCGCTGTATACACCGCTCAGGATACCCACGATGATGGGCAGTGCGAACTCCCTGATGGAAGCTACGCCCAGGATGCACAGTGCAACAATGGTGATCAGGGTGGTGATGGTCGTGCAGATCGTGCGGCCCAGGCTTTCCCGAATGGAGATGTTGGTAATTTCTTCCCTCGGGACGGTGGGCATCTTCTTCGCGTTTTCACGGATGCGGTCGAAGATGACGATTGTGTTGTTGATGGAATAACCAACGATGGTCAGCGCCGCGGCGATAAACGAGGAGTTCATCTGGATGACGGAGCGGAAAATGACCATGAAGCTCAGCATCATCAGCACGTCGTGCAGCAGGCCGAATACGGCGGAAAGGCCGGAGTTAAAGTCGAACCGGATGGCGATGTATACCAGCATCAGCACAGAAGCAAGCAGCACAGAGACGATCGCGTTCTTGACCAGTGTGGCACCGGCAACGGGACCGACATAGTTCACATCCCCGATGGATTCGGCTTCCGGGTATTTTTCCCTGATGCCGGTTTCGAAGTCAGCCTGCACCTTTTGGATATCATCCTTCGCAACATCCTTGATCCGGATGTTGATTTCGTTGCCGCCGGCGCCCTGGACGCCGACGGTATAGGTACCGACGCCCATTGCGTTCAACACGTTCTCAACGTCTTCCTTGCCGGCCGCTGTCTTCAGGTCATACTGCATGGAAAGGCCGCCCTCAAAGTCGATACCCATGTTGATGCCGCGGCCGCAGAGGGTCAGCACCAGCGCAATCAGGATGATCGCACCGGAAATGATCAGGCAGATCTTTGAGCGATTCTTGATAACCATTACTCTTCGACCTCCTTTCCGGCGTTCAGTTTCGTGTAGAGGGACATCTTCGTTGCCCCGGCATTCACGAAACGGTTCATCAGGAAGCGGGTGATCAGGATTGCAGAGATCATGGAGACCACGACGCCCAGCAGCAGGGTCTTGGCGAAGCCCTGGATTGAACCGGTTCCGAAGATCAGCAGCACGATGGCTGCGATCAGGGTTGTTACGTTGGCGTCAAGCACGGCGGACATGGCATTCTTAAATCCGGCCCGGACAGAAGCCTTGGTGCTGCGCCCTTTGCGCGCTTCCTCGTTGAAACGTTCAAAGATGATAACATTGGCATCCACGGCCATACCGATGCCAAGCACCACACCGGCCAGGCCCGGCAGGGTCAGCTGGATGTGGAACAGTGCAATCAGCAGGAAGAGGAGGATGATGTAGAGGGTGAGCGCCCAGGAAGCGATAACACCGTTGAGGCGGTAACGGAAGATCATCAGCAGCATAATCAGCACGATGCCGATCAGTGCCGCTTTCACGGAAGAGGATACCGCATCCTGCCCCAGCGTGGCGGAAACCTTGTCCACCTTCTGCTGTGTCAGTTCCAGCGGCAGCGCACCGCTCTGGATTTTCGCGGCGGTGTTGACAGCGCTTTCCTGCGTGTAGTTGCCGGTGATGACGCCGCGCCCGTCGGTAATCGCCGTCTGCACGGTGGCGTCGATCAGCGTTTCGCCGTCCAGCGTGATCTTGATTCTCTTGCCGACGTTGTTGCTCGTCGCTTCAGCAAAGAGCTCCCGGCCTTCGTCCGTCAGCTCGAAGGCGATCTCATGCTTGCCGTCCTGATAGGCGTATACGGCACGCTTGACTTTGTCGCCCTTCATAATGAGTTTGCCGTCAGGATCCAGGAACTGCATGTCGGCGGTCGCGCCGATCAGGTCCAGCACGGAATCGTCCTGGACGTCCGGGATTTCCACGCGGATCCCGTCCACGCCGATACGCTGGACATTGGCTTCGTTGTAGCCTTTGTCGCTCAGGCGGGAACGGATGATGGACATGGTGCCTTCCACCAGTTCGTCAAAGTTGGCTTCGGAGTTCTCCGGCGCCTTGCCGGAGTATTCCACATACATACCGCCCCGCAGGTCCAGGCCCAGGGACAGGGATTCAGGCCAGTTGTCGGCATTCGTCGTCGGCAGCCAGTTGAGCACTTTGTACAGCCCGCGCGGCGGAATGCTCAGCCCGGTCAGCCCGATCCAGCCAAGCAGGATCGTGATGACGAGCACCACGCACAGCGCCACGACAGCACCGGTCTTCCCGCCGTTGCGCTTTCTGTTGGATTTCATGACAATCGTTTCCTCCTTCGAAACACAGATAGAGACATTATAGTCACGGGATGTTTTTTCGTCAAGACTTTCCGGGCATCCGGAGGCAGGCGTGAATATACCGGAAGGCATACAAAAACGCGGACACTGCAGATGTCCGCGCCTGTCCGGATGAAGTCAGTTCAGGTACATGCCCGGGAAGACCATGTTGACACCGAGCACAGTGGCGCCGAAGTCGTTCATCAGCTTTTGCTGCGGCAGGCTCCGGCTCATGATCCGCGTCGTAATTACAGAAACGCCCTCCGCGGCCATAATGGCCATCATCCGGTGGAGCAGCGCTTTGCCCATGCCCTGGTTCCTGCTGCCCGGCTCGATGTAGATGGCGACAAGTTCACAGGTGTTTCCCTGGCCTGCCATGATGACTTCGCCGATCAGCACCGCATTGCGGTAGAGGCCGAGCGTCATGAAATGGGGCAGGTGCATCAGGGACTGCAGATAGTTCAGGTCCACAAAAGTGATTTCGTTCATCTGCAGGCGGTAGACCAGGCTGTTCTGCTCGTCCCAGGTGTGCAGCGGGGTCGGCGCGACAGTGCAGCTCATCGGAATCCGCCCGTCGCCGAACGGGATTGCCAGCTGCAGGATGCTGTCCGTTTCATCGCAGTCGAAGCCGTTATGCAGATAGAAATCCTTCATTTGCATATCCGTCGGCGCAATATTGGTATACAGGCGGGCACGCAGCTGGGGATTAACATTCTGCAGGATCCGTGCACGCGCAACAAGGGCACCGAAGAGCAGATACCGCGAAGCGGGGTCGCCGTCGATAGAAAAATAGAGGTTTACCGGACAGTCCGGATAAAGGCCGGGCTGGTACTGATAAAGGATAAAACCATAACCGGTCTGCGTTCCGAGGTCGTCAACCGCGTAAAACACATCTTCCGGATTCAGCCCGTTCACAGGCTGGGCTGGATGAATGATTGTCATATCTGTATCCTTTCCGGGACAATAACCAGTTGTCGGCGGCTGATGCAAAACAGCCGATTCCAGTTTCGGTGGATGCTGCCGGGACGAAAGCCCCGTGAGGAGATTATAACGGGATTGGAGGGCAATGTCAAAACGCTTGCCATGAAAGGAAAATACTGATAAAATAGGCCTGTTTCCCGTATTTATACGGAAGGGACGCGGAACCCGAGCGGTTCAGCGAGGTTTTCAAAGGAGGAATCAATATGGCGCAGAACCCTGTATTTACCATAAAGATGCGAAACGGAAAAGAAATGAAGGGGGAGCTTTATCCTGACGTTGCGCCCCAGTCTGTAGGCAACTTCGTCGCGCTGGCCAACAGCGGCTTTTATGACGGGCTGATCTTCCACCGGGTGATCCCGGGTTTCATGATCCAGGGAGGCGATCCCCGCGGCATGGGTATCGGCGGTCCCGGATACTGCATTAAAGGTGAGTTCGCTGCAAACGGTGTACAGAATCCGCTGAAGCATACCTACGGCGTGCTGAGCATGGCCCGGAGCATGATGCCTGATTCTGCCGGAAGCCAGTTTTTTATCATGACGAGCGACAGTCCGCACCTGGACGGGCAATACGCTGCCTTCGGCAAGGTGCTCGAGGGAATGGAAGCCGCGGAGGAGATCGAAAAAAGTCCGCGGGATTCTTCGGACAAGCCCCTGGAACCGCAGGTAATGGAATCTGTCCGGGTGGACACTTTCGGGCAGGTTTATCCGTTTGAACAGATCTGACCGGTGCTTTACGGCGCGGAAGGGGGATTGACTCCTTCCGCGTTTTTTCGGAATTATGTCGGAGGATAAGGAAAAATGGAAAAGCGGAAAATGACTGTGACAGTTGCCGGGAAACCATATACGCTGGTTTCTTCAGATCCGCCGGAACATGTGAAACGCGTCGCAGCGTACGTGGACCGGCAGCTGAGCGAGACAGCAGCCATGACGAACCTGCCTTCAGCACAGGCAGCGGTGCTGACCTGTTTCCGCCTAGCGGAAGACCTCCTCAGGGCACAGGATGAAAACCGCGTACTGCTGCAGCGCATGGAGAAAATGACTGAAAAGCGCTGAGACCGCAAACTGAAAGGAAGAAAAAAATGGAAAACCTGGCACCTGCCGGAAATTGGGAAGCACTGGAGCGCGCGGATGCTGCAGGCGCGGACGCGGTATACCTCGGGTATGCTGATTTCAGCGCGCGGGCCGGCGCGGGTAATTTTGACCGTCAGGCGCTGGAAAAAGCAGTCCGTTATGCCCATGCACGGCATATGCGGGTTTATGTGACGCTGAACACCCTGGTAAAGGACAGGGAACTGGATGAAGTTGCCGATGTGATCCGGCTGATGCGCAGGGTACAGGCGGACGCTGTACTGGTGCAGGACGCCGGCATCCTGCGCATGATCCGTTCGCTCTGTCCGGGACTGAAGGTGCATGCAAGCACGCAGATGACAATACACAACAAAACCGGAGCGGCCTGGTGCCTTGCACAGGGGATGAGCCGGGTGGTACTTGCCAGGGAATGCTCCCTGGAGGAAATACGCCGCTGTGCCGAGGCGGGCATTGAAACAGAAGTGTTCGGACACGGCGCACAGTGTGTGGCAGTCAGCGGACAGTGCCTGTTTTCCAGCATGGCCGGGGAACGGAGCGGTAACCGGGGGAGGTGCGCCCAACCGTGCCGCCGGGAATATATATACAGGGGACAAAAAGGTGCCTGGCTGAGCCCGCGGGACGTTTGCCTGCGGGATGAACTTCCTGCGCTGCAGGATGCGGGCGTTGCTTCCGTGAAACTGGAAGGGCGGGCAAAACGCCCGGAGTATGCTGCCGTAGTGTCATCTGCTTACCGGCAGGGCCTTGACAGCCTGACGGACGGAGCATTCCGGCGGGCAAACCGGCAGGAAAAGGAATCGCTCCTGCAGATATTTAACCGGGGCGGTTTCATGAAAGGATACGCATTTGGATGCGAGGACGCAGACGTCATTTATGCGGAACGCGTCAGCCATTGCGGGCTTGCGATCGGGCGGGTTGAACAGGCGGACGCGCGTTTTGCAAAGCTTCGGGTTGAAAAGGAACTGCATAACGGGGACGAGATTGAATTCCGCGGACACGGAGCGGCAGAAAGCCTGATTTATTCAGGCAGGGACGTACCTGCCGGTGAGACTGCACATGTGAGGCTTCGGGAGGGCATGCGTGTAAAGGCCGGGGACACAGCCGCACGCCTGACGGATGCCGAACAGATGCGGGAAGCGGCTGAAATGCCCTGCCGCCGGGTTACCGCGGATATGGTGCTGAGGGCGGTGGCCGGGGAACCGCTGATGCTGCGCGTTACAGACGGGGAAAACGAAGCGGCTGCCTGCGGAAATATTGCAGCCGAGGCAAAAACACGCCCGGCATTGGCGGCGGAGCTGGAACGGAACCTGCGCAGGACAGGCGATACAATGTTTGATCCCGGAGAAATCCGGATTGAAACGGAAAGGGCTTTTGTACCTGTATCGGAGATTAACCGCCTCCGGCGGGAAGCGCTGGCCGCACTGGAAGAAGCAAGGGAAAAAGCTTTTGCTCCGGATTGCGGGGATGAAGGCGAAGTCCTGCCGGCAGAACTGCCGGCAGGCGAACTGCCGCCGATGGCTGTCGTAAGGACTGCAGAGCAGGCAGGCCTTGCCCGTGCACATGGGTTTCGCGTTATTTGGGATCCAGAGGATTTCCGGGAAAATGCGCTGGAAGAACTGCTTGCCGGTATGCCTGAAGGAGACTGGCTGCAGTTGCCGAGGGTCTGCAGGGAAGACACGCTGCAGGCGATCCGGCAGCTGACGGAGAAATACAGGGCCAGGCTCGGCGGGGTGGTGCTCGGATCCATCGGACAACTGGGTATCAGCTGGCCGGTTGCTTACGGCGCAGGCAGCGGAATCCCGGTGATGAACCGGCAGGCGGCGGCTTTCCTGCTGGAAGCGGGGTGCATTTTTGTAACAGCTTCACCGGAGCTTACCGGCAAAGAACTGGAAGAGCTGACGGCAAACAATCCGCCGGTTGCGGTAACGGTGTTCGGGCGTACGCAGCTGATGCTGCTGACGCACTGCCCGGCCCGGACAGTGCTGGGATGCAAAGACGGGCACAGCGCTTGCCGGATGTGCGACGTACATCATCCGGACGCGTTGGAGGGAAACCTGCTGGAGGATACCATGGGGCATGCATTCCCGCTGCTGAGGCAGCGGCTCCCTGAAGGCTGCAGGATCCGGCTCATGAATATGCTGCCGACGGACTGGACAGACAGGAAAGGAATTCGATTCCGCCTTGTTGAATTAACGACGGAAAACAAAGAAGAGGCAGAGCAGGTTCTCAATGCGTTTGCGATGGGGAAAAAGACAGGGCTGGAAGCGACCGGCGGACACTGGAACAGGGCGGTGGAGTAACCGGCAGCCGGCCGGAAACTGAAAAGTTTACGTTTTTAGGGTGAGGATATGATTAGCGAAAGAACGATGCGGGTACTGGAGTTCGTAAAAATCCGGGACCTGCTGGCAGAAGGTGCACTGACGGAAACGGGAGCGGAAAAGTGCAGGGCACTGGAACCGCTGGATGAACTGTCGGATGTGCTTGCAGCACAGGCAGAGACGGAGGAAGCTTCGGTCATCCTGAGGTATGTCGGCGGACATCCCATGGCGTCCTTTCCGGATGTAAGACCGGCTTTATCCATATGCGATAAAGGCGGAACGCTGAGCGCCGGTATGCTCCTGAGCATTGCGGAAATGCTGCGGGCGGCCCGCACCGCGCGGGACGCACTGGTGACGGACAGGGAAAATACGCCGATCCTGAAATCCAGGGCAGAAGGGATATTTACAGCCAGGAACCTGGAAAAGGATATCACGGATGCGATTTTGTCCGAAGACGAGATTGCTGACAGGGCATCATCCGAGCTGATGAATATCCGGAGGCACCTGCGCGGCGCACAGGACAGGATCAAAGAGAAACTGAACCAGATGATCCATTCTTCCGCTATGCAGAAATACCTGCAGGATCCGATCATTACCATGCGCGGAGACAGGTATGTGCTGCCGGTGCGTGCGGAATACAGGTCCAGTGTTCCCGGCCTTGTTCATGACCAGTCATCTTCCGGAGCAACGCTGTTTATTGAACCGATGGCTGCAGTGGAAATGGGAAATGAACTGAAGCAATGGGAAGTCAAGGAACAACAGGAGATTGCCAGGATCCTCGCCGCACTGTCTGCCGAGGTTGCACCTTATGCAAAGAGCATGGGTGAGACGGTTGAGCTGCTGGCAGAACTTGATTTTATTTTTGCAAAAGGCCTGCTGAGCCGCCGGTTTGTCTGCGTTCAGCCGAAGATGAACAATACGGGGTACCTGCATATCATCCGCGGCCGCCATCCGCTGATTGACCCGGAGAAGGTAGTTCCTGAAACGGTCTGGATTGGCAGGGAGTTCACCACTCTGGTTGTAACCGGGCCAAATACGGGCGGCAAAACGGTAACGCTGAAGACGGTCGGCCTCTTTACACTGATGGCGCAGGCAGGGCTGCAGGTCCCGGCGGACCTTGGAACAGAACTGGCAGTGTTCGAACAGGTGTTCGCTGATATCGGAGACGAACAGAGCATTGAACAGAGCCTGTCCACATTCTCCGGCCATATGACAAACATTGTGAAGATCATGCATGAGGTAACACCGCGGGATCTGGTGCTTTTTGATGAACTGGGCGCGGGAACCGACCCGACTGAAGGCGCGGCGCTGGCCCAAAGCATCCTGACGCGGCTGCTGCATATCGGCGTTCGAACAATCGCTACCACGCATTACAGTGAACTGAAAATCTTCGCACTGACAACCAAGGGTGTTGAAAACGCCTCTGTGGAATTTGACGTGGAGACGCTGCGGCCGACATACAGGCTGTCGATCGGCGTCCCGGGAAAGAGCAATGCGTTTGAGATCAGCCGGAGGCTCGGATTGCCTGAAAACCTGATTGATTCCGCAAAGAAGCTGCTGTCCGGCGATACGGTCCGCTTTGAGGATGTCATCGCCAACGCGGAATACCACAGGCAGGTTGCAGAACGGGAAAGGCAGATCGCCCAGGAAGCCGGAAAGGAAACAATCCGCCTGCGGGATGAAGCAGAGAAGCTTCGCAAAGAAATGGAGGACAAGCGCGAACAGACACTGCGCAAGACACGGGAGGATGCGAAACGCATCCTTGAGCAGGCACGGCGGGAAAGCGAGTCGATTATCTCCGAACTGAAGAAGCTGAAAAAGAACGCATCTGCCGGCGATACATCCGCTGCGGAGCTGCGCAGGCGGCTTGAGAACGGCATCGATGAGCTCTCGGAGGGATTGCGCCAGGAAGCGCAGGAAGATACCGAAGCGCCGAAGACCGTAAAACCCGGGGACCGTGTACGAATCCTGACGCTTGGCGCTGAGGGTACAGTGCTGACAGCGCCGGATGAAAAGGGCGAAGTGACGCTGCAGGCCGGAGCGATGAAGTTCAAGGCTTCCCTGAACCAGATCCGGATGATGCAGGCAGCGCCTGCAAAGGAAAAAAGCACAGTCAAAGCGAAAACCGGCATGATGACCCGGACAGTAAAGCAGGAATGCGACGTGCGCGGGATGTCGCTGGAAGAAGCACTTGGTGCTGTCGGCCTGTATCTGGACGAAGCGGTGCTGGCCGGATTGAATGAGGTTTATATTATACACGGAAAGGGAACGGGAATCCTGCGGTCGGGTATCCAGCAGGACCTGCGGAAGAATAAGCATGTAAAAAGCTTCCGGCGCGGTGTATACGGTGAGGGTGAGGACGGGGTGACCGTTGTTACCCTCCGCTGATGCGTTCCGGGAACGGCCGGCAGCGGCGGACAGCAGGCAATGTATGATTGCCGGCGGAGCAGATTGAGGGGGGTTGGATGATGAAGGATAAGCCAAGTATCCTGGTGGTGGATGACGATCCGAATATCAGCCGCCTGGAACAGCTGTACCTGGAGAATGAGAATTTCGAAGTGCGTGTGGCTGACCGGGGAGATACGGCGGTCGAGGAATTCCGCCGGATGCCGCCGGACCTGATGCTGCTGGATGTCATGCTGCCGGGCATGGACGGATACCAGGTACTTAAAACGGTGAGAAAAAGCAGCAGTATACCCGTGATTATGGTGACAGCCAGGGGCGAAACGTTTGACAAGGTGCTGTGCCTGGAGCTCGGGGCGGATGACTATATCACCAAGCCTTTTGACGGCAAGGAAATGACGGCCAGGGTAAAAGCCGTGCTGCGGAGAACGCAGGGAAATGAAGAAGAAAAAAATACGGATATATCCTATCCGGGATTGACTGTCAGTATCACGGATTACGATGTGCATTATGAGGGCAAGAAACTGGAGATGCCTCCGAAGGAACTGGAAGTGCTTTATTTTCTTGCTTCACATCCGAACCAGGTATTTACCCGTGAGCAGCTGCTTTCCCAGGTTTGGGGATTCGATTTCTTTGGCGACAGCCGGACGGTGGACGTGCATATCAAGCGGCTGCGGGAAAAACTGACGGAGAGTGAAAAGTATGGCTGGTCGCTGTATACAGTACGCGGAGTCGGGTATAAATTCAGCGTGTAATGTGCAGTAACCGGCAGCCGGTATTACGGGCAAGATAAAGGTTTGGAGGATTCTGCAGGAGATGTTTGCACGGATCATGGCTGTGGTGATGACAGCCATCCTGGTTACTGTGGTGTGCCTGTCCGGGGTTTTCTGGATCACCCTGCGAAACCGGCAGATCGACGCCCGCCTGGATTATCTTATTTCAGAGGCGGAAGATATCGCTTACCTGGCTGCCGGACTGAACCGTTCAGGGCTGGGGAGCCTTTGGGGAGATTCCACCCAGGACAGCCTGAATGCAAAAGCAGAAAAAGTGAACCGTGAATTCGGGGCATATATTGCGGTGGTGGACCGCTTCGGCAATGTGATGGACAATGTCCGGACAGCTTACAGCGAGGACCCGGAATTCGTGAACTCCCTTTCAAGCGATAATATTACGGATGCGCTTCGCAAAGTGATGAGCGGGGAAACCATCCGGATCCGTCTGACTGAAGGCACGGCGCCAACCTTTACGGTAGGCGTTCCGTTTGTGCAGAACAACAGTGTGACCGGTGCAGTGTTTATACAGACAAGGGCACAGCGGGTTGAAAGCGGCCTGGACCGGATCCTCCTGATGATCGTGTTTGTAACCGTAGGGGTACTTGTACTGTCCGGCGTTGCGATTTTCCTGTTTGTCCGCCATGCGCTGCGGCCGCTGAAAAAGATGAAGGAAGCAGCGGGCAACATTGCGGAAGGCGATTTTGACGTTCGGGTGGATGAAAACTGCGGCGGCCGGGAACTGAGGGAAGTAAGCCATGCTTTCAATACAATGACGAAAAAACTGCAGGGCGTGGAAGAAGGACGGAAGGAATTCGTCGCGAATGTGAGCCATGAGCTGCGCAGCCCTATTACGAGTATTCACGGCTTCGCCGAAGGTATGGCGGACGGTGTGATTCCGCCGGAGGAGCATCCGAAATACCTGCGCCTGGTTGCCGAAGAATCCGGCAGGATGTCTGTCCTGGTCAACGACCTGCTGGCGCTGAGCCGGCTGGAACGGGATGATGCAAAGCTGGAAATGTCGGTGTTTGATATCAATGAAATGCTGCGTCACGCGGTAATCCGGCGCATCAACGACATGGAAAGCAGGAACATTGAGATTTCCTGTGAGCCGGAAACAGACCCATGCTGTGTGAATGCGGACCGGGACCGGATTGAACAGGTGGTGATTAACCTGCTCGACAACGCAATCAAGTTTACGCCGGACGGGGGAAAAATCGTGCTGTCCTCCCGGATCCGGGGCGATAAAGCGGAAATAACGGTGCGGGACAACGGCTGCGGAGTGGCTGAAGAGGACCGGGATAAAATCTTTGAGCGTTTCTTTACAGCGGATCGCGCGCATACTGCGGGCAAAGGAACCGGCCTGGGGCTGAGCATCTGCAAACGGATTATGGATATGCACGGCCAGAGCCTGCGCCTGCTTGATACAGACACAGGCGCAGCGTTCCGGTTTACGCTCAGCCGAGCCGAAGTACAGGACGGAAACTTGACGTGACCGGAAAACTATGCATAATGCATACATAAATATATTTGGAAAGGAGACCGGTCATGCCGGACAGGCACATTTTTCTGATCGGAATGCAGGGCTGCGGGAAAAGCAGCCTGGGCAAACGTGTTGCCCGGGAAACCGGTATCCCCTTTGCTGATACGGATGCCCTGGTAGCCCAGAGCGCAGGCTGTACGGTCAATGAGTTTTTTGAACGTTACGGGGAAAACACTTTCAGGCGCGCAGAAACGAATGCGCTGGCAGTCCTGACGCGCGCAAAGCCGATGATTATTTCAACCGGGGGCGGAACGGTAATGAATCCGGAAAACCGCCATATCATGCGCGCATGGGGACGGATCGTATGGATTGACCGCCCGCTGGAAGAGATACTTTCAGATATCAAGCTGGACCGCAGGCCGACGCTGCGGGACGGCGG
This sequence comes from uncultured Clostridia bacterium, assembly GCA_946527725.1. Classification (GTDB taxonomy): domain Bacteria; phylum Bacillota; class Clostridia; order Christensenellales; family Aristaeellaceae; genus Aristaeella. The sequence goes on from CAMMYM010000007.1 coordinate 25,010, forward strand.
ACTGGCAGAAGTTGAACGGGTTTACCATGAACGGATGCCGGTTTACAGGGATCTCGCCGACATCACGGTGCGGAACAACCAGGGTTATCATATGGCAGTGTATATGCTGTCGAGGCTGGTTCAGGAACGGTTTTGAATACCGGCCCGGCAGAGGAGGGCAAAGCATGGAATATCAGTTTGAAATGGTTGGCAAGATTGGGTCCATGGCGCTGATCCGGAAGGAGGATCAGGAAATCGATTACAATATCATTTCCCGCCTTGGCGCGGACCTGAAGCCCGGGATAATCTGGGTAACCAGCGGTGCTACAGAGATCGGCCGCCTGGATTATATCAAACGGACCGGCCATGAGCTGTACGGGGATCCGGAACAGGACAAAACAGATTATTCAGCCCAGGGCCAGGCAATCCTGATGCAGAATTACCGCCAGTTTATCCGGCCTGAATACGGTGTCCGCCAGATCCTTGTTGAGCATACCCATTTCAACGATCCTGAAAAACGGGAGCATATCAGGCAGCTGCTGATCCGCGCTGCAAAACAGCGGACGATCCCGATCATCAATTACAATGACCCGGTTTCAGACGAGGAAAACCGGAAAATGGAGCTTGCTGCCAGGAGAAAACTCGGCGGTGAAGTATATGAGTGCGTTGACAATGATGAAACAGCGGCCGTAATCGCAGGCCTTGTGAAAGCAAAGATGCTGGTGCTGATGACTTCCACAGAGGGTATTTACCGGGAGGTCGGAAATCCGGAATCGCTTGTGCGGGAAGTTACCGGAAGGGATTACGGGGAAGTGGAAAAGAAGGTCCGTGAACTGCAGAACAGCTGTATCGGAGCCAGCAGGGCCGGGGCCAACGGCGCACGGGCGAAACTTGAATATGCGCTTTCCTGCGTCCGGGGCGGAACGACTGTTGTGATCGGCCATGCCCGGCACCATCTGTCCGACCTGGCGGAAGGGCGTGTACCCTGTACAAGGATCGGAGTCGGATTATGAATGATGTCCTGCTGGACGGTATCCGCTTTTTCACCCGAAAAACGGGGATCCTTTCCGGGCTGGCTGTTGCCTGCGGTGCCGGTGCACGCACGGAGACCGCCATGGACGGCAGCGTTATGCAGTCGAGTGTGTTTGACCTGGCCAGCGTGACAAAGCTCTTTACCGGAATGTGCCTGATGAAACTGAAGGAAGACGGCTTGCTGGATACCGGCAGGCCTGTGTTTTTCTACGATCCGCGCTTCCGGGCACTGAAGGACCTCCCGGTATGGGACCTGATGACCTTTGCGGTGACGGTCCGGACGCCTGTTCGCCTGGATGCCTGCGAAGACAGGGAACAGGCGCTTCATGCACTCTTTGCGGCAGAACCGATGCCGGAGCAGGACCGGCGGGTATATTCCGATATTCCTGCAATGATCCTCAAATATGTGACAGAAGCCATTGCGGGAATGCCGCTGAGCCGCTGCGTCGAAAAAATGATTCTGGAACCGGCCGGCATGGCAGAAACCTGGGCCAGGGTACCGGAGGAACGGATGCCAGATTGCCAGGTATATGACAGGGAACACCGGATCGAAAACGGAAAATACATTCTTCGCAGCGGATTACGGCCAGGGATTCCGCACGATCCGAAGGCGGCGGTGATCCAGGGGGATACAGGGGAGCTCTGCGGCCATGCAGGACTGTTTTCAACATTAGGAGATATGGTGCGGTTTTGCCGTGCAGTTCTCGGGGAAAAGATTGTCAGCAAGGAGACGCTGCGCGAGATCGCGGTGAACAGGACCGGATACAGGCGGGACGATGGGACATATACCCAATACCTGGGGGTACAGTGCTATGTACGCCATCCGATACAATACTGGTCTGAAATTCCTGTATATATGGGAAGGAATGCGTTTGGCATCGGCGGATTCACAGGAAACCATGTTTCAATAGACCCGGAAAACGGCCTGTTTACAGTTTTCCTTGGAAACCGGGTCCAGAACCGCCTGACGGTGCTGCTGCCGGAGGCGGGGAAAGACCTGACAGATTACGGGCTTCATGCGGATGGATCAGGAACCTTCTGCTGGAAAGACGGTGAAGTGGTTCCTTCCTCGGTGAAATATGTGCACCAGAAAGACGCCCACCTGCACCGGGCTGTGGCGGAAACGCTGGGACTGACGGAAATCCCTTTTGCTGAATGAGCAGTATCTGACCCTCTTGAAAAGCAGAAAACAATATGTTATACTCTATAGGTCAAAGAAAGTCAGAATTTTGCTTTGACAAAACGGTTACAGCACCTTCCCTGTGAAGAGTGCCGGACTGGAGGGTTTGAAGATGCGATTAAGCGATTCGATCGAAAGTTTTATCAAGACAATGCTGGGGGAAGAATCCACCGAGGTGGAGCTCAAACGCAATGAACTGGCTGAATATTTCGGATGTGCACCAAGCCAGATCAACTATGTCCTGGCGACCAGGTTTTCCCCTGACCATGGATACCTGACGGAAAGCCGGCGGGGCGGCGGCGGTTATATCCGGATTGTCAGGGTGGTGGAATCCGGGCCGCAACGGCTGATGTACCTGCTGAATGAACGGATCGGGGACTCGCTGAGTGAAGAAGAGTGTGTCCGGCTGATCAGCCAGCTGAAAGAGCAGCGGATTGTCACCGCTGACGAAGCCTCGCTGATGGCCTCGGCCGTCAGTACGAGGGCGCTGGGTGTTCCTGTGCAGGAATCCGTAAAAGGTGCGCTGCGCGCCCGGATGATGAGGAGTATGCTGATGTCTGTCGCTGCGCGAAACAGAACATAAGACAGGAGAAATGCCAATGCTGTGTGAAGAATGCCATGTCAACGAAGCCAACTTTACCGTATCCGTGGTGAAGGGAGAAGAGACCTCGGTTCGGCATCTGTGTGCAGACTGCATGAGCCGGATGAATGCTGACCTGATGAAGGGCGGCGTAAACAACCTGATTAATACTGTACTCAACGCAATCAAAGCGAATTCCGACAATCCGGAAATCAAGAAGGAGTTTTCCATGCCCATTTTCGGCCGTTTTACCCAGAAAGCACAGCAGACGCTGGCACTTGCCCAGCGTATTGCAGCTGACCTGCAGCAGCCGTATGTGGGTACGGAACATATCCTGCTGTCACTGCTGAAAGGGAATGCGTCGGTACCGAAGGCAGTTTCTTCCCGGATGAGTTTTGAATCTGTGAGCGAGGAACTGAAAAAGGAGATTGCTGCACTGGGTGATTCCGAAAACAGCAAACCGGCAGGCGGACGCATCGAGCTCAGCCCACGGGCGAAGAAGACACTCGAGAACAGCATGGCAGAATCCAGGAAACTCGGACAGAATTATGTAACGGTGGAGCACATGTGGCTCGCCTTGCTTGGGAATGACGACGGAGTTGCAGGTGCGCTGCTGCGCCGTTCCGGCGTGGACCTTTCCGCGGCACGTGAGGAGCTCCTGCGCCAGATGCGGGAAAATGCCGGGAATGAAGAACCTCTCCGGAGATTTCCCGGAATGATGCCTTTTGCGCAGATGCGCAACCGGCAGAATAACGGAAACCAGGATGAGAAGAGCTTACTGGACAGGTACAGCAGAGATTTGACAGCTGCTGCGGAAAAGAATGAGCTCGATCCGGTAATCGGGAGGGAAAAGGAGATACAGCGGATTATCCAGATCCTGATCAGGAGGACAAAGAACAATCCTGTCCTGATCGGAGAACCCGGTGTCGGAAAGAGCGCTGTGGCGGAGGGCCTTGCACAGCGGATTGTACAGGGCAATGTACCCGAACTGCTGCGTGGCAAGCGTGTACTGAGCCTGGATATGGGCAGCCTGGTCGCCGGCACGAAATACCGCGGTGAATTCGAAGAGCGCCTGAAAAACATGATGGATGAGCTGCACAAAGCCGGCAATGTCCTGCTCTTTATTGACGAGATCCACACGATCATCGGTGCCGGCGCTTCCGAGGGAAGCCTGGACGCAGCCAACATCCTCAAACCGGCGCTCAGCCGCGGGGAAATCCAGTGCATCGGCGCGACGACACTGGATGAATACCGCAAACACATCGAGAAGGATGCTGCGCTGGAACGCCGGTTCCAGCCGGTGAATGTCGGTGAGCCCACAGCAGAAGAAACACTGTCTATCCTGTACGGACTGCGTGACCGGTACGAGGCGCACCATAAAGTGCGTATTACGGATGAAGCCCTGACAGCAGCCGTGAAGCTGTCTGACCGGTATATCCCGGACCGGTTCCTGCCCGACAAGGCGATCGACCTGATGGATGAAGCCGCAAGCCGTGTGCGGATCCAGGCATGTACAGCTCCGCCGGATGTACGGGAACAGGAAAAGCGGCTGGAAGCCATTCAGATTGAAAAGAAGGAAGCGATTTCCCATCAGGACTTTGAGAAAGCTGCCGCATTGCGCGACCAGGAAAGGAACCTGAATAAGGAAATCGAAGAAAAACGCGCGGAATGGACAAGGTCCCAGACGAATGCCAGGGATGTAGTGACGGAAGAGGATATTGCGCAGGTTGTTTCCCTGTGGACCGGTATCCCTGTCAGCAGGATGACTGAACAGGAAGCGCAGCGGCTGATCCGTCTGGAGGAAACACTGCACCGCAGGATTATCGGCCAGGAAGAGGCGGTAAGCGCCGTGGCCCGGGCAATCCGGCGCGCCAGGGCCGGGCTGAAGGATCCGAAACGGCCGATTGGCAGTTTTATTTTCCTGGGTCCGACAGGCGTCGGAAAGACAGAGCTGTGCCGTGCGCTTGGCGAAGCAATGTTCGGGGATGAGGATGCTGTAATCCGTCTTGACATGAGCGAATTCATGGAGAAACATACAGTTTCCCGGATGATGGGGTCTCCGCCCGGATACGTCGGATATGAAGAAGGGGGCGAACTGACAGAAGCCGTACGTCGCAAGCCCTACAGTGTAGTTTTGCTGGATGAGATTGAGAAAGCGCATCCGGATGTGTTCAATGTGCTGCTGCAGATCCTTGAGGACGGGCGCCTGACAGACAATACCGGACGGGTGGTCAGCTTCAAAAACACGATTGTAGTCATGACCTCAAATGCGGGCGCCAGGCTTACAGGCGGCCGGTCAATGGGCTTTGGATCGTCCCAGGATGAGGTCCGGAATTATGAAACAATGAAAGAATCTGTCATGAAGGAAGTCAAGGAACTCTTCCGTCCGGAGTTTATTAACCGGGTGGACGAACTGATTGTCTTCCATCCCCTGACAGAGGAAGAGATCCGGCAGATTACGGAGATGATGCTGAAACAGGTTGCCGAACGGCTGGAAGAGCAGGAGATTCCGCTGCTGTGGGATGAAGATGTTACACAGAAGCTGGCAGAAGACGGGTATGACCCGAAATTCGGTGCCCGTCCGCTGCGCAGGCTGATCCAGCGCACAATCGAGGATACGCTGAGCGAGGAATTGCTGCAAGGCCATGTCAGGCTTGGGCAGGCAGTGAAACTGACGGTGCGTGACGGAAAGATCGTTCCGGAAGCAGAACAGGTAAAGACAGACGACGAACCTGCTGCAGCTGAAACGGAAGAGACGGAAGTCAAAGCTGAAACGACCATGAAGGAAGAGGAGTGAATACGATGCTGGAAGAACTGAAACAAAAGGTCTATGAAGCAAACATGCTGCTGCCTGCCTATCACCTGGTGACTTTTACCTGGGGGAATGTGTCGGGGATCGACCGGGAAAAAGGACTTTTCGTGATTAAGCCGAGCGGCGTACCCTATGAGCAGCTCAGGCCGGAGGACATGGTAGTGATCGACCTTGAGGGGAAAAAGGTGGAAGGCCGCCTGAACCCGTCCTCCGATACGCCGACGCATGCCGAACTGTACAGGCGTTTCCCGGCAATCGGAGGCGTGGTACATACCCATTCCCGCTGGGCAACCATCTGGGCGCAGAGCGGAAGGGACATTCCGGCATACGGCACCACACACGCTGATTATATTTACGGTAATGTTCCATGCTGCAGGGACCTGACAAAAGAGGAAGTCGAGTCAGCCTACGAACTGGAGACGGGCCGTGTGATTGCAGCCCATTTTGAACAGAACGGACTGAATCCGGAACATGTTCCCTGTGTGCTGGCAAGGCATCACGGACCGTTTGCCTGGGGCAAAGATGCAATGGAAGCGGTGCATAACGCGGTGGTCCTTGAGGAAGTTGCGATGATGGCCTGGCATACGGAAGCACTGCCGGAAAGCCAGACCCGCGGATGCCTTCCGGACTATGTGAAAGAGAAGCATTTCATGCGGAAACACGGCCCTAATGCGTATTATGGACAGAAAGCGACCTGATTATGCGAAAAAAACGCGTAAACTTTACTGCCTTTTGCCAAAAACAGGAAAAAAGCCTTGTTTTTTCAATATTCGGAAGATATAATGTCGCCGGTTGAATCCTTCGGGTCTGTGGTTGCAAGCCGAAGCCAGTCGCAGGCGAAGCGGTCCACGTAATCCGTCCAAAGCGGCGGGGAGCATGGTGCGGTCTAGATGTAAGTCCGTCCGGGAGTGATCCCGAGAGGCAGGCGTGAGGGCGCTGATGCGCAGAGCTAATGCCCTGACGGCGTGTGTGGGGTCAAAGACCAGGTCAGCCGGAGGAGTCGCCTATCTTAATTTTGGGGGTTGCCTGACCATGTACGAAGACAAAACGCTGGTATGCAAAGACTGTGGCGCTGAGTTCATTTTCACCGCCGGTGAACAGGAATTCTATGCCGAAAAGGGATTCCAGAATGAGCCCACCCGCTGCAAGGCTTGCCGTCAAGCACGTAAAGCCAGCCGCGCTGCCGGCGCTCCGCGTGAGATGCATGATGCTATCTGCGCAGAATGCGGCAAGCCCACTCAGGTTCCTTTTGAGCCGAGAGAGGATCGTCCCGTATACTGCAGCGAGTGCTTTGCTGCCCGCCGCGGATAAGGGGAATGCCGCAAAACACCCCCGGAAGAGCCAGGCTTTTCCGGGGGTGCTTTTTGTTTCAGATGTTCTCAAAGAATGGAGTTCCGTCCTCGTGGCACAGTACGTCATCCTGGAATTTCAGCGGTGTGGGTACCGTCAGCATATATTTCAGGATTTCGTCCATCCGGACGCTTTCCCTGAAGGTAACCAGCGAAAAGCTGACGCCATGCTTGTGTGCCCGTCCCGTGCGCCCGATCCGGTGCAGGTAATACTCATTTTCATTTGGCAGGTCATAGTTAATCACAGCTTCCACATCATCCACATCAATGCCGCGTGCAGCTACGTCCGTCGAAACAAGGATCGGGAACCTGCCTTTTTTGAAATCATTCATTACAACATTTCGTTTTGCCTGCGGAATATCGCCGTGGAGGCATTGTGCATTATATCCTTCACGGCAAAGCTGGCGTGTCAGTTTGTCGGTCATGAACTTCGTGTTGCAGAAGATCATGATTCGCTGGTAAACATCAGCATCCAGCAGGTAGAGAAGATGGCTGGTTTTTTCATCCTGTTCGGTGGCAATCACATATTGGGTAATCTGGGGCCGGTCTTCTTTCGTGGCTTCCACTGTGATTTCAACCGGGTCATGCTGGTATTTCCATGCGATGGTCAGCACATCCTGGTTTGTAGTGGCAGAGAAGAGTACAAGCTGGCGTTCAGAAGGGGTGGCTTCGATAATTTTCGTTACATCCTTGACGAAGCCCATGTTCAGCATTTCGTCAGCTTCGTCGAGCACCATCGTATGTACGGCGTTCAGGCGGATATTGCCGCGCTGCATATGGTCAAGCATGCGGCCCGGCGTGGCGATAACGATCTGCGGCTTGCGTTTCAATGCGGCAATCTGCTTTGAGATAGATTGGCCGCCGTAGATTACGGCAATGCGCACGCCATCAATGTATTTTGCCAGCCGTGTCAGTTCGTCGCCGATCTGCAAAGCCAGTTCCCGCGTCGGGGCAAGCACAACTTCCTGGATCCTGCTGTCCTTCAGCTGGACATATTCCAGCATCGGGATGCCGAAAGCACAGGTTTTGCCGGTGCCGGTAGGAGCGATCGCGTTGATATCGGTACCGGACATCATAAGCGGAATTGTGCGTGCCTGCACGGTGGAAGGTTCCTGGAAGCCCATAGCCTTTACTGCTTTCAGGATCTCCGATGACAGGTCCATGGATTCAAAAGTGGCGGGGACGGATTCAAGTTCACGATTCATAATTCACAATTCACAATTCAAAATGATTTTTCCTTCAGGCGGCAGATTCAGTCATGATACTCGCGGATCGCGCGTGAAAGCTGATCCGGACAGGAGGTATTGCCGCGGCAGGGAATCCCCTGCAGCAGATCTGCGATTTCGTCCGCTTTGCGGCCTACAGCCAGTTTTGCAACCCCCTGGGTATTACCCCTGCAGCCATTGTTAATCTTGCAGTAGGTAATGATTCCGTTTTTAATCTCCAGGTCAATGGAGGTGGAGCAGGTTCCTTTGCAATGATAAGTATACATGATATTTCCTTTCCGACACAGATATTAAGAACGCTCCCAGCAGAACTGGGAGCGTTCCGGAATAATCAATCAGATTACTCAATGACCTTCGCCACAACGCCGGAACCAACGGTACGGCCGCCTTCACGGATAGCGAAGCGCAGTCCCTGCTCCATAGCGATGGGGGTGATCAGGGTGATTTCCATGTCGATGTTGTCGCCGGGCATGACCATTTCCACGCCGTCGGGCAGCTTGATGTTGCCGGTAACGTCAGTCGTCCGGA
>CAMMYM010000008.1 GCA_946527725.1 uncultured Clostridia bacterium
GCTGGTCCGTGATAATTACCCGTCTGGCCGGACGGCAACTTACCACTTCATCCCTGAACAGACAACATTGGAATTATATATGAATCTTTATTTCAATGCAAGGGGTTTTTCAGCTGTTTTTAAATTTTTTTTGATTTGTTTTGTGCTTTTATGCGCCCCGTCATCTTGGATTTTGCTTGCTTTCAACGTCATTTCTTATTACACGCCGTCTAGTGTGTCCTGTATTTTGTTCAAAACCCTTTTTTCTGTTTTTTTCGTCCTTCTTTTCTGTTTAGTTATTTGCTGTATGGATTGATTTTCCTCATTTCTGCCGTTCCAATTATTAACACGCCTTTATGTGTGTCCATCACGTTCTCTAAAAAAGTGCCTTTTCAGGCACAATATACAGCCATTTCTGACATGCCGTCCACAAAATACAGTCATCAGGCCGTATTTGCGGCGATTACAGGCTCTCCAGTGCTTCCCATTCACCGTACAGCCTGTCGATTTCAGCTTTTACCCGGTTGTACTGTTTTGTCAGTTCAGCCGCCCGGTCTGCGTCCCTGTAGGTTTCGGGATCGGCCAGTACCCCTTCGAGGTCGGCTGCTTCCTTTTCGGCCTTTGCCACGGCTTCCTCCGCCTGCTTCAGGCGCTGCTGCTGGTCCTTGATCCGCTGCTGTTCCTCACGGCTGCGCTTTTTCTCCTTGTCAAGCGCAGTTTTCGTCATACCTGCCGTCTCTGCGTCAGGCTCCGCGTCCCGGCAGGCCTTCTCGTAGTAGCTGTCGTAATTGCCCAGGTATTCCCTGATGCCGTTCTCCTCCAGCACAAACACCTTTTCGGCGAACCGGTTGATGAAGTACCGGTCATGGCTGACGGCCAGGATCGTCCCGGGATAGCCCTCAAGGGCGTCCTCGAGTACTTCCCTGCTGTCCATATCCAGGTGGTTGGTCGGCTCGTCCAGCAGGAGAACATTATCCTTGCGGAGCATCAGCTCCGTCAGTGCGACCCTTCCTTTCTCGCCGCCGCTGAGCGAACTTACCGGTGCGAACACATCGTCCCCGCTGAACAGGAACAAGCCAAGTGCGCCGCGTATTTCATACTGTTCCATCCGCGGAAACCTGTCCCAGACTTCATCCAGCACGGTCTTCTGCTCATGCAGCCCCGACTGGTGCTGGTCATAATACCCGATATCAACGCCGGCTCCCCAGCGGATCTGTCCTGCATCCGGCTTCTCCTCGCCTGTCAGGCAGCGGAGCAGCGTCGTTTTCCCCGTACCGTTATCTCCGATCAGTGCAACACGGTCGCCGGCACGCAGGTGGATCTTCACTTCCCGGAACAGTTCCCGTGCGCCGAAATGCTTTTCCAGTCCCTCCGCCTGAAGGACATCCTCCCCGGTTGTCCGCCTGGTTTCGAAACGGAAACGAACGATCCTTTCCTCCTGCGGTTTTTCCAGCCTTTCAACCTTCTCGAGGCGTTTTTCCCGGCTTTCTGCTGCCTTGATGCTCTTTTCACGGTTAAAACGCCTGTACATGGCGATGATCGCTTCCTGGCGGGCGATTTCTTTCTGCTGCATTTCCCAGGCTTTCATCCGTGTTTCGTATACTTCCGCCCGTTTTGCAACATATTCCGTATAATTGCCGGTGTAGGTTTCCACCGTGCCCATGATCAGTTCCGCCATCCGTCCGCATACATGGTCCAGGAAATAGCGGTCATGGCTGATTACAAGCACCGCGCCGCGGTAGCTGTTCAGGTAGTCTTCCAGCCAGGCGGTGCTTTTCAGGTCCAGGTGGTTCGTCGGTTCGTCGAGCAGCAGCAGGTCGGGATCTGACAGCAGCATCCGGCCCAGGCAAAGCCGTGTCCGTTCGCCGCCGCTGAGCCTGCACGTTTCCATTTCCCGCATGTCCCACAGCTTCAGCCCTTTCAGCACGCCGGTCACGCGGGAACGCCAGCCGTAACCGTCCCGGCGTTCAAATTCACGCATCAGGGCGTCATATCGGCCGCCAAGGCGGCGCAGGGCTTCCTCGTCGGATCCCTTCTCCGCCATTTCATGCTCAAGGGAGCGCATTTCCTCTTCCATCCGCATCAGCGGAATAAAAACGCTCTCCACGACTTCCTGCACAGTCTCCTGCCCGGTCAGTTCCCCCTGCTGGGCCAGGTAACCGATCCGAAGGCCCTTCTGGAGGTTTACTGTACCTCCGTCGGCAGTTTCGGTTCCGGCAATGATCTTCATCAGCGTGCTTTTTCCGCTGCCGTTCACGCCGACCATGCCCATCCGTTCGCGGTCCTGGAGGGTAAACGAAACACCTTTCAGCACTTCATGCGTGCCGAAGCTCTTCCGGATATCCTGCAGGGCAAGTAGGATCATGGATCATTCCGTCTCTTTCAGCATATAAATATTCCCGGTTTCGTCCCGCAGCGCAACAGCCAGCTGTACATCCTCGCCCGGGCGGATGCCCTCCCGGAGAAGCGCTGCTTCGGAAACATTCCGGGCCAGCACCGGCGTATTGTTTTCGCCGCTGAGATGCCCGAGGATCAGGTTCCGCGTCCCGCTTTCAACAAGGCGCAGCAGGGCATTCGCACACGACTCGTTGCTCAGGTGTCCGTGGTCCCCAAGGATCCGCGCCTTCAGCTGTGCGTTGTAATGCGGGTTCGCCCGCAGCATGCCGGGATCATGGTTGCTCTCCAGCAGCACAAGCGTACTGCCGGCAATATTCGAATAAACATAATCTGTAAAAGCGCCCAGGTCCGTCGCGGTGGAAACGCTGTTCCTTCCGCCCCATAAACGGTAGCCGACGGGATCCGCGGCATCGTGCGGAATGGAAAACGGTTCGACGCCGATTTCCCCGAGCCAGAAGCTCTTTCCGGCCTGCACCGTGCGGATCAGGTCCCCGGGCACTTTCCCGATTTTCCCGGCCATCGCCTGCCATGTATCCTGCGTTGCATACAGCGGAAGGTGGTATTTCCGTGCCATCACTCCTGCGCCGAGGATATGGTCCGAATGCTCATGCGTGATCAGGATCCCGCTGAGTGTTTCAGGCGCTGCACCGATTTTCGCCAGTGCCTCATCCAGGACCCTTCCGGTCTTTCCCGCATCAATCAGCAGCCTTGTGTCCCCGTACTGGCAGAATAAAGCATTTCCGCTTGAACCTGAATACAGGGGACAGAAGTACATTTCCATATTCCATACCTGCTTTGCTGTCGTTTCTGTTACAACAGCCGGTATCCACCAGCCGTTTCACAGATCAAGATGCTTTGCAACCCGTTCCTCAACCGGCGGAGGAGTCATATAGTCCGGCCCGAACAGGACAGTCAGCACTTCCTGATATCGTTTCGGCACAAGGCAGTTAACATCCTCGAAAGGCATGCGGATCTTCTCCGCGAACTGTTCCGGATGCCAGACATGCGTCATCAGTTCGAACGCTCCGTTCGACATATGCAGGTCGTTTCCTTCCCTGTACCTGGTGGAAACCTTCTCATAGCGTTTTGCCTTCCAGGCGTAGCTGAAGGGCAGCCCCAGCAGATGGGTCGTCCGCAGCAGGATCCTGTTCTTCAGGCCGAAGCGCGTGTAATCCACATTTTTCTTCATCATGCCCTGCAGCAGGTGCAGGTGCAGCAGGTGCAGCTTCCGGCGGAGCCCCTCCGGCGGAAGCGGATCAAGGATAAAGAAGTCCGTAAAGGCAGCTGCTTTTTCCGGATCCCGGTTCATGACGCGCGGCGTCCATGTATCCAGGTATGTCAGTTCAAACTGCCTGTCGCACTCTGCAGGATAGACCGTGCGGAATTTTGTAAACTCCTCGCGTGTCATCAGCAGGTCCACGTCGTCATCCCACGGAATGAATCCCTTGTGGCGGATGCAGCCCAGCAGCGTGCCGCACATCAGGTTGTACTCGATCCCGTTGCGGTCGCATACGGCAGTTATATCCCTCAGCTGGCAAAGCAGCTCCGCATGGATTTCCTCAAGTGTCAGCTCTCTTTTCACGGATCAATGCCTCCGCTCTGTCCGCGATGGATTCCGCGTCCATCCCGTATACTTCCCTCAGGTATTGCTGGTTCCCGACCACGGCGGTATACCGGTCTTTCAGCCCGACGCGGAAAATCCTGCATCCGTTGCCAAGCTCCGCAGTGATCTCGCATACCGCGCTTCCGAACCCGCCGGTCACATTGTGTTCTTCCACCGTCACCATCAGTGAAAAACGTTCGGTCAGCCTCCGTACTGCGTCCTTGTCCATGGGCTTGAAGCACGGAAAACTGACTACCTCCGCACTGATCCCCCGTTCTTCCAGGATCCGGGCCGCTTCCGCCGCCTGTGTCAGGATTCCTCCTGTACTCATCAGTACGATATCCGTTCCCCTCCGGATCGTCAGGGGCGCCGGAGGATACCAGTCCGTTACCGGATATTCATGGATCCTGGGCTCGTTGCCCCTGCCCAGGCGCAGGTAACACGTTCCCTCAGTCCGGATGACCGCTCGCGTCGCCGCCTCCGCCTCTGCCGGATCCCCCGGCGCAAAGCAGGTCACTCCCGGCAGTGCCCGCATAATCGCCATATCCTCGGTGGCATGGTGGCTCATTCCCAGGCTTCCGTATACAAAACCCCCGCCTACGCAGACGATTTTCACGTTTGCGCCCGGATAAGCGCAATCGTTCCGGATCTGTTCCAGGGGCCGCAGCGTCGGGAAATTCCCGATGGAATATACCAGGACAATCCGGCCTGTGGATGCAAGCCCCGCCGCCAGGCCAACCATGCTCTGCTCCGCGATGCCGGCATCGATAATCCTGTCCGGGAACTGGTCCCACACCGGCTGGAGCACACCGAAACCCAGGTCGCCCGTGATCAGGATGATCCTTTCGTCCTTTGCCATTTCCCCGAGCAAAGCCCGTACAAACGCGTCTCTCACGGCCTGTGCGCCTCCAGTTCCTTCAGGGCTGCTTCATATTCCTCCCCCTGCGGCGTACGGTAATGCCACAGGATATTATTCTCCATGAAGGAAACACCTTTCCCCTTTACAGTATGCGCCAGCACAATGCTCGGTTTTCCACTGCCGGCATTTGCCTGCGCGCGTTCAAAAGCCGCGCGGAGCGCATGGACATTATGCCCGTCCACGCTTTCTGTGTTCCATCCGAAATCCTTCCACTTATCCTCAAAAGGTTCAAGGCGCAGCGTTTTCTCCACGGTAAACAGGCTCTGCATATGGTTGTAATCCACAACGGCGCAAAGCCGGTCAAGGCCAAAATGTGCTGCCTGCAGGGCAGCTTCCCAAACAGAGCCCTCATCGCATTCACCGTCGCCCAGGACCACCCAGGTGCGCCAGTCTTCCCCGTTCATTCTCGCGCCCAGCGCCATACCGGCGCCGATACTCAGCCCGTGCCCCAGCGATCCTGTTGAAACCTCGACGCCGGGTATGCCCTTATGGCTAACATGCCCGCTGAGGATGGAACCGTTGGCATAATGGTTTTTCAGCTCCTCCACAGGAAAAAATCCCGTTTCCGCCAGCGCCGCATACACCGCGCTTCCTGCATGGCCTTTGCTCAGGATCAGCCTGTCGCGGCCCGGCATTTTCGGATCCTTCGGGTTTACATGCAGGATGCCCGTATACAGCACCGCGATAATCTCCGCAACGCTGAATACGCTGCCGATATGGCTTCCCCTGCTGATCCGGGACATTTCCAGGGCATTCCGGCGAATCAGCCAGGCCAGCACTTCCGCATTCCCGGTATCCGGCCTGCCGCCTTTAAATCCCTGGTGAACCAGCGCCTCATAATTCTCCATCAAATGACTCCATCCAACAAAATCACACTGAATAATAAATCCTTCATCACCGGAACGGTTTACCTTGTACGCTCGCGCGCCATATCCTCTGCTTTGCCGAACACGCCCTTCACCGTCTCCGCCAGCAGTCTGCAGTCCAGGCCGAAGCTCTGGCTCTTTGCGTATTCAACCCGGAGGCGGTTCTTTTCCGGCAGGATCAGCTTTTCGAAATTCGCTACCGGATCCTCCTCACCGACAATCTCGTCCTGCGAGATATAGACGATGCTGCTGCGGTCTGTTACTCCCGGACGGACCCACAGGATACACTGCTGCTCCTCTGTATACTGTTCTGTGTACAGCAGCAGTTCCGGCCTTGGGCCGACAAAGCTCATGTCACCCTTCAGGATATTGAACAGCTGCGGCAGTTCATCCAGTTTCAGCCGGCGCATAATCTTTCCGGCCCGGGTCACGCGGGCATCGTTTTTTGCCGTACAGCCGCCCGTTTTGTCAGCGTCTACCACCATGCTCCTGAATTTGCAGATCCTGAACGGCTGGTTATGGTATCCTCCGCGGACAGCCCTGTACAGCACCGGTCCCTTCGAATCCAGCTTTACCCATACTGCCAGCGGCAGCATCAGCAGGAGGCCGGGTATCAGCAGGACCAGCGCCAGCAGCAGATCAAGCACGCGTTTGACCACCTTGCTGTAGAAAGGATGGGCAAGCGGACCGTCCCAGTAAGGCATTTTCGGCAATTCCGTCTTTCCCATACTCACTCTCCTCACTCCCTGGCCGTCAGCCGGTCACTCCCGGATCATATCCAGCATTTCGTTCAGTCTCTCCAGTTCTTCGCGGGAACCGTACTGCAGGACGATTTTTCCCCTTGAGATGCTGCCTGTCAGCGTGCTTTTCAGCCCGGTCTTCAGGCGGATCTTGTCCTGCAGTTCACAAAGCTCTGCCGGCAGTACGGCCGGTTTCCTTTTTTTCGCAGGCCGCGCTGTTTTCGCTGCGGACGCTATCTGCTCCAGCTGGCGGACGCTCATTCCCTCGTCCGCTGCCATTCGGCCGAGCCGGATCTGTTCCTCGGGATTCTGCAGGCCGGCCAGTACCCGGGCATGCCCGGCGCTCAGCCGCCCGTCGCGCACCATCTCCGTGATTTCATCCGGCAGCGTAAGCATGCGAAGCAGGTTTGCCACCGCCGGCCTGCTCTTTCCAAGCCGTGCGCTGACTTTCTCCTGTGTATATCCGCATTGCTTCATCAGCGCCTGGATTCCCTTTGCGGCTTCCAGCGGGTTCAGGTCTTCCCGCTGCAGGTTTTCGATCAGGGCAATCTCCATCTGGCGGATTACATCAATATCCTTTACGATGCACGGAAGCGTCTCCAGTCCGGCCAGCCTGCCCGCGCGGAACCGCCGTTCCCCAGCGATGATCCTGTATCTTCCCCTGCCTGAGGGAACCACCAGCAGCGGCTGCAATACGCCCTGGTCGCGGATGCTTTCCGCCAGCTGGGCGATGCTTTCGTCGTCAAAGGTCTGCCTGGGCTGATCCGGATTCGGATCAAGCTCCCCGACGGATATTTCCTGGATTCCGCTTCCTGTTTCCTCCATTTCCATGTCCTGGAACAGGGAATCCAGTCCGCGGCCGAGCCCGTGTGTCTTCTTCGGCATTGTATCTCTCCAATCTTTGCGTTACTTCTTCCCTTTGTTCCGGGCGAGCACTTCCTTCGCCAGCGACTGGTAGGCCATGGCGCCTGTGCTCCGCGGGTCATATATGGAAATCGGCTGTCCGTGGCTGGGTGCTTCACCCAGGCGGACATTGCGCGGAATGGTCGTGGCAAAAACCTGCTTCCTGAAATGCTTCTTGACCTGGTCCACTACCTGCAGGCCGAGGTTTGTACGCCCGTCCAGCATCGTCAGCAGGATTCCCTCGATTTCAAGATGCGGATTGAAGGAACGCTTTACACGCTGGATTGTATTCATCAGGCTGGTTACACCCTCCAGCGCATAGTATTCGCACTGGATCGGTACGAGCACCGTATCTGCTGCAGCCAGTGCGTTCAGTGTCAGCAGGCTCAGGCTGGGCGGACAGTCGACAAAAAGGAAATCATAATCGTCCCGGATTGGCCCCAGCAGTCTTTTCAGGTAAAACTCACGGTCGTTCACGCTGACAAGTTCGACTTCGGCGCCGGCCAGGCGGATATCCGCCCCGATCAGGTGGAGCTTCTTGATTTCCGTTTTCTGGAGGCACTCTTTCAGCGCCGTCCTTCCCATCATCGCGTCATAAACGGAATTCCGTTCGTTCACCCGGCCTCCCAGGCCGCTCGTTGTATTCCCCTGCGGATCGAGATCCACCATCAGTACTTTTTTTCCGGCCTCCGCGATTGCTGCGGAGAGGTTTACGGCCGTCGTCGTCTTCCCGACGCCGCCCTTTTGGTTCGCAATCGCAATGATCTTGCCCATGGATACCCCTTCTTTCCTCACCGTAAGGGCATAAAAATACTTGTATATTATACGCGCTTCATACCGGCTTGTAAAGGAAAACACCCCGGCCCGGTTATATGGGTCATATCTGGAATCCGGCGCTGTTTGGAGGAGATCAACGCCATGGAAAAACGCTTGGCTGCCCTGATTGTCCGCTGCCGAATAGGGATCCTTGCCGCCGCTGTGCTCGTCACGGCATGGAGCGTGTTCCGGATCGGCAGGACCAGGATTAACTATGACCTGACCCGTTACCTGTCAGATGACACGATGACGAAAAAAGCGCTGGCGGTCATGCACGAAGAATTCGGTTCCACCGAACAGCTCCGCCTGGTCCTGAAAATCTGCTGATGCCTTCCCTTACGCTGCTGCTGGAAAAAGCGCTGCTGAAAACAAGGCACCGTCCTGTCCGTTTCAGCGGGGACAGGCTCGGAACTGCCGTGTACCGCATGCGGAAACCGGCAGCGGTTCTGCTGGTTTCCGCAGTGCTCTGCGGTGCTTTCTTCTCACTTCAGAATGAATTCCGTTTCACAGAACCGGGCGCTTCTGTACGGACCGAAGCCGGACAGGTCTCGGAGCTTTTCGGCTCCTCGAATCCGCTGGTCCTGCTCCTGCCCGGGGATGAATCCGACGAAAGCTATGACACGCAGCGCGGGCTTGTCCGGGACCTTGCCTCCCTCAGGCGCGCGGACGGGTCCCCCGTGGTCCGGGATATTACGGCAATGGTGACGACCGGGGCAGCCGCCCTGAAAGAATACTCCGCGGCTGACGTCGCGGAGATGACCGGCATGAATCCGGCTGCTGTGTCCCTGTTCTTCCTTGTAAACGGTTTCGGGAATTCGGTCCGTGCAGACCGCCTGCTTGCCGCAGCGGATTCGGTCGCGGGGGGCAATCCGCAGGTTGCAGAGCTGCAAAAGCAGCTGGCAGCCGCCCGAAGCGGGTTTGTCGGGGATCATTACCACAGGATCGTCATGGAACCTGCCTTTTCTGCAACAGACCGGGATTTCAGCACCTGTATGGATACTGTGCTCGCAGCTGCGGAACGGTTTTATGGGGACAGCTACTACATAACCGGGTCCGCCATGTCCACTTACGATATCGGGCATGCTTTCCGGAGTGACCTGCTGAAGGTAAACCTGATTACGCTCTTTGCAATCCTGCTGATTGTGGTCCTGTCTTTCCGTTCCCTGGTTCTGCCGCTGATCCTGGTATTCGTCATTGAGGGAGCCATCTGGATCACCATGGGCATCAGCCGAATCGCCGGGGAACCGGTTTTCTTCATTTCCTACCTGATCTGCCTCTCCATCCAGATGGGCGCCACCATCGATTACGGCATCCTGGTTTCTGACCAGTACAGGAGCTTCCGGCGGAAAGGCCTTTCCGCCGCGGAAGCTGTCCCGGCCGCAATGCGCACCGCGCTTCCTACTGTGCTGACTTCAGGGATCATCCTGGTTACCGCCGGCTATGTGATCGGAAAGCTGTGCAGCATCTATTATATTTCGAGCATCGGCCTGCTGATCTCAAGAGGCGCCCTGATGTCGGTCCTGCTGGTACTGACCTTGCTGCCCGCCCTGCTCGCTTTGTCCGACAGGTGGATCATACGCCGCGGATAACTTCTTCAATCGACCTGTCGAGTTCCAGCAGGTCGTTTTCCGACGTGGACCAACCCGTCACAAACCGGACGACCGTATGGGTTTCATCCTTCTTCTCCCAAAACTCAAAAGCAACCTTCCTGCCGAGCTTCTCAACCATTCCGTCTTCCATGACGACAAACTGCTGGTTCGTCGGCGACTGGATAAAGAACGGAATACCGTATTTGCGGAAAATCCCTTTCATTTTTTCCGCCATATCGATTGCATGCTGTCCGATGCGGAAAAACAGCCCGTCGGTGAACAGCGCATCAAACTGCACGCCCAGGAGGCGTCCTTTCGCCAGCAGTGCCCCGCGCTTTTTCACGGATGTCAGGAAATGCCGGGGCATGTTTTCCTTTGTAAACACAACCGCTTCCCCGCACAGCGCGCCGGCTTTTGTCCCGCCGATATAGAACACGTCGCACAATTCCGCAATATCCCGGAGGGTCAGGTCTGTCTCCCCGCTCATCAGTCCGTAAGCCAGCCTCGCGCCATCCAGGAAAAGGGTCATGCGGTATTGCCGGCAGATTTCAGCAATCTGCCCGAGTTCCCTTTTGGAATACAGCGTGCCGTATTCCGTCGGATGCGACAGGTACACCATTCCGGGGAAGGTCATATGCTCGTGATTGTCGTCGGCATAATAAGCGGCCAGGTATGCCGCCAGGTCCTCGGGGATAATCCTGCCTTCCTTCTGCGGCAGTTCCAGGACCTCATGCCCTGTATATTCAACAGCACCGGCTTCGTGCACACTGATATGCCCGGTCTTCGCGGCAATCACGCCCTCATAGTCCGCCAGCATGGACGAGATCACAACGGCATTTGTCTGCGTGCCGCCTGTCAGGAAAAAAACCTGTGCGCCGGGGACTCCGGCAGCGGAACGGATTTTTTCCGCAGCTGCAGCGCAGAATGGATCGGCGCCGTACCCCGGCACCGCTTCGGCGTTTGTGTCGATCAGGCGCTTCATGACTTCCGGGTGCGCGCCTGTATTGTAATCGCTTGTAAATGAAACCATATCTTCCTCCGCCTTTATCTCCGGTCAGAGCAGGCCGGTAAGGTATTCCACCACACAGGATATGATCGCCACCGGGAAGAGCCCGGCCCCCGACCATGCAGCCGCAGTGCCCGCGAAAAGCGCCGCGATCCCCGCGGCAGGATGCACCGCGGCGTCAACCATAGCCGGAAAAGTCATGACCGCCAGCGTCACATAGGGTACATAAAACAAAAAGGATCGTATAAACCGGTTCCTGATCTTTCGGCGAATCAGCGTCAGCGGCAGCGCACGCACTGCGAGGCTGACCGCGGCGGCGACCAGGATTGCGATCCAGATGCCTCCCTGGCTCATGCTTTCATGCCCCCTTCCGTTCCGTCCTCATCCCCGTCACTGACCGGGAAAAGGCAGGCAGCCGTTGCGGAAAGGGTTACAGTCAGTATAACCGTCCGCATACCCTCTGACAGGCCTGGCAGCAGCCGTGAGGCCGCGAAGCTGAATGCGAAGGCCGCCAATACAAGCCCCGCAACAGTCCTGTTTTTCCTCGCCGGCGGAATGATGATCGCCAGGAACATGCCGTAGATCGCCACGCTCAGCGCCGTAACAACCTCCGCCGGCAGGACGTTTCCCGCCAGGATGCCGCAGAGCGTGCCCGTTGCCCACATGGCATCTGCCAGCACAAAGGCTGCGCCCAGGTAAAGGCTGGAAAGGGTTCCCGGCCAGGCAATGCCCAGCCCGAAAATTTCGTCCGTGATGAAAAAGCCCGTCGTCAGCCGGCGGAGAAAGCCTGCCTGCCGGGGCATTTTCTGGCTCAGTGAGGCGCTCATCAGCAGGTACCGCATGTTTGTTACAAAAATGACCGCCGCAATTTCCCAGTATGCGGCGTTCGCTGCGATCAGGGAATACAGGGCGTATTCCCCGGCAGACGCATGGTTCAGGATGCTCGCAATCCATCCCTGCAGCGGGCTGACTCCGGCACCCCTTGCAGTGATGCCAAGGGAGAACGCCACTGCAAAATATCCGAGGCCGATGGGAAAGCCGTCCCGCAGGCCGCGCAGAACCAGCCTGCGTGTTTCATTCCTGTCCCTTCTCATTTCCGGATCCCCCGAACTGCCAGGCTGGCGGCGTAAAAGAGTGCGGCAGCCAGCACGATCGTCGCGCCGGCACTCGTATCCAGGTAATAGGAAAGAATAAGTCCGGCGATCCCGCTCACCATGGCGATACCCACGGACCACGCTGCATGCTGGCGGGAATTCTTCGCGAGGTTTCTCCCCGCGGCAGCCGGCAGGATCAGAAGTGCGTTGATCAGCATCACGCCTACCCATCGGATGGACAGCATGACCGCCAGCGCAACCAGCACCACGAACCCGCACTCAATGGCCCGGGTAGCGATGCCCCTGGACCTGGCCAGCATCGGATCCACGCTGGTCATCAGGAGTGCATTATACAGGACGATCCACAGCGACAGCGTCACGGCAAGCGCCAGCAGCAGATACAGCAGATCCTGCGGCGATACGGCAAGGATATCGCCGATCAGGAGCGAAGAATACTTTGCAAACTGTCCGCCCCGGGCCAGGATCAGCAACCCGGCAGCCACGGATGTTGAGGAGAAGACGGAAATGATCGTATCGGCCGAAGCGGAACCGGACTGTTTGATCAGGCAGATCATGACTGCCCAGACCACACCGAAAACAAGCATCGCCAGCAGGTCGTTCCGCAACCCCAGGACAATACCCAGGCCGATCCCCGTCAGCGCTGAATGTCCAAGAGCGTCTGAAAAGAAAGCCATCTGGTGGTTCACCGCCATCGTGCCGAGCAGCCCCAGCATCGGGGTCAGCAGCAGCACCGCCAGCAGCGCGTTCTTCATAAAGTCAAACCGGAAAGCGTCCTGCGGAAGGATGGCTTCCATGATGCTGTAGATTCCCTCCATCAGTCATCCTCCTCTTCGTCGCCGGTTCCGAAAACTGCACTGAATTCAGGGGATGAAAACACTTCCCCCGGTGTTCCCTGCGTCAGCACGGATTTCTCCAGCAGCACAACGTGGTCCGCATACTCACGCACGAACCGGAGGTCGTGGCTTACCAGCAGGATGGCCATATGGCGGGTGGTGCGGAGATCCGTCAGGGTTTCCAGGAACATCCGCAGGCCGTTACGGTCAATGCCGCTCACCGGTTCGTCAAGCACGAGCAGGTCCGGCGCCGGCTCAAGCGCAAGCGCAAGCAGCACCCGCTGCAGCTCACCCCCGGAGCAGCGTCCGAGCAGCCGGTTTTCCAGTCCTGCGGCATCCACGTCCCGCAGCATCCGTGAAACCTTTTCCTTCGTTTGCTTTGATACGCCCGCCCAAACCGGCCGGCGGGAAACGGCAGCTGCAAGGTAATCCTGCACCGTCAGGGGCATTTCCCTGTCAAACTGCAGGACCTGCGGAACATAGCCTGTTCGCAGGTGCGGGATATCCAGCCCCCTGCTGTCCACATGGCGAATGATGCCGGTATGCGGAATCTGCCCCAGCAATGCGCGGATCAGTGTCGTCTTTCCTGCGCCGTTCTGGCCAATCAGCACCGTCAGCTGTCCGCAATGGATATGCATGGACACATCCTGCAGCAGCACCTGACCGCCGCGGCGGACCGTAATCCGGTCCAGGTCGATATGGCACAGGTCACAATGGTGAAGCATCCCAGCCGGCCTCCTTGTAATTCGCTGAACAATGGCGTATTATAGCATAGGTACTATGAAGATGCAAAGGAGGATACACAATGATCGCGCTTGCCTGTGACCATACCGGCGTCGCCATGAAGGCGGAAATTGCAAAAATGCTGGATGAGATGGGGCTTGAATGGAAGGATTTCGGAAACTATGACGCAGCCAACCGAGACGACGATTATCCTGTATACGGATACAAAGCAGCAAAGGCTGTTGCCGGCGGCGAATGCGACCGCGGTATCCTGATCTGCGGAACAGGCATCGGCATCGGCATTGCCGCCGGCAAGGTGAAGGGTATCCGTGTCTGCACCTGCAGCGATGTCTACAGCGCCGAACTGAGCAAACGCCACAATAACAGCAATATCCTGACCATGGGCGCCCGTGTCGTCGGCGTCGAAGTGGCAAAGATGATTGCACGCCACTGGCTGACCGCGGAGTTCGAAGGCGGCCGCCATCAGCGCCGCGTCGATATGATTGCCGCGATTGAGGACGGCACCTTTTCAGCAGACTGATTCGACGTTTTCCCGGCGTTATGGCCGGTAATGAATGCGCCGGAGCCATTTGGCCCCGGCGCGTTCGTTTTATACCAGCCGCATTCCGGCTTCCTTTTGTTCGTTGTTGTACCGCTTGATCAGCGCGTGAATCCTGTCATACGGATTCAGCAGCATGCTCAGGCTGCGGTCATGGTTCAGCGTCGCAATGATATAGGAGATGTACTTGCTCATGTCCGCTTCCACAAACCATTCCGTCTTTGCGAGTTCAGGGTTCCGGTAAGTCAGGTTGGTGGAAATCACCCGGTCGATCAGGCCGTCCCGGTAAGCTTTTTCATAGCTCTCCAGGCCGTTCGTAAACAGGGCAAACGTGCATCCTGCAAAAATCCTGTTGGCCTTGCGCTTTTTCAGTTCCTTCGCCAGGTCAATGATGCTCTCGCCGCTGGAGATCATATCGTCCGCAACGAAAACATCCTTCCCCTCCACGCTGTCTCCCAGGTATTCATGGGCGACGATCGGATTCCGGCCGTTTACCACGCGGGTATAATCCCGGCGCTTGTAGAACAGCCCCATATCCAGCCCGAGGACGGAAGCGTAGAAGATATTCCGGTCGATAGCGCCTTCGTCGGGAGAGACGATCATCATGTGTTCCTTGTCGATCCTCAGCGTCTTGTCGTTGCGAAGGAGTGCTTTGAAAATCTGGTAGCTCGGCATGACGCTTTCAAATCCTGCGTTGGGAATCGCGTTCTGCACGCGGGGGTCGTGCGCGTCGAAAGTGATGATATTGCTCACGCCCATACCGATGAGTTCCTGGAGGGCCATGGCGCAGTCCAGGCTCTCGCGGGAAGCGCGCCGGTGCTGGCGGCCTTCGTAAAGCATCGGCATAATGACCGATACGCGTTTCGCTTTGCCGCTCATGGCAGCGATGATACGTTTCAGGTTTGCAAAATGCTCGTCCGGGCTCATGGGAATCCTCTGCCCGAACATCTCGTATGTCACATTATATGCGCCCGGATCCGACAGGATATAAATATCGTATCCGCGGATGCTTTCCTTGATCATTCCCTTGCCTTCACCGTTGCCAAAGCGCGGGCAGGTAACGTTGATCAGGAAATCCTGGCGTTCCATACCGGGAGAAGTGCGCATATCACCGGGCTCGGATTCCTCCGCGTGGTCGCGCCACTTCTTCAGCCAGTTATTCACCTTCTCACCGATCTCCTCGGTTCCGGGCATCGCAATCAGCCCCAGAGGCCCGACCGGACAAGTCAAAAATGAATCCGTGTTCCAGCTGCTCACGAAATCAGTCATGGTGTTCCTCCCATTTCGGTCACAAGGATCATAACACCTACGGAATCATTATATCCTGTTTTCCACAGTCTGAAAAGCGAATATCTGGTCGTTTCTTATCCTTTTTCGTCCATGCCGGAACGCAACAGCGCCGGGGAATTTCTTCCCCGGCGCCTGTCAGGCCGCTGCCGGTTTACTGGGCGACCGCGTCAAGCATTGCAAGGCTTACCTCGATGTTCTCCAGGTATTCACCTTCCGTGCTGATATCTGCTTTTTCCGCGTTGTTGACTTCATTGGGCCGCCACACTGTCAGCTTCACAGTGTCACCCTCACGGAGGCCTTCCAGCCCTTCCATCAGGTCCGTCGTATTGTTCAGCACCTGGCCGTTCAGTTCAACAATCGTGTCGCCAGCCTTCAGGCCCGCTTTCTCTGCAGGGCTTCCGGCTTCCACGGTAATGATATACGCGCCGTTGGGCAGGACACCGTACGTATTCAGGGTTGCTACGGAGACACCGAGGCGCGGTTTGCCGATCCGGCCGCCGGCCTGCTGTTCGCTGCTGTCGGCTGTCTGCTTATCCCCATCCGGCGTTTCCGGGGCTTGCTTCTCCCCGCTCAGTGCTTTTTCGATCACGGGTTTCGCTTCATTGATCGGGATGCACATTCCGATGGATTCCACGGAAGCACCGCTGGTAAAACGGCTTCCGCTGTATTTCAGTGTCGGGATACCGACCAGCTGGCCGGCTGTATTGAACATACCGCCGCCGCTGTTGCCGCTGTTGATTGCCGCGTCCGTCTGGATCATTGTATTGATCACGGCGCTCCTGCGTCCGAAGCGGTCCATCTTGGTCGTGTCGCTTTCAATCTCGCGGTCCAGTGCGGAAATGATGCCCGCGGTAACCGTTCCGGTAAAGCCGATGGCGTTGCCGATATTGATCGCCCAGTCGCCGACCTGCAGCTTGTCGCTGTCGCCCAGTTCAACGGGCTCCAGCGGAAGTCCCGGGACATACAGCACGGCAACGTCCTTGTCAGAATCAGCCGCTGCCACAGTTGCGTCATACAGGTTGGAATCGTCCCCGCCAATCGAGATCTTCAGGCTGCTGGCGCCTTCAACCACATGGTAGTTCGTCAGCACATATTCCTTCGCGACCACAACGCCGCTCCCGCTGGCAGCTTTGACTTCCTGTTCCTGCCGGCCGCCGTTGCCGTATCCGTTTCCGTTGCCGTATCCGTAGCCGTTGCCGTATCCGTAGCCGAAAATATCCCAGATACTGCCGCCGTATCCGTAGCCGTTGCCGTATCCGTAACCATTCCCGTAGGTGTTTACCTGCTGGTAGTTATAAACGCCTACCACGCTGTCCCGAACCTTGGCGATTGCCTCGGTAAACGGGGAAGTCAGGACTGTTTTTTCCGTTTCTGCCGCAGCGGCGGGATGCGCCGTTCCGATCACGGTGCCAGCCATCACACACACAAGCGCCAGGGCAATGACGCCCAGGGCTTTCTTATTCATCATCTTTCTCATAAGTCAAACCTCCTTTCGGTTTTCGGCTGTATTGTAAGCCTGCATTTTGACCGCAATATGAACGCAATGTGAACAATCAGAAAAAGCCGCCGGCATCATTTCCCGGCAGCTGTTCCTTTGACACGGCAATGATTGTTTCAGAGCTCCGGGTTGTAAAGGAACTCCCCGGCCCAGTAGATTTCCCCGGCAATCTTTTCCGCCTGTTCTCCTTCAAAGAAGAAGCACACCCGTTTCATGCCCGTATTGCAGCACAGTGTATTCACAACCGCATAGCACAGGAGCATCTCGTTTTCCGGTCCCTGGTCTTTCACCGCTTCAAGGAACCTGCGGCTGAAATTGACCAGCAGCGTCTCCCCTTCCGCTGATATCCCCAGCAGGTCGTCTTCCCGGATGCTTTCCGGCATGGGCGAAACGATTCCTTTTTCCCGCTCCACGCTGTCAGGCCCCTGCATCAGGGCAGCCAGCTGCACCCTGGGACTGTCCGCCGCATCGCGTTCCACCGGCTGTTCCGTACGGACCAATGCACCGTCCTTCACAAAATAAACGCCGGTACTGCCTGTCAGGAACCTGATAAACGTGTTTCGGCGCATCAGTCCGCCCAGAATCGTTCCCACGCTGAAACGGTTATTGCCCAGTTCAGTCACCGGTTTGTCCCCGATCCGCAGGCACACGGCTGCGGTACCCGGCACAAATGTCGTCAGGGTCATTGTGATTGCCGCGGCCAGGCAGGAGATATCCGTATGCCATCCGTCCAGGAGCTCCTGGAGGTCCCCCCTGAAGCTCAGCGTGATCAGCTTTCCGCCTTCCTCCATTTCATTCGTCACCGGTTCGTGAACCATATACTCCCACAGGTCCGGTACGCTGTCCGATTCGATCTTCGCGCGGACTGTTCCGCCGATGGCATCCAGAAGTGCGGAGGAAAGCTGGCTGGCTGTCTGCCCTTCAAAGGAAATCCGGCGGCTTTCGCATGCGATCCCTCTTCCCTCCGTAAGCGGGTAATAAACCGTCGCCTGCGTGCTCAGCAATGTTTTACCCGCATCCCCGCCCTGGGGCGTCCGGCGTGCTTCCATCTGTTCCCAGAGAACGGAGAGGTTCTCGTCCGCATGCCCGATCAGTGAACCCATCGGCAGCCTGCCGGCGGAGTCGAGCGCAACACTTTGCCCGGCTGTCAGCACATTCACATATTCAATCTCATCGAGGGCAGAAAGCGTTGTGGAAAGTGCGATCGCCAGCCTGTAATAGTCACTGTAGCTCAGCTGCAGGGCAGATGATGAAAGGTTAACCGTGCAGACTCCGCGGCTGATTTCCACAGGCGTTTCCCTGACTGTGTCCAGTTCGCGCTCTGTCCGGAGCGCACCGCTTTCATTGATTTCCCGCAGCAGGTTCCGGACAAGTTCTGACGCCGTATCCTTCAGGTCTGCCTCATCCAGGCGGATCCCGACAGGCTCCAGCTGCTGGGCATTCTGTTCAGGCACATAGAGCACATAATCCGCAGGCTTGCGGATTGCCCGGTCCCCGTCCGGTGCTTCCCACCGCACGGATGCCGGCGGCAGCGTGTTTACCGGTTCCCTTTCTTCCGCGCCTTTGCGGGCACAGCCGGTCACGGCCATCAGCAGGCACAGGGCTGTCAGCAGGCAGCAGGCTTTTTTTATCATGACGCTGTACCTCCCTGCGGAAAGACTACTTTAAATTCGGATCCCCGGCCGGGTTCGCTGTGTACGGTGATTTCACCGCCATGCATCGTCACCAGTTGTTTCACGATACTCAGGCCCAGTCCTGTGCCGCCGGTCTCCCGGCTCCTTGCCTTATCAACCCGGTAGAAGCGTTCGAAAATATGCTCCTGGTCCTCTGCCGGAATTCCTACACCGTTGTCCCGCACACGCCAGACAAGGCCGTCCTCCTCCGTGCGCAGTGAAACGGCAATCCTGCCCCCGTCCGGGGAATACTTGATTGCATTGTCTGCCAGGTTGTAGAGGATCTGATAGAGGCGGTCCCTGTCCCCGGGCATGACCAGGTCTGAAACAATATTGCTTTCCATCCGCTGCCCGCGTTTTTCCGCCACCGGGCGCAGGTGGTGGATCACTTCCGTCGTCAGTGCGCTCATGTCGACGGGTTCCTTCTTCATCTCGCCCGTCTCGCTGTCCATTTTTGTCAGTGTCAGCAGGTCCGTAATGATCCCTGTCAGCCGGTCGATTTCATGGTTCATATCCTGCATAAATTCAGCGCGCAGCTCCGCAGGCATATCCGGCTGGTACATCACCGTTTCCAGCATGATCTTCATCGTGGCCAGCGGTGTTTTCAGCTCATGGCTTGCATTGGAGACGAACTGGCTTCTGGTCTTGTCCAGGCGTTCAAGATGAGCTGCCATCGTATTGTAGTTTTCAGCCAGTTCCCGCAGTTCACCGCTGCCCCGCACCGGCACGCGGACGCTCAGGTCCCCCTTGCCCATTTTGCGCATTGTACGGCTCAGGTTCGTAATCGGTTTGGTAACCACCTGACTGATGATCAGGGCAAGGACCAGCGCGGCGATTGCTATCAGCACGAATACGCTGATCAGCTGCAGCTGCACGGTCCCAAGTGAATCCATCAGGGACTGGATCCGGCTGACGAACAGCAACGCTCCGATCTGCCCGTTCTCCCCGTCCATGGCGTGCACGCTGTAAGCCAGCTGGCCGTTGTAATCGCTTCCGCCCATTCCGGATGTGCCCGGTTCGCCGGGCGAGTGGATCCCGTAAGCCTGTTCCGAGCTTCCGGTCAGGACCAGCAGCACTTCCTCCATCTGGAGCCGGCGTCCGCTCATGTCCCGCATCGTATCATACTGGACCTTGCCATCCTGGTCGATCAGCATCAGCCGGCCGTCCATGGACTGGGCATTTTCGGCCAGTACGCGGTGGATTTCCTCCGGATCGGCCGTATCAAAAAAAGGCGCCGCGGCAGCTGCTGCTTTCGCGGTCAGCAGGCTGTCCTCGCGCGTCTTCTGTTCAAACAGGTAGTCCCGGACAAGCCCGGTCAGGTTGGTCGCCGCCACGGCAAAGGAAAGCCCCACAATGACAAAAAAAGCCAGCAGGATTTTCCACCTGATGCTGGCTCCGACAAAACGCTTAATCCTGATCCGTGAAATAGTAACCAACTCCCCATTTGGTAAAGATGAATTCAGGCTTTGAGGTATCCCGTTCAATCTTTTCCCTCAGGCGGCGGATATGCACGTCCACCGTACGGGCGTCACCGGCGTAATCGTACTTCCATACGGTTTCCAGCATCTGCTCCCGGCTGAACACGGTTCCGCGGTTGGTTACGAACATCTGGAGCAGGTCGAATTCCTTGGCTGTCAGCTTTACATCCTTTCCGCCCAGGGTTACGCTGCGCTTCACCAGGTTGATCTCCATGTCGTGCACCCGGATCACCCGGTGCTCCTGCTGCTGCAGGTTGCCGGAAACCCGGCGGAGAATCGTCTTGATCCTGGCCTTGACTTCCAGGATGTTGAAGGGCTTTGTCATGTAATCGTCAGCGCCGTATTCCAGGCCGAGGATTTTGTCCATGTCCTCGCCCTTGGCTGTCAGCATGATAATCGGGATATCACTGTGCTCACGAATACGCTGGCATACGGAAATCCCGTCCAGTTTCGGCAGCATCACGTCCAGCAGAATCAGGTCGAAATTGCCGGATTCAAACATGGCCAGCGCTTCCTCGCCGTCCATGGCGCTCTCCGTCTCGTATCCTTCCTGTTCAAGGGTATATTTCAGGCCCTTGAGGATCAAAGGCTCATCGTCGACCAAGAGGATCCGCTTTCCCACCGATAACACCCTTTCGTTTCCGATTTCCGGTTTCCTTGATGAATCGTTAATCATTAACAGAAGAATCTTATCGTATTTTTACCAAAATTGCAAGACTTTGTTACAATTCCTGTACAATATCGCTTCTTCCCGTTTACATTTTCCCTTTCCGGAGCCGGATGGAACGCTCGCCGGCCAGGATCAGCCCCACGGAAATCAGCAGGAACATCGTGCGGGAAATCGCCTCTTTGTTGTCCAGCGCCCACTCCCAGCCTTCCTCAAAAATAATCCCGATCTTGTTGTCACGGTAGAACTGGAACAGCATGCTCAGCAGCAGCAGGGCCACCGATGCAATAACCGGCTTCCAGTTTCTGTTTCTCCTGCAGCCGCACACTGCGATCACCATGAACAGGATGGCGCAGAGGATCTGCTCCAGGCTGACAAAGCTGGTATAGAAAGAACGGATATATGGATATGTGAGCAGCATTTCAAAGCCGATCTGGGCGCCGAGCAGCCAGACTGCCGTCCGCCGGAAGGTATCCCCTTCCCGGCTTTCCGTTTTCCTTCCCTGAAGGGCAGGAACCAGGCATACCAGGGCCCAAAGCGCTTCCAGCACGAAAACAGCCAGGTACGCGTCCCCCCAGCTGTCCTTCATCGCAAGCGGGAAGAAACGCAGCCATTCCGCTGTGACTTCGCCTCCGATACCGATGGTATCCATCCCGCCTTCCGCAATCCTGGCAAGGAAGATAAACGCGCAGCCGGGCGCGGCGAAAAGATCCAGCGCCTTCATCGGGCGGATGCCGCTGATGCGTGCCGAAACCGCGACCCCCGCTGAAAACCCTGCAGCGCCGGCAACAAAGGAAAACATGGCAGGATCGAACGCCGTTACCTCATCAAAATAGCCCTCGAAAAGATTTGCCCCCATATCATGAAGCAAATACCCTGCTTTCGCGCAGACCAGTGCCAGCAATGCCCCGGCTGCAGCCGCCGCCAGGGCGGCGCGCGCAGGCAGGTGCTCCTTTTTCAGCCTGAAACCATACCATACCGCTGCTGCCGCAAAACCGGCCAGCATCAGGCAGACCGCAAAGGCGGGGTTGTTCGTCAGCGTCATCTCTGTGCTCCTCCGTCATGGTCATTGGAAAAGGCCCGGTTCATCTCCGGAACCGGACCTCCCAATTATATGCGCCTGTTTTTTTACTGTCAAACCCGGCAGCTGCAGCGTCTCCTGCTCATCTCCGTTCCAGCTTCGGAATCACCGGAATCAGTGCAGCACAGACCGCGACGGCGATCACGGTATTCGGCAGCATGTAGGTTCCGTTGTACAGCAGGGAATACACGAAGGGCGTCATTCCGCTGATTCCCATGAATTCCTCCGGCATGTACTGGGCATAAACTGTCACGCCGCTGATGAAGTGAATGATGAACCTGGCAAAACCTCCCACCAGCGCGGCCACAGGAAGCAGCATGTATTTGCGCCGGAACAGTCCCGCGAATCCGACGAAGGCATACGCCACAGAATAGTCGAAAATGATGGATACCCAGCTGATCGCGCCGCTGGAACCCAGGAAATACTTCAGCGTCCCGAACACCAGCCCGGCGCCGATGCCCCACCCGAGACCCCAGCGGACCGCGAAGACGATCAGCGGGACCATAACAAAATCGATGCTGCCTCCGAATCCTCCGAAACCCGCCATAATGGGAATCTTCAGGTAGCTTAATACAATCGCCAGGCCGACACAGATGCCGCCTTCCGTCAGGCAGCGGATTGGAGTACCCTTTTTCGTTTCGGACATGTTCATTACGCCTCTCATTTTTGTTCTTTATTCCGCACGAAAAAAGCGCCCCCATCCGGAAGCGCATACAGGTCAGTTTTGCGCTTCCCTACGGTAGGATAACCTACATCAGGTTCCAAGGGTCGGACCTCCGTCCTCTCAGCCGCACCGCGGCGCCCCCAGCGTCTTTGTTCCGTCGGAACGCGGACATTATACCACTTCATTCCGGCTTGTCAATATATTAAAAACGCATGCCACGGCTCCCGGACCGTCTTTGTTCTTTCAGTGTTTCTCCTCTTGACGCTGAATAAGCGCCGTACTATGATTGCGGTGCGATGAAAGAGACTCAGTAGGAAGGTCGTTTCCCTGTGCAGAGAGCCGCCGGCCGGTGCAAGGCGGACAGGCCGTCTTTCCGAATTACCCTCCGGAGCAGCAATCCCAACCCCATCCCGGGAAGTAGGAACGCCGGGTTCGCCCGTTACAGCGTGAAGGATATGTTAGTATCCTGAGGCTGCTTTCATGCAGTAAAACTGAGGTGGTACCGCGAGTGAATTCGCCCTCTGTGTCCGGACGGACACAGGGGCTTTTTTCATAAGCCGGGCCACAGAAAGAAGGGGTTTTCATGTCATTCGGTGAACTCGCACTCAAGCTCAGCATGCTCCTGGTTTTCTTCGGCGTCATGATCTACGT
Organism: uncultured Clostridia bacterium; assembly: GCA_946527725.1. Classification (GTDB taxonomy): domain Bacteria; phylum Bacillota; class Clostridia; order Christensenellales; family Aristaeellaceae; genus Aristaeella. Next base: position 23,051 of record CAMMYM010000008.1, read on the forward strand.
CGGTTTCTACTGCCGCAGGCATTCCACCGACGTAAACGGTTTTGTGCTCGGCGGGCGGAACGTCGGTCCCTGGCTGACTGCTTTTGCCTATGGCACGTCATACTTCTCCGCCGTTATTTTCGTTGGCTACGCTGGCCAGTTCGGCTGGAAGTTTGGCATCGCCTCCACCTGGGTCGGCATCGGCAACGCGCTGATCGGTTCGCTCCTGGCCTGGGTGATTCTCGGCCGGCGTACCCGCATTATGACCCAGCACCTCTCCAGCGCTACCATGCCGGATTTCTTTGAAAAGCGCTTTAATGCGACTTCACTGAAAATCGCCGCATCCGTCATCATTTTCATTTTCATGATCCCCTACACAGCCTCCCTGTACAACGGCCTGAGCCGCCTGTTCCGGATGGCGTTCGGCATCGACTACGCCGTCTGTGTCATCGTCATGGCGGTCCTGACAGCTGTCTATGTGATCGTCGGCGGTTATATGGCGACTGCAGTCAATGACTTCATCCAGGGCATCATCATGCTGATTGGCATCGTTGCTGTCATCCTGGCCGTGCTCGGCAACAACGGCGGCTTCATTGAATCCCTGAAAGGGCTGTCCGCCGCGCAGGATTCCGGCATCGCGAACGGCGACGTTCCCGGCATCTTCAATTCCTTCTTCGGCCCGGATCCCCTGAGCCTGCTGGGTGTTGTGCTCCTTACCTCGCTCGGCACCTGGGGCCTGCCGCAGATGGTTGGCAAATTTTACGCCATCAAAAGTGAAGGCGCCATCCATAAGGGAACGATCATTTCCACCTTCTTTGCAATTGTCGTCGCCGGCGGCTGCTATTTCCTGGGCGGTTTCGGACGCCTGTTCTCCGACAGGATCGATATTGCCGCCAACGGATATGACTCCATCATCCCCACAATGCTGGAATCTCTCTCTCCGTTCCTGATCGCTGTGGTCATCATCCTTGTGCTTTCCGCCTCGATGTCCACGCTCTCCTCCCTTGTGCTGACTTCCTCCTCCACCGTAACGCTGGACCTGCTCAAAGGCCGTGTCATCAGAGACATGGACGAGAAAAAGCAGCTGCTCATCATGCGTGTGCTGATCGTGGTCTTCATTGTCATCTCCGCCGTGTTGGCCATCGTCCAGGCAAAGTCAAGCGTCGCCTTCATCGCCCAGGCGATGGGCGTCAGCTGGGGTGCCATGGCGGGTGCGTTCCTGGCCCCGTTCCTCTACGGCCTCTACTGGAAGCGCACGACTGCCCGCGGCTGCTGGGCTTCCATGGTTTTCTCAACCGTATTCATGATCATCGACATGCTTGCCAACCTGAAAGTGCTGAACGTCAACCTCGGTTTTCTCCAGTCCCCGATCAATGCCGGCGCGTTCTGCATGATCTTCGGCCTGGTACTGGTACCGTTGGTCAGCCTGCTCACCAAAGCTCCCGGCAAGGAGGCTGTCGACAGCATCTTCAGCTGCTACGACCGTAAAGTCCTTGTCACTGTCAAAGAATCCATAGAAACGGAAGAGTAAGCGTTTCCCCATTCCGCATGAAACCGGCCGGAGGTCACCCCTCCGGCCGGTTTCATGCCTTCCGCCGTTAAACGCTGAAAACCCTGGATGCGATCTTCACCGCGTCCCTGACGTCTTTTGCATAATAGTCCGCTCCGATACTCCGGGCATACTCGTCTGTCACCACAGCGCCTCCGACCATCACTTCCGGCGGGTTTTCAAGCGCTTTCAGCTGGCGGACCGTCTTCTCCATCGCCGGCAGCGTCGTGGTCATCAGCGCGCTGAGTCCGACAAGGCGTATCCCTTTCTCCCTTGTTTCCTTCACTATTGTCTCCGGCGGAACGTCCCGCCCGAGGTCATGCACCCGGTAACCGTAATTCTCAAGCACTGTAATGACAATATTTTTTCCGATATCATGAACATCTCCCTGGACCGTGGCCATGATCAGCGCTCCGCGTTCCGTGCCTTTTTCCCCTTTTTTCAGCAGGGAGGAGCGGATCTCTTCAAAGGCGGACTGCGCCGCCTGAGCTGCAGACAGCAGCTGCGGCAGGAAAACCTTCCCCTGCTCATACTTTTCCCCGGTTTGTTCCAGCGCAGGAATCAGTTCCTGTTCTACCAGTTCCATTTCCTTTCGCGTCTGCAGCGCCTGGACAGTCAGCTTTCCGGCCTCATTCCTGAGCCCTTTGCGGATCGCTTCACCCAGCGTCATCCCCTCCGGCGCAGCTTTCCTTTCCGCAGGCTGCCCTTCCGGGACTGTCTCCGCGAAGCGCCCGATATAATCCCTGCATTCCGCGTCTTCACCGTTAAGCACCCTGCGTGCGGCGATCAGGTCCATGATTTCCTTCTGGTTCGGGTTAACAATGGGCATCGTCAGTCCTGCCTCCAGCGCGCTGGCCAGGAATGCCTGTGTCACCAGCAGCCGGTTTGGCAGTCCGAAAGATATATTGCTGACGCCCAGCACCGTCTTCAGCCCCAGTTTCTCCGTCACCATGCGCACCGCGCGCAGGGTTTCCTTTGCCTGTTCCTGCTGTGCAGACACCGTCATCGTCAGGCAGTCGATCCATACGTCCTCCCTGGGGATGCCTGCAGCCAGCGCCCGGTGCAGGATCTTTTCCGCAATTGCAAAGCGTTTCTCCGCCGTGGTCGGAATGCCGTCCTCGTCCAGCGTCAGGCCAACCACAGCCGCGCCGTATTTTTTCACCAGCGGCAGGACGGAACGCAGGCTTTCTTCCTTGCCGTTCACGGAGTTCACAGCAGCTTTTCCGCTGTATACCCTCAGTGCGGCTTCAATGGCTTCCGGATTTGCTGAATCCAGCTGCAGGGGCAGGTCCACCGCCGCCTGGATGGCTTTCACAGCTTTCGGCAGCATTACCGCCTCGTCCACCCCTGGATAACCGACGTTCACGTCCAGGATTTCTGCGCCGGCATCCGCCTGGCGGATCGCCATCTCAACCAGGTAATCCGTGTCATCCTCCAGCAGGGCTTGCTGCATCCGTTTTTTCCCGGTCGGATTGATCCGTTCCCCGATGACCCTGATTCCCTCTGTCCGGAGGCAGACCGGCCCGGAACACACCGCGCTCCCGGTTTCCCGCTTCGCGGCCCTTGGAAACACGGAATGCGCCAGGGCCTCGATAAACGACGGATCTGTCCCGCAGCATCCGCCGCGGATCTCTGCGCCGGCGGCTGCCAGTTCCTGCATGGCAGCGGTAAATTCCGCCGCGTCCACACTGTAAGCTCCTGTTACCGGATCCGGCAGGCCGGCATTGGGTTTGGCGATGACCGGCAGCGTAGTATTCTCCCGAATCTCCCGGATAATCGGAACCATTTCCCGCGGTCCCAGTGAACAGTTGACGCCGACGGCGTCTGCGCCGAGCCCTTCCATCGTCCTCGCCATGGAAGCCGGCGTACAGCCCGTGAAAGTCCGCCCCGTGCTGTCAAAGCTCATCGTTACGAATACAGGCAGGTCGGTTGCCTCTTTTGCTGCAATCACCGCCGCGCGCGTTTCCGTCAGGTCGCTCATCGTCTCGATGGCAATCAGATCCGCGCCGGCATCCGCACCGGCCTTCATCACTTCCTTGTATAAATCCACCGCCGTTTCAAAGGGCAGGGAACCCAGGGGCTCAACCATCACGCCCAGCGGACCGACATCCAGGCCGGCCAGCGCCCCTGTTTCCTTCGCGCATTCCCTGGCAATCCGGACACCCGCGGCAACGACTTCCGCCACCGTGTATCCCGTATCCTTCAGCTTCAGGCTGTTTGCCCCGAAGGTATTTGCGTAGATTGCGCGGCTGCCCGCCCGGATATACGCTCGGTGCACCTCCGCCACTTTTCCGGGATCCGTGATATTCAGGGTTTCCGGAACAGTTCCCGGTTTCATGCCGCTCTTCTGCAGCATGGTTCCCATCGCTCCGTCCAGCAGCTCAGGCAGTTTCATTTCCACAGAATTTCTGCTCCTTTCTGTATTTGCATTCCGCCTGCAGCAGGCAGAATGCGCAGCCCCGGATCCTGGCTCCCTGCGGCTTTCCGGAAAGTCCGAGGATCGCCGTGACCGATTTGGCCGGCATCAGCAGGCAGCTCCCGTTTACGGTAAGGCCCAGCTTTCTTTCCGCGTCAAGCGCCCGCAGGATATCCGCCTGCAGATCAAGCGGAAGGTCGCCGTATCCGGGGCTGAACCTGTCCGTCATGTATTTCCCGGGGAAACGGCTGCCGATCTCCCGTTCCGCTTCATCGCATGCTGCCTCTGTCCACGCGCTGCCGCAGGCATCCATCATGGCAGCCCGCGCCATATCCCGCGATTCCCACTCCTTCATCATCCGCTCAAATCCTGCGCCGAGCGTACACGCCAGCAGTACAGCTCCGGAGCATTCCGTCAGCATCGTCCCTGCAAGCTTTCCGGGGAGCGTGATCCCGGCTTCCGGCAGTTCGGTCCGGCCCTCGCCCCGGCGGATCCGGAAGGCGCGCCAAAGAAAGCGCGGCGACAGGCGGCTCTCCATGATCCGCGCGCAATCTTCCGCAAGGCGCCTGGTATCCGCGTCCGCCTCCTTAGCGCCTATATAGCGCAGCGCCTCTTCTACCGGGACCCTCATCCGCTCACCTTCACTTCAGAATCTCGGAAAGATTATTCATAATGCCTTCCGCCACTTCCGGCTTGTTCATGGTATAAACATGGATATGGCGGATCCCGTTGGCAATCAGGTCGATGATCTGCTCCGTTGCGTAGACAATCCCCGCCTGTTTCATCGCCGCCGGATTCTCTCCGAAACAATCAACAATGGCACGGAAACGCTGCGGCACATCCGTTCCGCTCATGGCAACGCTGCGCAAAAGCTGCTTCGGGTTCGTGATCGGCATAATCCCGGCAATGATCGGCACAGTAATGCCCGCTTCCCGCGCACGGTACAGGAAATTGTAGAATACCGAATTGTTGAAAAACATCTGCGTGGTCAGGAAATCCAGTCCCGCATCCGTCTTTTCCTTCAGGTGTTTCAGGTCATCCGCTTTGTGTACGCTTTCGATATGCCCTTCGGGATAGCATGCGCCGCCGATGCAGAAATCACCGTGCTCCCGGATATCCCGGATCAGTTCCACCGCAAACCGGTAATCCTCCGATACCTTTCCGTCCTTCGGAATATCCCCCCGCAAGGCCAGGATATTCTCGATCCCGTTCTCCCGGTAAAGCTGCAGCATCTTCATCACGTGCGCCCTTGTGGAAGAGACGCAGGTCAGGTGGGCAAGCGTCGGAACGCCAAGGGTCTTCTGGATATCCGCGGCGATCCCGGTCGTAAATTCACTCGTTCCGCCGCCGGCGCCGTATGTCACACTCATGAAATCAGGTTTCAGCCTGGCAATTTCGCGCGCGGTCTCCGCGGTTTCACTGTACTTTTCGGACGTTTTCGGCGGAAAAACCTCCAGGGAGAAAGTCACCCCATCCCGTTTCAGCAGCTCTGAAATTCGCATCGTTCCGTCCCCTTTTGCGTCTGATTTGGATAATTATATCATAAATTCCTGTTCCCTTTTTGTTTTTCTTGACATGCCGTTCCCTTTCGGCTACATTGACAGTAAACGGAAAATATAAACCAATTGGAGGACTGCCGATGAGCCAGCATTTTGAACCTACTTTTGATTCCCTTCGCACTTACTCCGCTCCGGACTGGTTCCGTGACGCCAAATTCGGAATCTGGAGCCATTGGGGGCCGCAGAGCGTCCCGATGTTCGGCGACTGGTACGCCAGGAACATGTATATCGAAGGGACCCCGCAGTATGAATACCATGTGCGCCATTACGGCCATCCTTCCGAATTCGGATACAAGGATATCTGCGCTTTGTGGAAAGCGGAACGCTTCAACCCGGAAGCGCTGATCGACAGGTACTATAAAGCCGGTGCCCGCTATCTCATGACCCAGGCAACTCATCACGATCATTTTTTCAATTACGGGTCAAAAATCAACCGCATGAACAGCGTCAATGTCGGCCCGCATAAGGATATCCTCCTGATGTGGAAGCAGGCGGCTGACCGGCTCGGTATGCCTTTCGGCATCAGTGAACATCTTGGGGCTTCTTTCTCCTGGTGGCGGGTCAACAAAGGCTGCGACAAGTCCGGTCCGTATGCCGGCGTTCCGTACGACGGCAACGATCCGGCTTACCGTGATTTTTATCATGCAAACGAGGAGCATGGCACGGAGAATCCCGGGGATGCCTCACCGTGGTATACTTCCAATCCGCAATTCAGGGATTACTGGCTGCGCTGCGTCACGGAAATGATTGAACGGTTCCACCCGGATCTGCTGTATACAGACGGGGCCCTGCCCTTTGGGGAGCACTGGATGGGCGAGCAGGCTTCGCCGGATCCCGCAGCCTACCGCCACGGGCTCGAAGCCGTAGCCCGCCTCTATAACACCTCAATCGACGTCCATGGCGAAAACCGTGCCGTCTACCTGCAGAAAGACCGCCGGCCTGAAATCTACAGCATCGGTGTCCTTGACATCGAAAAGAGCCAGCTGCCCGGCATTATGCCTGAGCCCTGGCATACAGATACCTGCATCGGCAACTGGTTCTATGATGTGCATTATCCCTATAAACAGCCCGCGCAGATCATCGAAATGCTGGTGGATATCATCTCCAAGAACGGAGTCATGCTGCTCAACATCCTTCAGCGTCCGGACGGCACCATTGACAAAGATGCGGAGTTCATCCTCGACAGGATCGGCGAATGGTTTGCGGTCAACAGTGAGGCCGTCTACGGAACCAGGCCGTGGCATACCTTCGGCGAAGGTGAAACCCGGGTGAAAATCGAGGGCTTCACGGAGGATAAAACCGACTGGAACCGCAGCGATTACCGTTTCGTCACGAAAGACGGCGCGGTATACGCTTTCATGATGGCTGCCGAAAGCGGCGGCACCGCCGTCCTGCGCAGTTTTGCCGACCGTCGTGTCACCTCGGTGGAACTGCTGGGTGCCGGGCCGGTGCCTTTCGTACAGGAAATGGGAATCCTCCTTGTCTCCCTGCCGGAGAAGCTCCCGTCTGCCTGCGCGAACACCCTGAAAATCCGTTTCTGATCCGCCGGGCACACCGTAAAAAGAACGGGCCGTAAATAACAATACGGTCCGTTCTTTTGTGCCATGCTTCCGTTACAGGCTTGTATCTGTTGCAGGCTCCTGTTCCGCAGGTTCCGCGTCAGCGGGCACCCGGTCTTCTGCCAGGTCTTCCAGCCAGTGGAATGTTCCTGTCTTCACGACCTCATCCCCGTAGATCGTCCTGAAATCATCCCGCATGGAAATGACCTGGTAGCCGCTTGCTTCCCATTTTTCCCTGAGGGGCTGGACCTTTTCAGCGTTCCCGTAGTCCCGTTCTTCGTCATCCGCGATCAGCATGAACGCCATACTCTTGTAGCGGTTGTTGAAAATCGTATAGTTATGCATGCTCGTATCCCCGCCGCTGTTGCCGAAGGAAAGTACGGGCTGCCGGCCGATTTCCCTGACGATCTGGACCACTTTGTTCATCTTCAGGTTCTTAATCAGCAGCGCATCGGTGCGGATGATCGAATCCTCGCTGGTGTAGGCGTAATCCAGTCCGTCCTTTCCGTCCTGGTTCGCGGCTTCAACCGCTACGTCCATGCCAATGACCTGCTCGTACGGAATGTCGAGCACGCCTTCGAGAAAGACACGGCAAAGGAACCGGTCGCTGCCGCTGCAGACGAAAACCTTAAATCCGTTGTCTTCCAGGTATTCAACAACTTCGATCATCGGAAGGTAGAAAGTGTTGGCATAGGTCATTCCCTCAAAACCGTCCGCTTCGCGAACCAGGCAGTTCGTAATGAAATCGGCAAACTCTGTCAGCGTCATGCCGGCGTATGCTTTTGCCGCGTGAAGGGCGTGCTTCATATCCATGTGGTCCGGGAAGGACTTGTCAAGGGCGCTGTCACGGATCATCCGGCCGAAAGCAAGCATCTCCGCATCCGGCTGGTAACCGGGATCCTTCAGGATGCGCCATGCCAGCGTGTAATACTCAAGATAGGTTGGATTCAGTTCCGCACAGAGTGTACCGTCCATGTCAAATACAGCAATCCTGTCCACGGGCGGAATGTAGTCCGGGGAATCCTTGTCAGTTACCGCTTCCACATAAGCAATCAGGGCCTGCAGTGCAGGCGCGTTCGGATTCCAGTCAGCGAAAGGGGCTTCCTCCCCGTCTTCGTCCTCGTCTTCGTCTTCGTCTTCGTCCTTGTCCTCGTCCTCATCTTCGTCTTCTTTATCCCTGTCAGGGATCACCGCCGGCTGTTCTTCCCGGATCTCGTGCCCGCCGATATCTGTGCCTGTCGCCGGCATGCCCTCACCCGACGCGGCGGCGATTCCGGCTGCCATCACAATTGCAAGGATCAGCGATATCAGTTTCCTCATCTGTTTCTTCCTCCTTGGGTGTCATTCTGATCAACCGTATGCATTATAGCACATCTGCCCGGTATCTGTATTCCTTTCCGGGCCTGCCGGCCTGTTTACTGTACTTTGCCCTTTCTTTCCCGGATGGATGCCAGTGCGGCTTCATATTGGTCCGGATACGCGCCGACAACCATGGTTCCGATAATTTTTCCTTCCCTGTCGACAAAGATTGTCGTAGGATATCCGACAATGGGAAGCATGCTGCTGATATTGGCCGGCGCTACCACGATATCATAGGTTACCCCGTTTTCCTCCAGCAGCCGGCGTGCCTTCGCCGTGTCGTCATCCGCCATCAGGCCGACGACTGCGTAGTCTTCTCCGAGTATCCGGTTATGGATTGCCTGGAGTTCCGCCAGTTCTCCCACACACGGGCCGCACCATGTTGCCCAGATATTGACCATGGTCACCTCATGCTTTGCAAACACGTCTTCCGACGCAACCGGGTTGCCGTCCAGGTCCGCTCCCGTAAAGCGGAGCACCGTGCCCGTAATACCCGTATACTCATTGACAGGTTCGTAGCATGTAAATCCTGCCGCAACCTCGTCACCCCGGCTGCACAGGTTTTCATAATCATCGCGGTATTCCGCTCCAATGGATTCTGCAAACCCTGGTTCCTGAATCATATACAGCCAGAATGTGTAAGTTTCACTCTCGCCGATCCGGATAACGTCCTCCTGTGTCACACTTCCGCCTGTCGCCTCCGTAACCGCGCTGAAGTCCCGGTTGCCGCCGACCGCAAAAGCGTAAAACAGGACGCACAGGCGGCCCTGCAGCCCATCAGGATCCTCATTTGCCATTCGGATCATCTCTTCCGCGTCTACCGCCCCGTAATAAAAATATGTATAAAAAACGTTTGATCCTTCCCCAAGTTCCATCACACCGTCCGTGCTGATCAGTCCTTTGGCGTCTTCATATGCCTGCGGTGCAGTAAACTTCATCCCCGCAACCGGCATATCGTATGTGCGGTCCGCCTCTGAGGCAAATGCGCCGAAACAGGCGCAGGTCGCCATCATTGCCAGCGCGGCCAGGATACAGATTGTTTTCTTCATAGGTCAGTTCCCCTTTCCGGTTGCACGGCCTTCTGCCGTGCTGTATCATCCTACCATACAGGCCGCCGGGATGCAAATTTTCCTGTTATACAGTATCATTCCTGTTCATCGGCCGATACGTTCTCTCTCTTCCTTTCGGTTTCTGAATGTGGTACAATTTGTTTACATCCGGCAAATACTCAAATACGCTGACTGGAGGAATTGCAGCATGACACTTGGAGAATACCTGAACCAGACCCGTAACGAGCGCGGATACACCCTTCGCGACCTCTCTGCAAGATGCGGGGTCAGCTCGGCGGAAATTTCCCGCATCGAATCCGGGAAACGCAAGAAACCTGCTCCAACGGTCCTGAACTCCCTGGCCGGTGCGTTGGTGCTTGATTATACATATCTGCTCGAACTTGCCGGCTACATGCCCGAAAACCGCCAGCCGGACCAGGGCCGGAAGGAGGAAAAGCTCACCCTTGTCCTGACCGGCCCGGACGGGATGCTCAAAGACCTGCAGTCATGTGCTGAACAGATGTACGAAACGGACCGGGAATGGCTGCAGACAGCATACCTGGTCTCACAGGAGCTGTCTGAGGAAGACAGGAATCTGATCCATTCCGTAGTGAAAATGCTGCTGGGCAGGTGCCGGAAACCGTAATGCTGCGGCACCGCTCCCGCCCCTTGCCGCCGCACCGGGCGCTGAGCCAGTGAATCCTGCCGGACTCCGTCTCATTTCCGGGCCGGGTCCGGTCTTTTTCTGTATGCTGTTTTCTGCTATAATGGGCCGGTGATCAGAGCAGATATCACAGGAGGTCACATATAT